>DANA01000080.1:0-122 GCA_002508495.1 Methanoregula sp. UBA276
TTTTTGCCACATAGTCTGCTGCCGCCTTCAGGTCCGGGTGGCCATTTGCCAGCGTGACGGCGACCCCGGCGCTTTTGAGCATCGGGAGGTCATTTAGCGAATCCCCGATGGCAAGAAATTCC
>DANA01000080.1:184-12893 GCA_002508495.1 Methanoregula sp. UBA276
CCGGCACGGTCCGGGCAAATGCAAAATCGGCAAACCGGTACTCGGGACTGTAGAGCTCCAGCTCCGTCCCTTTATCGGAAAAATACTCCTGCACCGCGACAAGCGCCGTGCGGCAGGCGTCCTGGCTCCCGTTTATCGTGAGGGGGTTGCCAAACCCGATACGGAACACCCCGCCGTTCTCGGCAATGAATGTCCCGCTGGTGCCGATCATTCGCGAGAGTCCGTCCATGAAACAGGCGGTATTCCCGCTTGCCAGTATCACGTCCGTCCCGGAATCGATAAGGGACCGGATGGCAAGGATCGATCCGGTATCGATCCTGCGGTCCGGCCCGGTCAGGGTGCCGTCAATATCCGTAAGGAGTGCTCTTAACACGATTTGAGACCAGCCTCTTCAACCATGAACGGTGCTTCGCCCTCGGGGAGGTTGGGGCTGTCCACGAGACGAGCGATACGCTTGCCGCCCTTGCTCTTGCGGAGATAGAGCCGGAAGGTTGCGGTGTGGCCGACGATGTTGCCACCGATGGGCTTGGTCGGGTCACCGAAGAATACTGCCGGGTTGGACATGACCTGGTTGGTGACCAGTCCCACGGCATTGTGCTCATCGATGAGCTTGAAGAGCTCATGCATGTGCCGGTTCAGTTTCTGCTGGCGGGCAGCAAGGGTGCCCCGGCCGGCATACTCGGCACGGAAGTGGGCAGTCAGCGAATCGATGATGAAGAGCTTGACCGGTTTTCCGCTGTTCCTGAGTTCGGTTGCAAGTTCCCGGGAGTTGTCGATTAAGAGCATCTGGTGATCGGAGGTGTGCGCCCGGGCGATATGGATATTGTTCAGTATTTCCTCAAAACCGGGGGCATCCTCGATATCAAGGCCATTGACCATCTGCTCGATACGCTCGGGACGGAAGGTGTTCTCGGTGTCGATGTAGATGACACTGCCGTTCAGGCCACCCTGGTCTTCGGGCAGCTGGACATTCACTGCCATCTGGTGGACGATCTGGCTTTTCCCGGAACCAAACTCGCCGTACATCTCGGTGATGGCCTGGGTCTCAAGTCCCCCGCCCAGCAGGGTGTCGAGTTCGGGGACCCGGAACGAGAGTTTCCGCACATCCTTCCGCTGCTCAAAGATGTCCTGGCCGGTCTTGAACCCGCCGACATTCGCTGCCTCCCGGGCCGCCTTGATGATCTTTTTTGCCACCGACTCCGAGATCTCCGAGACCTCGGAGAGTTCGGCAGGCGATGCCGTTGCGATACTCTCAACGGATAAGTAACCGGCTTCCCGGAGCTTGTCTGCAGTGCTTGGGCCTACGCCCGGTAAATCTTCAATTTCGAGTGGTCCTTCAGCCATTTCTTATACACTCCTATGGCACAACAAGATGTTAAACAATGGGATATATACCCCGAAGCGTGCGGGGGGTGAAAGTAAAAAAAATTACGGGCGGAGGGACGTGCGCAACGCCCGGATCTTTTCAAGAATGCCATCCGGGGTGACAACGACCGGCTCGACCCGCTCCGGAATGATCCTGCTGCCGGTAAGCATGCCGGTCATGGTAACATCGGTACCGTGGGGAAGATCCCCTTCAACGAGATAGCGCTCCTTCCCGTTGTCGATAAAGAGACCCCCGGGCCCTTCGATAATCGTGCCGGTAAAGACGACCGGGCGACGCTCGTTTTGCCGTGGCAACCGGAAGACACTGCCCCGCCCGACTCCCAGCTCGATGCCGCCGAACCGCCCGGCTTTTGCCCGTGCATGGTATATCTCGACCGGGTCGCCCTGTTGAATTGGGACAAGTGCGTTCTCTCCCCACAGGACGACGCGGAGTTCATCATCGCCATCCGCAAGAAAGATGTTCCGCACCCACGACTGCGTGCCGTTCCGGGACGTGAACGAACGGGGCTCCTGGAACTGTTTTATCGTACCCCGGACTGAGTACGTGCCGGTGTCGCCGACCCGGGATAAGGGGGTTACGGGGACACTGGCTGCCGTTTCCGTTACGATAACCGTGCTTTTTTCATCAAGGCTGTAGTCACGGCCCTCGCCGCGGCCGGACGGTTTTGCTCCGGTGATATGGACAGGTGTGTCCGGCACCATCTCCTGGAGCAGCGCCGGCACCCACGCCACGAGCCGGGCAGTGCCACAAGCGTCGCCAAAAACCGCCTCGATCATCTCGGCGGTGCTCCCGTCACGTTTCGTGAAACTCCGGGGGGGATCAATTGCCAGCAGGACGCCGTCAAGGTCCACCGGTTCCGTTGAAAGCCCGCTGCCTGCTGCCGTGACGCAGGAAATATCGCAGCTTGCCTTCCGGAGGGCAAGAGCATAGATCTCCTGCGTCCGCTGGGGCGGGTGGCGCCCGATAATTTCGAGTACTTCGCCAGCTTCAGTATCCAGCACGGCACCGGCCTTCTCGTCCCAGAGCACGACCCGGATGGTCCCGGTCTCGTCCCCTAAAAGAAGCGTTGCCACCCATCCCTTCTCGCCATCGGACCGGTCGAACTCCTTTGGCTCGGTCTTGTCCATGACTTTGCCGAAAAAAGAGAAGAGGCTGGACTTTGCCGAGAGCCCCCGTATCTTCACGTGCTCCCGGCCGAGTTCGCCAACCACCATCATGGCCGCAGTCGGCTCGTCCACCAGGTCGCCGCAATCGTCGATCTTCTGGTCTACGCGACGTTCAAACTCCTCTTTTGTTATCAGGTCGTCAACGAGCGCGTAGTGGAAGAGCACAGGTCAGCTCCGGTCACGGGCAGAACGATGGGGTAGGAGTCTCATAGGTTCATCGTGCGCATCCGTTCGATTGCCTCCTGGATGCGGGCAACCGGCCGGGTGATCGCGAACCGCACGTAGCCTTCCCCGCTGGCACCGAACCCGACACCGGGGGTTGCAACGATGCCGGCTTCGGTCAGGAGCCGGCCGGCAAAGGCCATGCAGTCCTTTACCGGCACCCAGACATAGAATGTGGCTTTGGGCAGCGGGACATCGAACCCGAGTTCCCGCAAGCCCTTGACGAGGACATCGCGGCGTTCCTGGTAGATTTGGCAGGCTTCCTGTACGCAGTCCTGCGGGCCGGAGAGCGCCGTGATCGCGGCGTGCTGAACGGCGTCAAATACCCCGGAGTCCACGTTGGTCTTGACCCTTTTAAGGCCGGCAATGACATCGGCGTTGCCAACAGCCATGCCGATCCTCCAGCCGGTCATGTTGTAAGTCTTGGAGAGCGAGTGCATCTCGATACCCACCTCCATGGCCCCTTTTGTTTCGAGGAACGAGGGTGCGACATAGCCGTCAAAGGCGATCTCGGAGTAGGCATTGTCGGAGACGACGACGATGTCGTTCTCCTCTGCAAAGTCGACCACTTCTTGATAGAACCCGGGCGGGGCAACCGCGGCAGTCGGGTTGTTCGGGTAGTTGATGTACAGGATCTTTGCCGCCTTGGCAATGCTCTTTGGGATATCGGCAAGGACGGGAAGGAAACCGTTCTTCTGCAGGAGCGGCAGTTCGTGGACATTTCCTTCGGCAAAGAGGGTGCCGGTCCGGTACACGGGGTAGCCGGGGCTCGGGACAAGGACATAATCCCCGGGGTTGACGAACGCTTCGGGAATATGGGCTACCCCGTCCTTGGATCCCATGAGGGCAACGACTTCCCTGCCCGCATCGAGCGAGACGCCGAACCGCTTCCGGTACCAGCCGGCAACGGCGCTCCGGTACGCCTCCATGCCGGCATAATCGGGATAGTGGTGATTTTGGGGGTCCTTTACGGCAGCGACCAGCGACTCAACGATATGGGGCGGGGTGGCAAGGTCCGGGTCGCCGACAGCCAGGTCGATTAAGTCTGCACCTTTCTTTCGCTGCTCTGCTTTCATCTCGTCTATCCGCGCGAAAAGATAGGGCGGGAGATTGTTCATTCTGCTCGCGTACATAATCACCTACCATTGGCGCTGGCGTTTATAGAAATTAACCCCGCTTCCCATGAGCCGGGAATATATCCTTATGTACCGGGAGCGGCAACACCTCCGGTATGGGAAAGGAATCCATGACCCCGGGTCCCATTGGGGAGATTTGCGTGATCTATTCAACGGTCCCCAAGGTGCGGTCGAAAGAGCTGGCACGGCGCCTCCTTGCAAAGCGCCTTGTTGCCTGTGTTAATATCCTGCCGGTCCGATCCCTGTACCGCTGGAACGGAGAGGACTGCGATGAGGAGGAGCACCTTCTCATCATCAAGACCAAAAAGGATCGTGCAGACCGGGTCATTAGCACCCTGCGCGGGATGCACCCGTACGAGGTCCCGGAGATAATCGCCCTCCCGGTCATCGCGGGCCACCTGCCCTACCTGGCATGGGTACACGGGGAGACCGACGGATCATGATCCACACGCACCGCAGTATCCGGGTCACCGGTGGAACCGGGGCCGTTATCGAGGATGCCGTGGTAATTGAGGACCGGTTCGGGCTCGTGCTCAACGGCAGCCCAATAACCGGAATGGTTGCGAGCCGCGACCAGCTGCGGGAACTGGGGGCAGGGTATGTTATCACCGAAGGGCTGGCCGCCTGCGTGGACACGGTCGAGCTTGACGGCGACCAGATCCTGGTCTCTTCCCGTACCTGCTGCGAGTATGGGGAAGAAGAGCGGGAGACCGGCTCAAGCGGCGGGACCAGTTTCCTCTCCGACCTTCCCCGGGTTGGTTCTGAAATCCGGATTACCCCGGATGATGTTGTCTCCATCACCCGGGAGATTGAGACGGAACTGTGGCGAAAGACCGGCGGGGTCCACTGCTCGGTTCTCTGGCAGGATGGTCGTCTAGTTGCAAAGAGCAGCGATGTCGGCCGGCACAACACGGTCGACAAGCTGGTGGGGTATGCTGTGCTGAACAATGTCGACCTTTCCCGGTGTGTTATTGGCTGTACCGGCCGCCAGCCGGCCGGCATGGTGAGGAAGTGTGCCCGTGCCGGCATTCCGGTGATCATCTCGCGGGCGGCATCGACCGACAAGGGCATAGCAACGGCAGCGGCAGCCGGCCTGACCCTCATCGGGTTCTCGCGGGGCGATAACTTCACCATCTACACCCATCCACAACGGGTTCTTGGTATCGGGACATTCTGAACCGGATGGCTGCACGCGAAGGTTATTTGCCCAAAAGGCCGATATGATGTCAGGAAACGAAACCGGGAACGGATTCATGGTTACCGATGAGACAACCCCCATGGGAACAACGGCACTCCTTGTGCTCGGCTGCCCCCAGGTGCCGGTACAGACGAGTATTGCACTCTACCTGATCAACCGCCTGAAAAAGGCAGGAATTACCCCGGTCGTGGCTGGTAACAAGGCAGCAAATACCCTGCTTGTGGTAGCCGACACCGACCGGTATTACCTGGGAGAGGTCATGGATCTTGACCGTGCCGTTGCCCTCATTGCTGAGAAGAAGCGGGACTTTGACCTCTGCTTCGTCTTCATCCACAACGATGCCGGGGTCAGTTATGCCGGGACCATGGGCGCAATATCGGGAGCAGCGCTCTTTGCTGTAGTGTATGGGGAACATTACGATGAGCTGGTACAGGCGATCGATTTTCCCTGCACGAAAGTAGCAGCAAAAGCAGTCCACAACCCCCTGCCCTTAAAAAAGGCGCTTGACGAGGTGCACCCATGGGCTGCGTAGAATCGATGAATTACGAGATCGTCATGCGGGGCGCGACATTCAAAGAATCCCGCGAATATATCCGGGAGCATTTCCGCGAGAACTTTGACGTCCAGCCCGGTTTTAAGGTCTTCGAGGTCCACCTCATCGGCATCCCTCCAATCGCCATCGGCCTTGATGGCGACGTTGTCATCTTTCCCTATACCAAGCCCTGCCACGGCACGTTCCTTCTCCGTGTCGAGGACAAGGAAGAGGCAGCGCGCCTGCGTGCCCTCAAAAAGTGAACGAAGGTATGTGGTGTTGAAATCATTTTTTTGCTGGGGGGAAAAACCTCCGGTTCTCCAAAGTAATTTCCATTTTTTGCCCCGGCAAAAAATCACGTTCCCGATAATCGTTCTCCCCGCGTTTCAAGAGATTGAACCGGACGTTTTCTACCGGCAATACCGCGTTATCGCAAAGGCCGGGGGATGCCATAGTGGCGGGGCGAACGTGTATACGAAAGCCCCCGGGCGAGTCTGAGCATCCACTACGTTCCCAGGAAAAACATTTCAGACAATATTGATTTTTGGAACTTTCGCAAATTTATTACGATGTCTGCCGCCACCCCCGCAAAGGCGCCCCCGTGGCGGCCGCAACTACTTTTTTTAAAATTGAATCTGCTCCGCCGTGCATCGTGAGGGGCGCCCCGCGGGGGCACGTGCCCATATTCATATTACCGGAGTTTCTCATCGTTCTTTTGCGAACCCTCGTTCGTGTCTATTTCCCCGGCGTGCGAAGTACCAAAAATACGCCATGGGTCTGACGGCTCCTGCCCGAAAATCCAGGATCGTATTCCTGTACCGTCCTCCCCCCGTAATCCTAAATGATATACCCTTATTGCCTATGGGGTAAGAATTACTGCATACTTCAGGTGAATGCCGGCATGACCAGCAAGGGAAAGATCCTCTTAATGGATGATGAACAGATCATCATCGATGTAACGCTGGAGGTGCTCCAGTTCCTTGGCTACGATGTGCAGTTTGCAAGGAACGGCGAGGAAGCGATCGAATTATACGTGCGGGAAAAAGACGCCGGCGCCCCGTTCGATGTTGTCATTCTCGACCTCTCCGTTCCCGAAGGAATGGGGGGACGCGAGACCATTGAAAAATTAAAAGGTCTCGACCCGTCCGTAAAAGCAGTCGTCTCCAGCGGGTATGGCAACGACCCGTGTGTCCAGGACTACCAGAAATTCGGTTTTACCGGCGTGCTTTCCAAGCCTTACAAGATCAATGATATGAAAGCCCTCCTCGAGGGACTGGTCCGGAAGTAGGACGACTCCCTTCTCTGTACAGATCAGCTGTGTTTCTTTTTTATCCGGGCAATTGCCGCAACCGCGGCGCTCCGGACATATTCGTCTTTGTCTGACAGAAGCGCCCGGAGTGGCAGGAGCGCCCTCGTGTCGCCGATATTGCCAAGAGCATCGGCTGCGCTCCAGCGGATGTACCAGTCCGGGTCCTCCAGCGACCGTACCAGAATGTCGACCGGCAGCGGGCTTCCGATCCTGCCGAGCGCCCATATGGTTGGGACCTGAACAAACGAGTCCGGTTCTTTGAGGGCTTTACTCAGGGTCTCAGCAGCGCGTTTGTCCCCGATCTTACCCAATGCATCGGCTGCACTCCAGCGGACGTACCAGTCCATATCGTTGACCGACTGGATCAGGGGCTCGGTTGCCCGCGTGCTCCGGATCTCTCCCAGCGCCCAGATCGCCTTTGCCCGCACCCACCAGACCGAATCTTTCAGGGCGAGGATAAGCGCATCGACCGCCGGCTCCCCGATGTTCGCGAGTGCATGGGCAGAGCGCCACTGGATATCGCCATCCTCGTCCCTGAGCGCAGCGATGAGCGGCTGGATCGCGGGCTCTCCCATGCCGGCAAGGATACGGGTGGCATGCCAGCGGGTATCGTAGTCGGGATCGGACAGCACCCGGATAAGGTGGGGGATTGCCGGTTCCCCGATCCTGCCGAGGGCGGAGCCGGCAAGCCACCGGATTTCATGATCCGGCTCTTTGAGCATTCGGACCAGTGCCTTGATGGCCGGTTCCCCGATGTCGCCCAGCGCGAGTGCGGCCCGCCACCGGATCCCGAGGTTGGTATGCCGGAGAGCCTTGATGAGCGCGTCCATGTCCATGCCCCCGCTGGTATGCACAACATAGGTCCTGTCATCCGGTTCCGTCTTTTCTGGTCTCTCCATGCACTCCTCCGGTCTTAGCGGGTGCGGGCCAAAAAATCACCCGTGATCCCATTGCAGGATCTTCCCGCTCGTTATTCTCTTGATGGGTCATGGAGTATTAAAAGATGTTCTCCTCACGTACGCCCCATTCAGCAAAAAAAAGGCCTGCCGGTCCCGCTGTCCCGGGTTGTCCCGTTTCCGGTGGCAACCTTTTTGTTTGCCTGCGGCATTACCAGAAACATACGGGGAACCTCTATGGATGATGTTACGGTGCTTGTCGGGGGAAAAGCCGGGGACGGGATCAACAGTGCGGGCACGATGGTAGCTCAGCTGCTCAACCACCTTGGCTATTCCGTGTACCTGAATTTCGATTACCCTTCGCTGATCCGGGGCGGTCATAATTTCACCATCATTCGCGGCACCGCTGCGCCCAAAAGCCCGGGGACCTGTGGGGAGAAGGCAGATTTCCTCCTTGCTCTTGACCAGGCCACCGTTGAGCAGCACAACAACCGCCTGAAGCCGGATTCGGTCCTGCTCTATACGGAAGGCCTGGTGAAAGCAAACGGGCAGGCTGTCCCGGTAAAGGAGATCCTGACAACGGAACAAGCCCCGGCGGTCATGGGCAATTCTGCATTCATCGGGGGATTTGCCCGGGCTGCGGGGATCGACTGGGAGATCGTTGACCTGGTCTTCCGCAGGCACATCCCGAAGGGGACTGACCAGAACCTGCGGGTGGCACGATCAGCCTATGACCGGATCGCGACCGTTCGTCCGGTACCCCGGGGACCAAATCCGCCACGCCCCCTGCTCAATGGCAACGAGGCGGTCGGTCTTGGCCTAATCCGCGGGGGCCTTGATGCCTATATCTCGTACCCGATGACCCCTTCCTCGGGGCTCCTCCATTTCCTTGCCGGCGAAAGTGAACGGCTCGGATTGACGGTTGTTCACCCGGAAAACGAGATCGCGGTCATCCTGATGGCGCTGGGATTCGCTGCTGCCAAAAAACGCGCTGCGGTCGGCACTTCCGGCGGGGGGTTCTGTCTCATGACCGAGGGGCTCTCGCTTGCCGGTATGGCCGAACTCCCGGTCGTGACCCTGATGTCCCAGCGCACCGGCCCGTCAACCGGTCTTCCCACGTATACCGGGCAGGCCGATCTCAGGTTCGTCATCCATGCCGGGCAGGGAGAATTCCCCCGGCTGGTCGTTGCCCCGTCCGATGCCAGCGAGGCGATAGCCTGGTCGTCCCGGGCACTGGATCTGGCATGGCGCTGCCAGGTCCCGGCGTTTATCCTTACCGACAAGACCTTGTCCGAAGGAACATACAGTATCGATCTCCCCGACCGGGACCTGCCGGTACCCGGGGGAGATGGTATGGAGGCCGTGGAGGGCCCGTACCAGCGCTATGCCGACACCCCCTCCGGGATCTCTCCTCCAGCCTTTGCCGGGACGGCAGGGGTCATTGTCAAGGTGAACAGCTATGCCCATGATGAATATGGCATCACGACAGAGGATGGGGAAGTAACTGCAGCGATGACAAAAAAGCGCCTGCGAAAGGCCGAAACTCTCAAAAAAAACCTGGAGTCATACCCGCAGGTAGTCGTGTCCGGTGCACCGGACGCTGCAACCGCAGTCCTCTGCTGGGGTTCCTGCGGCAGCGTATGTACTGAAACCGGCACCCGGCTCGGCCTCCGCGTAGTCCGGCCCGTGGTCCTCGAGCCGTTCCCCAAATCCCTGCTTGAAGCGGCGCTCGCCGGCGCAACGCGGGTTATTGCTGTCGAGGAGAACGCAACCGCCCAGCTGGCAGGCCTTGCACACGAGAACGGGATACGAGTCCATGACACGGTCCTGAGATATGATGGCCGGCCTTTCACCCCTGAAGATCTTGCCCTGCGGCTCCGGGGGGTGATCTGAATGACCGGGCGGGACCTTATCACCCCGGCACAGAACACCTGGTGTCCCGGTTGTGGCAACTTCACGATCCAGCATGCACTAAAAAGGGTCCTTGCCAAACGAGAAGAGGATGGCAAATCACTTGACAATGTCGTGCTGGTCTCCGGCATCGGGTGCCATGCCAAGATCGCCGATTACCTCAACATCAACAGTTTCTACTCGCTCCATGGCCGGACAATTCCCGTGGCAACCGGTCTCAAACTGGCCAACCCCGATCTTACCGTTATCTGCTGCTGCGGGGACGGCGACTGTTATGCCGAGGGGCTCGACCATCTCATCTTTGCCGCAAAACGGAACATCGATATCACGGTCATCGTCCACGATAACCGGGTCTATGGCCTGACAACCGGCCAGTACACCCCCACGTCCCCGTTGGGATTCAAAGGCCGGTCTACGCCCCTTGGGACTTCTGAGTCTCCCCTCAACCCGGTCGAGCTGATGCTTGCCAGCGGGGCAACGTTTGTTGCCCGTGGCTATTCAAAGAAGATGCCGCAGCTTGAAGGCCTGTTCCAGGGCGCAATCCGGCACCGGGGTTTTGCATTCATCGATGTGCTCCAGATCTGTGCAACGTTCTTCCCGGTTGCCGATTACTACGGGGAGCGGGTGTACGATCTGGCGGACCATGACCCGGGCGATCTTTCCGCTGCGTTTTGGCGGGCACGCGAATGGGACTATTCCGGTGAGGGAAAGATCGCGCTCGGGCAGTTTTTCCTTGCAGAACGCCCGACGTTTGACGACCGGGTGGTTGCCACACCACGCACGGCAGCAGAACGGGAGCAGGCTGTCCGGGATATCCTGTCGGGGCGGACGTGAGGCCCCCCCTTCTTTACCAAAGTGAAAACGGGAAAGAAAATGTACTTGTCCCCGGAGAGCGAATGCAGGTTGTAAGGACCATCTCTCCATGACCGGCAGCACTCCGATTGACCCGATCTCCCACCTTGCACCAACCGCATCGCAAAAGGGCGTTGTACGGCTCCTGCTCATCCCGCTCCTGGTGTACTGCGCATGGCTTGTCGAGATCTACCTCCTGGAAGGGGCAGGCACTCTTCTTGCTGAACCGGACATTCTCCCGCTCCTTCTCTATACGGTAATCGGGTGTATCCTGACCGGGATGGTCGTCGTGGTATGGATGGTTACACGGTCGTTCCGGACTCGTGATGTGACCCTGCTCCAGATCGGGTTCCGGTCAGTGAGACGGACTGCAGTAACCTGCACGCTGGCGCTCGCAGCAGGATATCTCGCTGTGGTGGTTTATACTATGAACAGCTCAACTCCCGCCTCCCTTCCGGCCCTTTTCTGCCTGTATCTTCCCACGGGGATCGCGACCGTCATGGTCTGCTGGGTGCTTGTCGGGACCCATCTCCAGGCGCTCGTCCGAGCCGGGGGAGCGGCGCTCTCCATCCCCACCGGTGTGATAATCACGGCGATCCTCTTTGGCCTGACAACAAAAGTCCATACGCCGGCGTTAGGCCTTGCTGACCCGCTGGTTCCTGCAATCCTCCTCGGCCTCGTAACGGCACTCTTCTTCTTTTCTGTGCGGGATGTCTATGCCACAAGTATCGTCCTGACCACCGGTATGGCACTGGTCTTTTCCGGACGGGTGGATCCGGCAGCTCTTGACCGGGCATTCGTTGGCGTGGTAACAACGGCGGCCGTATCGCTCCTTGCACTGCTTGCCCTCCATGGCTGGCTCTTGCGTTCGTACACCACCGTCATGGTGGTACCAGACCCGGAGGACCGACCGGTACCATAACCGGCAACCAGCACCCCCTCACCACAAACTATTAACGCCGCCTCATAAACCTAAGGATGGAATGCTGACGTCCTTTAGTTCAGCTGAAGTCTTCGCGTACGTGGTCATCCCGCTCCTCATCTTCTGCGCACGTATCTGCGATGTTACGCTCGGCACGCTCCGGGTCATCTTCATCTCCAAAGGGATCAAGTACCTTGCGCCGGCCATCGGCTTTTTCGAAGTCATTATCTGGCTCCTTGCCATCGGGCAGGTGATGAACAACCTCACCAACGTTGTCTCGTATATCGCCTACGGGGCAGGTTTCGCAGCCGGAACGTACGTCGGGATGTTCATCGAGGAGAAGATCTCGATTGGCCTTGTCATTGTCCGGGTCATAACCCGTCACGACGCAACCCCGCTCATCGAATGTCTCCGGCAGCAGAACTATGGCGTCACGGCAATCGATGGCGAGGGTGCTACCGGCCCGGTCAAATTGATCTTTACCGTGGTCCAGCGGCAGGACCTTTTCCGCGTGATTGCGATAATCAAGAAGTTCAATCCCCGGGCGTTCTATTCGGTGGAAGAGGTGCGGTCCGTTGCCGAAGGCGTCATTCCCGTGCAGCGCTCCCACGGTCTCTTCTCGTGGGTGGATTCCCTCCGGTTTTACCGGAAATGATGCAGGTGCATACGGCGATTCTTCGTTCCTGCAAAAAAGGCCGGATCCGGGTACTATAACGGTGGTGCAGACGCGACGCCTGATTGTGGTGGCACCAGTTCGGTTTTATTTTCATTTTCCTGCTCTCGAAGAAACGGACATGAACCGGGTGAGTTCACACAGGATGAATGAAAATGCCCCCAACATTATGAGCTTCCCCTCCCCCTTCGGGGGTCGCTCGGGCGCCTCATCGGGCCCTCGCTGGGCAGGTCGGTTTATTCGCGTTTAGGTCTGAATGTGTGGTTTGGGCCATTTTCAAAGGTAACTTTTGATGCAATGATGGGGGCAAACTCCCTCCACACCCCCTTTCCAATGCTTGCCACCGATCAAAAAGGGCGCCTTTTTTGGCGGCCTCAATTTCTGTTTTGGGATAACAATTTTTGTCGGGAGTGTCCCGTACAGGTAAAACGAGGCATCGCATACCCCGTGAGCCCCCTTGGGGGGAGGGCTGGCGAGAGGGGGGGAACAATTATCTGGAAGGAGG
>DANA01000102.1 GCA_002508495.1 Methanoregula sp. UBA276
CTTCTGCACCGAGAGTTTTGACTACCAGCTGCTGGTGCAGGAAAAACTCAGGAAGGAACACAACCTCGAGCCGCACGAGATCAGAAAACTCGACATAAAAGGAAAACTCAAGATCCAAAAAGAGGACGAAACGGTGCTATCTATCCCCCTCAAAGACCTCGAGTCCTGTATCCGGAACGGGTGCCACTCCTGCACCGACACAACGTCACTTGATGCCGACATCTCTGCGGGTTCGGTTGGCAGCCCGGCCGGGATGACGACCCTCATTATCCGGACAAAGACCGGTAAGGCATTCGTGGATACAGCAGCGAGGGCCGGGAAACTTACTGTCGAGACCGGTGCAGATTCAGGACCTGTCGAAAAACTCGCAGCGGCAAAAATAAAAAAGAACAAATTACACTAATCTTTTTTGGTACTTCCAGACTCCAAGATCCTTTATAGGATAATAGCAGGTATTATTCATCACGAAAAAACGTGGAGGTGACCCCCCGTGATACGAGTCCTGTACGTGGATGACGAACCGGCTATTCTTGACACCTGTAAAAAAATCCTTGAACGCGACGGCCCCTTCACGGTCACGACCGCAATCTCCGGAAAAGAGGCGCTTGACCGGATCCATGCGGAACCAATCGATGCCGTTGTCTCCGATTACCTGATGGAGGACATCACGGGACTGGACCTTTTAAGGATAATCCGCAGCGAATTTGCCGACATTCCTTTCATCATCTTTACCGGAAAAGGCCGGGAGGATATCGTAATCGAGGCATTCGAGCACGGGGTGGACTTCTATGTCCAGAAAGGAGGCGATGCACGATCACAGTATGCAGAGCTGGTCCACAAGATCGAGATTGCAGTAGAGAACCGCCAGGTGAAAAAAAAACTGGACCGGTCCGAACGTAGGTTCCAGAACTTTATCGAGAATTTTGAGGGGATTGCATTCCAGATAGATCCTGACGCCGGCCGGTTCATCCTGCTGGAAGGGACCGTTGAGGAGACCACGGGCTACCCGCGGCAGGAGTTCCTGACCGGGTATGTCACACTGGAATCCATCATCCATCCAGATGATAGGGCCCAATTTTCCGCGGCCATGCAGAACCTCCGGGCCACGCCCGGTTTTCATACCGACAGTATCTTCCGCATCACCAGAAAGGATGGGCGGATGCGCTGGCTTCACGGCATGCTCCGGAATATCCGCAGGACGCCGCAAGAGAATAGCGTCTGTATCCAGGGTACCTTTTCCGATATTACGTTCCTCAAATCCGCCCAGGAAGAACTTGCCCGCACGGAAGAGAAGTGGCGGTCCATCATAACCCGCGCCCCGGTCATCATCTCGGTTGTGGACAGGAAGGGCAGGTTGCTTTTCATCAACAAGACTCATCCCCCGAAAAAGCCTGCCGATCTTGTCGGCACCAGTGCCGGAAAATACCTGGCTCCCGATCGCGAAGAACTTCTTTTCAATGCGCTGGACCGGGTCTTTGCCGCTGGTGAGACGGTCCGATTTGAATCTGCTGTCCCTCACGGCGAAACAATCACCGAATGGCTCACCCACCAGATAAGCCCGGTCACGTGGAACGGCCCCCATGAGGCAGCTCTTGTCGTATCAACCGTCATTACCGAGAGAAAATGGCTGGAACAGAGTCTCCGTGACAGCGAGGAACAGTACCGTGCCATTGTAACCGCCCTCGATGATGGAATCCTCACCATTAACCGGAATGGGCACATCACGTTTGGCTCTCCCCGGGTGTACGACATCCTGAAAATCCCCTGCGATCAACCGCTCACCGCTTTTTCGGTGCTGGACTTTATCGATCCCGCGTTTACGACGATTGCCACCGTGCGGATGAAGGAGATCCTTGAAGGCGAGCTGGATGCAGAACCGTTCCAGTACCCGCTCGTGAAGCATTCCGGGGAGTGTTTCTTGGGAGAACTCGTCACAACTCCCCTGCGGGATTCATCCGGCACCATAACAAGTCTGCTGATCCTCATCCGCGACATCAGTAAAATGGGGTCTAACCCTCCGGCAAAAGACAAAACTCCCCATTGACGGGAAGAGCGTTTCTGCTTTTTTACTGGACATGGGGGAGTTTTCAGAGATCAAGGATCTTCCGCCGTACGCGGATGAGCGGTGAACCGCGCCAGAAGAAAGCCGCGATGAACGGCTCAAATTCCGCATTCCAGCAGCCGGCACCTTCTGCAACCTGCCACCCGTTCAGGAGGGACTGGCGAACATGCTTCCCGAGACTTACCTGAAGGAGCGATTCCGAGGCCAGCATATCGCGGGCATGCGTAAACTCGCGGAGCACTTCCATTTCGTACCGGCCGTTTTTTATGAACGGGCCCGGCAGACTGGATACAATGTGCTTCTCACGGAACTTTTCTGCGTTGAGCCGGTTCCAGAGCGGGGGACCGGCATGGGTACGGATCTTCGGGAGGTCAGCGACCAGAAGCTCGAAGAGAAAGAGGCAGTGCTCCGGCTGCATGACATAATGCGCATGGTGCACTACAAACCCGTTACGTTCGAGATGTTCCACAATGGCAGAGACACTCCTCTTCAACTGCGGGACGATCACTTCTTGGATATAGGGAGGAGTGGGAAACGTTATCGAGAACAATGAGGTGCCGCGCTCTGCGAGCAGGCGGGAGAGTTCCTCGCGTGTTATGCTCATATCCTCCGAAAGTTCAAAAAAATGCATGGATGGCTCTTCGGTATACCCCCGGGCTAGTTCAACAAAGGCAACCATCTGGTCAAGGGATACCGCGGCTGCAACGTTCCGGTTGGGATCAACCGGGTCCACCATGACCAGCGGTTCGGTAAAGTGCTTTGTGTCATGGTTCTCGTGGTTGATGACCATCTGCGGTTTCCACTCCGCAGCGGCATTCAGGAGGGGAATGAATCCCCCGTAGTGGAGTACCAGGAGCTCGCAGAGGTATCCCGAGAACCCTTCGGTCATCTGGTCGGAGCCATAAATCCCCCCGGATTTGGTGAACCGTTTCAGGAGCAGGACATCGTCGATGAGCCCGGTGATCTTTTCCGTGATGTACCGGGTGTGGAACGGCGTACGGTCAACCGCACTCTGGATCAGACCGGCACTCTCCACAGCATAGCAGGGGACGAGGTCCACTTCGACATCATCGATGATGGCGCTGATGTACGGGTGCTCGGCATATTTCTCACCGTACGTTTTCGTAAAAGCAGATGCAATGCTTCGTGCAAGCCCCAACCCCTCGGTCTCGAGAGCTTCGCGGGAGAGCGACGGGTCAAAGAGCAAAAAGACATCCAGGTCCCGGTCCCCCCGCACCCAGGTATGGCGGGCGATCGATCCAACGACCATTGCCTGTGCTCTCCCGCTGTCGGCTACTGCTTGTTGCAGTTTTTTGGCAATACCCCAGATATGGTCTCGCTCCTGCTGCGTTGGCCGGATCTGTTCAAGGACCGATTCTTCGATTTTGGATCGCGTCACCATGGGACCTCCAGCAGATCCTCGTACACCGGCCCCTGCGGCGTCAGGGTGCTCTTTTTCAGGGTTATACCCGTAACCGTGCATTCACCATAGTCTTCCGTATCAAGTTTGCCCAGCACACCAAACAGGGACGGGTCGGGTCGTTTGATGCGGGCAAGTGTTGCGTGCGGCAGGAACCTGCGCTTCTCCCGGATAAAATCCAATGGCTCAAGCGCGTTCTCGACACAACGGAAGAGTTCCTGGCTTTTGCCCCCATCGCTGATCGTGCACCAGACCGTGAACGGGCGTTTCGGGTCATTGACCGTAACCCTGCCAACACGGACCGGAAATGGGGCAGCTGAAACGCCCCGCATTGCATCCATGACGCGGGGAAGCAGGGCAGTATCCACTTCGCCAAGGAACTTCAGGGTGATGTGAATATTCTCCGGTGCAACGAAGGTCATCCCCGCAGAGGAAGTACGGAGAACATCCTGTACTCCCTTCAGCCGTTCGCGTATCTCTTCGGAAAGCTCGATTGCGAGGAAGGCCCGGACCATTGGGTACTAGTATTCCATTCCCCCTAGAAATGATAATCGCTCCATGGCCGGTGAATGAGGTAGTGCATGAACCATGATTTTTTTATCCCCATACTGCCTATTGGATAGTTAACAGTGTAGGGGTTGTTTTTGTGCCGGAGAATTCACAACTGATTGTCTATACGCTTGAGTTCTGCCCGAATTGCGAACTTTTGAAAGGATTTTTGAAAAAGAACGGTCACACCTATGCCGAGCGCGATCTCTCGACTGCCGAGTCCCTCACGGAACTCCGGGTTAACGGAATTTTTGTAAACGAGGCACCGGTGCTCCAGATGGGTGAAGATTTTTTTACATCCGCCGACCTTTTCCCGGGAAACAAGCTCGACGAGAAGCATCTCTCCACGCTCATTTCGGGTGACTGATGGCACACCGGGAAACCAGGCAACTGACCTTTGAGGGCATTACTGTCCCGGCCCTCCCGTTTGTCCGGACAACTGACGGGCACATCATTGAGTGGGATCGTAACCGCATTGTAAAACAGATTGTTAAGGAAACAAAACTCGTAGAAACTTTTTACCAGTACGAGGGGGCAACAGAGGAGATCGCGCAGGAGATCGCCCTTGATGTCGAGAACCGGATCAAGAACATGGGGCTCAAGTCACTCTCCGGCCCGTTGATCCGCGAGATCGTCAATATCACCCTGCTTGAAAAAGGGATGGTCCAGTACCGCAATGTCTCAACCCGGGTGGGTACACCGGTGTATGATGCGCATCTTATCGATGTGGGGAAAGGTTTTGAGGCCCATGACAACGCGAACCTGCAGGAGAATGCCGAGACATCCCACAAGAAGAAAGCGGACAAGATCTCAAAAGAACAGTACCTGCTCCAGCTTCCCCCCGACCTCGCCGACCATCACCTCAGTGGCGAGATGCACATCCACGACCTTGAATACTTTGGCACCCGCCCCTTCTGCCAGGACTGGGACCTCCGCTACTTCTTCTATTACGGGCTGATGCCGGACGGGAACGGGACCAAGGCATCCGTTGCCGGCCCGGCAAAACGGGCAGAGGTCGCGATCCTCCACGCGGTCAAGGCTCTCGGCTCTGCCCAGACGAACTTTGCCGGCGGCCAGGGCTACTATAACTTCCTCACGTTCCTTGCCCCCTATATGGAGGGGATGGCCTATTCCGAGATCAAGCAGATGGTCCAGATGTTTGTCTACGAGATGACCCAGATGATGGTGGCCCGGGGAGGCCAGCTCGTCTTCTCCTCAATCCAGCTCTGCCCCGGTGTCCCCACCCTCTGGCTGGACAAGCCCTGCGTCTACAAGGGGAAGATCTGGGACGGTACATCGGCACCTCTGAGAACATACAGCGAGTTCGAACGCGAGGTCCGGCTCCTTTTCAAGGCACTGATGGAGGTCATGCTTGAAGGCGATTACTGGGGCAAGCCGTTCAACTTCCCAAAACCCGAGATCTCCATTGAACCCGACTTCATGCAGGAGCGCGAAGAATACAATAAAAACCATCCGGACCTTCCAACCTACCAGGAACTATACCTGATGACCTTTGAACTTGCCTCGAAATTTGGCACACCATACTATGACAACCAGCTCCCCGCGTACCGTGGTGCCGGAAAAGGGATCTCCTGTTACCAGTGCTGTGCCTACCAGTTCTCGACCATTGCATCCAAAGACTCGGATTTTGACAAGAAGATGTTCTTTGAGGACGGTCGTCATTTTTCCATGGGATCCTGGGGCGTTGTTTCGATCAACTGCCCGAGGGCTGCCTACAACGCCGAGGGTGACGATGCCCGGCTCTTTGCCGAACTGAAAAAACTCATGGACGTTGCTGTCGAAATCTTCAAGATCAAACGGCGCTGGATGGACCTCATCCGGGCCAATAACCGGATGCCGTTTGCCATGCAGCGCCCCAAGGACCCCAATACCGGGGAACGCGGTGCCTTGGCTGTCGACCTTGAAGGGCTGGTCTATACCATTGGCGTTGTCGGGGTGAACGAGATGGTCCAGCACCACACCGGCCAGCAGATGCACGATTCCAAAGCGGCATTCAAACTCGCTGTCCGGGCCATGATCGAGCTGGAACAGTATGGCCGCGAACTGAGCAAGAGGAACAATATGACTATCGCCCTTGCCCGGACACCGGCCGAGACCACCGGCCAGCGGTTCGCGGTCGCTGACCTGCTCGACCGTCGCTACCATGAGTTTGCAAAGAACGTCATCAAGGGGGACCTGGAAGAGGGACTGGCACAACTCGGCAAGAGCCGGGATCTCCCCATCTATTACACCAACGGCACCCATGTTGCGCCCGGCGCTGATATCCCGCTCACAAAACGCATGGATATCGAGCATACCTTCTTCCCCATCGTGGATGGCGGCAACATCTTCCATATCTGGCTTGGCGAGGCACGACCGGATCCCCGGGGACTCATGGACATGGCCATGAAACTCTGCCGGACCACGCAGATCGGGTATTTTGCGTTCACCCGCGACATCACCGTGTCTCTCCGGCAGTTCCATGAGATAAAGAACAAGAAGGATATTGCCCAGTGGGCGGCAGCAGACCTGCCGGTCCGCGTATAATTTTTTCATGAAGTTTTTTATTCTTATACGATGCTCTTTTCCGGTATGGAACAGGACTTCTGCACGAACTGCGGGAAAAAACTTACCGTGGGTGCACAATTCTGCGAGTACTGCGGGGCCCCGGTAGAACCGGCATTACCATCGCAAAAACGCGGGTCTGTTGCTAACCCGCCTTCAAACGCGGGCGGGAGCCGAAAAATCCCGTTAGTGATGATTGCCGGTATTGTTATCGTGCTGATACTTGTGGCTGCAGCAGCTCTTGTCCTGCTCCCTGCCCTTTCGGGCGGCTTCCCCCCAGGCATTACCGGTACAACTCCGGTTCCCACCCCCGTACAAACACTGGTAGCGCAACCCGTTACACTTGTGGAGACAATCATACCGGCACCCACGCCGGATCCATTCCCGGGCGCATTCCGGCTAGGAGAGAAGATGCCGTTTGGATCCGAAGAGGTAGCAAGCGAAGGAACAGTATACCGCTACTGGATCAATGACACCTACCAGTGGCATAACGACATGGACAACAAATACTACCCGCAGGTGCCGTCAGCAGGGAACAAGTACCTGTTCGTCTTTGTCTACATGGAAAATGTCGGTTCAACACGGGTCTGGCTCCCACACGCCGGGACGGTGAGCGTCTATTATGATGGAACTACCTACTACCAGGACCCGGAACACTACAAACCCGACAAGGCCACGGACCGTGATGCAACCGCGATCGAAGTGCGGGAAATCCAGTACTTCCATAAGATGAACGGGGATGAATATGTCGAGGACTTCGGCTTCTCGCACGGGGCTGAACTCGGGTATATCTATCCCGGTAAGAGCAATGCCGTTGACGGCTATATTATTTACGAGGTCCCGGGCTCACTGACCCCGGAGAATACGTATGTCTCGATAGCGTTCAATGGCGAGGACCATGGCGTCTGGAGACTTGCCTGAACGGGTTCCAGGGTTACGCAGGGATACTGGTCTCTTGCACGCATGTCCGGTCTGGAATATCTCCCGATCATAAAACGTTCTGCGATGGATCCACAGCTTTTTTTTTATTGCAATTTTCCTGCTTTGGGTTTGAACACACGTTCATGCGTATTTCTACAGCGCACAAAACGGACGTCAATTGTGGCACACTACCGGTAAGAAGTGGATATGATGTCCACGGCCAGGGCAGATATTGTTTCGTTCGACATTATGCGCGTTTTTTCGAATTGCTGGCAAAACCGCGCACCGATTTTTCGACGACACCAAACGTTTTTCTAGTCCACTCGCCTCTTACATATGGTAATGTCCACTGGCTGAATTCCGATCTATCCGGAGATGGAATTTGACCCAAAACAGGGTGGGTCCGTGGACATAGCAGGCCATATGCCTCGGTAGGGCATAGGTTAGTGGTGTCCACTGCCTGCGACTTTTTCTGCAATATGTTTAAATACTAGTTTCGAATATGAGGAAATTTCTTCGATTGCTAATCTTATAAATAATTCAACCGAATACCGTGTGTTAACAAAGGATCTTGGGTAGAAAAATGCCAAAAAAAGAAATCCACAAGGACAATTCTTCGGCCACTCAATATCATAAAGATGCCCTTGAGCATAGTCGAATTGTCGATGAAATTATTAAACGTGATAAAAATGTGCTTGAAGATTTAAGCAAATTGTAGAGATTTTACTACGATTTTGTTTTCTCCGTTACCCCGAGTTTTACCAATCTCGATTCAATCGCTCCAGTTTTCCTTTGGAAAATATGGGCTAATTCGTCATTGGTTTTTCCAGAATGATAGAGACTTTTTAGTTTTTCGTCGTCTTCCGGACTCCATTTTGCATATGCTTTCGGATATTTGACATGAATTTCATCGAAGGTATAGGCTCTTGGTTTTTCTGGGGTCTGAGCCGTTTGGTTTCTCGGAGTTTTCTTCACGGGCGGTTTTGACGTTAAGACAGAAAACGTCATGGGCACGGAAACATTCTCTACGCGAGTCCACTGATAACACCCGGCACAAGGAATCAATCCGTTTGTTCTCCACCCTTTATCATACTCATAATGATCTGAATATCTTCCATTGATAATCGGATAACCATAGGCATTTCCATAAGGCCATTTTTTAACTTCTATTTTTTCAACAACGGTATAATAAGGTCGGTTTTTCCGATGCACTATTAAGGGTAAGGTCTCTCTATTTTCTTTCCAGATTTGGAAGATATTTTCTTCTGTTTTCACACGCGCTACGATATCAAAATTGTTGATTGTTGTTTTTTCAGCCATCTTCGTTCCCGTTCAATAACGATCCCAGTTTTCAAGATTGATGCCAGCTTTGTAACGATTTTATCCCCATTACCCCACCAAATCCTTTCAAACTTCCACCAGGTAGGGTATCTGGAGAAAGTACATCCATTCTATCAGGTACAGCCTGAGCAACCATCGATGATACAAGGTAGATTGTCCCAGGTTTCGGATCGGGAATCCCCGTCACAGATTCAAAAACAGGTTTCATAATTGGTATTTCGGCATTGAAGGTTTTTACCGGAACTGATTGATTTCCTCGATATTCCATGATTTTCACATTTCCCCGGATAAATCCTTTGAGAGTCGTATGATTTCGGAGGATACGCACTCGCGCCATCATACCAGACGGGGGTATTTTTATCTGCTCACTATCTTCTTGGAAAATTGTAATTTCTTGAGGTGTGAGGTTTACAATTTCTTTGACATCACTGTAATTTTCTTCCGCGCAAGATTCAACCGTTTTTTTCATTTTTTCCACCTTGTTGCATTTTTTTAATAAATTTTGATCTTACGTTTATTCTAAAATAGATGTCGATTTTAATATTGAAATTAAAAAAACGTGGTACAATATTTGGCAGTGTACCTAAATTGCTGTAAAATCAGCAGCCGCAGTATCCAAAGAGATGATCTCATTCTTCACAGATAAATACCGGTTACCCGTGATCCATTCTTCGTTAATATCGATGAGGATCGAACCGGCAAGTCGGAGCAAGGAAGCATCATTCGGGAAGGCCCCGATCTTTCTGCTTCGACGTTTGAGTTCCTTGTTGACTCGTTCCAGAAGATTGGTAGTCCTGATCTTCTTCCAGAACTCCGGAGGAAAGGATCGGTAATTCATCAACCCGTGGTTGAACCGGTGTATCGTGTCAGCAGCCCGGGAGAGTCCCCGTTCATCGAGCTGAACTGCGAA
>DANA01000076.1 GCA_002508495.1 Methanoregula sp. UBA276
AAAAACGATTTTCCGCACCAGGATATTTTCTGGCTGACACTCCTCGTTCCTGTTCATGATGGACAGGATATTTTCGTTCGTAACCAGCATGTCCGCTGACTGGTTAGCCAGCCCCGCCGTGATTGTCCACCGCGAACCGTGCGCAATCTTCTGGATTTTCCCAACGTCTGTCCGCGACAGAGAACTCCTGCAACCTTCATGGCCGTGCGGTCGCGCAGGATCGAGAGAGGAAAAGAAGAATCTATAGCCGATTGAGGCATACTCCAGCATCAGGAGCAGAAGCATGGAACCCGAAGGCCAGACATTTCATGATGCAGTTATTGACTTTTTACCGGATGCCACGCTGGTCATTGACCTGGAGGGAAAGGTCATCGCGTGGAACAATGCCATGGAGGCCCTGACCGGGGTGCCGGCGGAAGCCATGCTCGGGAAAGGAAAGTACGAGTACGCGATCCCGTTCTACAAGACGCAGAAACCGATGCTGGCAAACCTCATCTTCATGCCCGAGGCCGAGATTGAAAAACGGTACGATACCGTGGAACGGATTGGCGACACTTTGGTTGTCGATATCTTCATTGAGGACTTCCGTCCGGGCGGGGCATATTTCTGGGCCAAGGCAAGCCCGCTCTATGACCCCCAGGGAAACATCTCGGGTGCCATCGAGACGATCCGGGACATCACCGACCGGAAACGGGCTGAACAGGAGATCGTAAGCTCCACCCAGAAGATGGCAGAGATCATCGACTTCCTCCCGGATGCCACGCTGGTCATTGACCTTGAGGGCAGGGTGGTTGCATGGAACAATGCCATGGAAGCCCTGACCGGTGTACTGGCAGAGTCGATGCTCGGGAAGGGCGACTACGAATATGCCCTCCCGTTCTACCATGAGCGCAGGCCGATCCTGGCAGACCTTGTCTTCATACCCGAGGCCGAGATCGAGGAGAAGTATGATACCGTGGAACGGATTGGCGACACCCTGGTTGTCGACATCTTCATCGGGAATTTCCGGCCCGGCGGAGTGTTTCTCTGGGCCAAGGCGAGCCCCATCTATGATCCGCAGGGAAATGTGACCGGCGCTATCGAGACCATCCGGGACATCACCGGCCGGAAACGGGCCGAACAGGAGATCGTAAGCTCCACCCAGAAGATGGCAGAGATCATCGACTTCTTACCGGATGTCACGTTTGTCATCGACCTTGAGGGAAAAATCATCGCGTGGAACAAGGCAATGGAAGCATTGACCGGTATTCCTTCAGAGGAGATGCTGGGGAAGGGCGATTACGAATATTCTCTCCCGTTCTACGGGGAACGCAAACCGATGCTGGCTAACCTCATCTTCATGCCCGAGGTCGAGATCGAGAAACGGTACGATTCGGTGGAACGGATCGGCGATACCCTCATCGTGGACATTTTCCTACCGGATTTCCGGCCGGGCGGGGTGTATTTCTGGGCTAAGGCAAGTCCGCTCTATGATCCCCAGGGGAACGTGACCGGCGCCATCGAGACCATCCGGGACATCACTGACCGGAAACGGGCCGAACAGGAGATCGTCCGTTCACGGCGGAGCCTTGCCGATATCATCAATTTCCTTCCCGACGCCACCCTTGCCATCAACCGGGTAGGCGAGGTCATCACATGGAACAGGGAGATGGAGGAATTAACCGGCATACCTGCAGCATCCATGCTGGGGAAAGGGGACTATGAGTATTCCCTCCCGTTTTACCAGGACCGCCGGCCTATGCTGGCAAACCTCATCCTCATGCCCGAGGCAGAGGTCGAGAGTCTCTACACGCATGTGGCGCGGGAGGGCGATACGCTCGTTGTGGACACGTATATCCCGAACCTCCGCGGCAGGTCGGGCAGGTACTTCTGGGCCAAGGCGAGCCCCCTGTACGACCCGCAGGGGAACGTAACCGGTGCCATCGAGACGATCCGGGATATCACCGAGCGCCGCGAGATGGAAGGAAAACTTGCCCGTTCCAGTGCCGAGCTCCAGATTGCCGCAGATATCCAGAAGAGCTTCATGCCCGGCGTGATCCCCAGGATCTCCGGCTTCGACATCGCGGCCAGGACGGTCATGGCAAAGGAAGTGGGCGGCGATTTCTTTGATGTGATCCCGTTCGAGATCATCGCCCTGGAAAAAGGGATGCTCGGGCTCCTGGTCGCCGATGTCTCCGGCAAAGGCGTGCCGGCAGCCCTCTTCATGGCATTGTCCCGGATCGTGGTCCGGGTGAACGCGCTCTGGCACCGCGACCCGGCAAAAGCGATCTTTGACGCCAACAACCTCATCACCCAGGATTCAAAATCCGGGATGTTCGTCACGCTCTTCTTCGGGACGCTGAGCGAGCGGGACCGGACCCTCACCTATGTCAATGCCGGCCACAACCCCCCGGTCGTGTTCCGGAGCGGGACCGGAACGCTCGAGGAACTCCCGCCCACCGGTATTGTGCTTGGTGCCATCGAGAACCGGGAGTACTACTCCCGGACCGTTACGATTGGATCTGGCGATATCATCGTCATGTATACTGACGGTGTCACGGAATCGATCAATACGCAGGAAGAGTTGTTCGGCGAGGAGCGGCTCAACGCGGTCATCCGGAAGAATGCCGGGCTTTCCGCAACAGAGATTCTCGAAAAGATCTTACAGGCAGTACGGGAGTACACCGTTGATATGCCCCAGTTCGATGACATCACGCTGCTGGTGATCAAGGGCACGTGATCGGCCCGGTCAACCCGCCATGCCGGGCGAAGTGTCGGGAACCCGGCATGAACGTGAGTTCACACCCGAAACATGAAAATCACCTGCCTGCTGGTAATACCGGGAGGCTCCCCGCATCAGGATCTCTCCGGGGCACGGGGGTGCAAGGAATTTTTTTTAAAAATGCCGGGATAGCGGTGACCAGGATACGATACTACCTTTTTTCAGTATAAAACCGAATTGAGGCCGCCACATAGGGCTTCCGGTCGGGAGTGGCGGGGGCAGGCATCGTGAGCGTTCTCATGGCAAATCCTTTGAAATGATGATAGAGATATCAATCTCCATCAATGCAAAAGCAGGCGATAATTCCCCATGGGAAAATCTCAGGATCCCCGCTGGTGCTCTCCCGGCAAAAGCCCCGTAAGCACCGGAAGGGCAGACACATGACTCTCAAGGAAAATTGTTAAGAAAATAGCAGGCGCAGGCAGGGATCAATGGACCTGCACCTTTCGTAACGAAATATCCATGACCCCGCGGTGGACGCGGTAGGTACTGTGGATCCGGTCGATGGGGTGCGGGAGCATAACCGTGGTGACCTGCTCGTCGACAAGGATGTGGACCCGGTCCGGCTCGATATCCACGGTCGGAGCATTCTTGGGATCGGACGGGAGCGCTGCCGTGATGAAAATATCATCCAGGGTCTCGACGACCTCATAGGGGACCTCGCCGTCATCGCCCGGGGGCCCTGCACAGAAGATCTCGGGATCGCCTCCCGCTGCGTGACGGGTGATGATGGTATAACCGATGACCCGTGCCTGCTGGCTCTCGGGGAGATTCCTGACAAGATCCTCGACGATCTTTGCCAGGTTGCCAAACACGTCGTCGTAGGGACCGTTCGGGCTATTCTGCATGGATACCTCCAAGATAGAACCGCTCTTTTTCCCGTTTCAGGAGTCCCCGCCGCTCAAACCTGCGAAGGATTGGCGCAAGGAGATCCTGCGGGACCTCTGTTGCATCGGCCAGTTCCTGTATGTTCAGCGGCTCATGGGAGAGGGCGATTACTACCGTAATCTCTCGTTCGCTCCTGAATAAATCCTTATGGTTCCGGGCAAGGTCGTGGATCTTGATCTCGATGTCATGATTGAGCTGGTCAAGGTTTGCGATGATCCGGTCATGCGCCCCTATCATGCGCCCGAGCATAGCAACGGATTTTTTTACCTGCTCGTTCTCTTCAGTATCCCCGGGTTCCGCTGCAGTTACGCTCGGGAGTTCCTTGAGACTGATATCGATGAGGATGTCATGTGCCAGGTAGTAATATTTACGCCGCCGCTCATCCATCTGGCAGGAGAGGATCATCTCCCGTTCCAGCATCTGGAGATGATCAATAACCGCTTTAGGCGAGAGCATCAGGGTGTCGGATATCTCGGTCACAAAACAGGGTTTCTGCCGCAGGAGTTCGATAATCCTGCGCCGGTTCCGGTTTCCGAGGATATCAAGAAGGCGGGCAACCTCAAGCGCTTCATCCATACTTACACAATGTTAGTTGTGTAAATATTAGGCCTTTTTCCTGAACTTATCCCGGGGAACCCGGATATCAAATCGGGTCCCGGCCCCGAAAATCCCGGCCTCGCGGATGGTAATTCCGGTATACCCCAGCAGTTCGCGGATAAGATAGAGCCCCCGCATGGTCGTGCCGGCATACCCGGAATCAAATATCATCTCCTTGTCCTCATCAGGAACCCCCGTACTGTCATCCTGGTACAGGATATGCAGATCGTCATCTTGGACCAGCGCCGAGATCCTGATGGTAGTCAGTTCTTTTCCCCCGCTCTTGAGCGAGTTTTCCAAAAGGAGAGAGAAGACCCGGGGCAGGAGCGGGTCAGCAAATACTTCGAAATCCCCGACGTCGTGGACAACCGTGACCGCATGCTGGGGCATGAGTGTAAGGGCATCCCTGACAACTTTCTGCACCATTTGCCAGGCGGGTGAGACGAGCCCCCCGTCCTGGAGTGCACGCATCGCGGAGATCTGGTTCTTTATCGAGGAGACCGATCCAAGCGTTCTTGCAAAAAAGGTCTGCATCTCGTCATAGGTATTGATCAGCTGGGCCCGTTCCAGGTGGCTGATGATAACTGCCAGGTTATCAAGAATATCGTGGCGGGTGAGACTGAAGAGGAGATCCATCTTCAGGTTGATATTCTCGTGACTGACATCATCGGCAATACCGAGAATGTACTGGAGTTTTTTATTCGAATCCAGGATCGGCACAAGGATCAGGTGAAGGACTCCGCCGCCACGGAGCCACGAGACCTCGACCTTGGTTTTTATCTCGCGGGGGTTGTTGATGATACTCGTATCCTCATCCTCGCATTCGGTTGCAACCGCAGGAGGAAATACATCCCGGTCAGTTCTTCCCACGATTGAATCCGCGGGGATGGCAAACATCTTCTCACAGGCCCGGTTCCAGAAGACGTACTCCCGTGTATCGGCACGTTTGACAAAGATCCCCACCGGGAGCTGGTCGATCATCTCCTTTTTGAAGATCTCGTCATCCTGCATCTTCTGGAATGCCTGGCGGAGGGAGTCAACCATCGTGTTGATACTCGACTCAAGGATGGCAAACTCCCGGTTTTCCGTGGGACGGATACGGTGGTCGAGATCCCCCTGCGATATGATCCGCACGTCCGCAACGATCTCCTGTACCGGCCGGGTAATCCTCCGCATCAGGAAGAATGCAATAATACACCCGATAAGGATCGCTGCCGCACCGGTCAGGAGGTGATACAGGAGGAGCTCATTGAGCGATTCGTGGATCAGCTTGTCGCTGTATGTAAGTTCAACAATCCGGCTGGGATCCGACCCGTACGTCTCGTCTTCAAGGTCAATGAAGAGATACCGGCGTTTCATTGCATTTTCTGTATCTTCGACCTCGACCGTGGCGCGGGATTCGACAATCTTTTTGAGGATCTCCTGGACTTCGGGCTCCGGCAGGCTGCCGTCCGAGCTCTGCCGTCCCATGGTGTTGAAGATCCGGTACCCAACCAGGTACGGGTTGACCGAGACGATCGTATCGATGTTGTCATCGGCAAGCACACCCTCGTCCACATTCTCGAAGGGTTTGCCCGTGAGCCCGAGTTCGAGAATGTACCGGTGGTCCGGTGTCGGCTGGTACGCGTATTTTCTTGCTTTACCCTCACCCATCAGTTCGTTGACAATCCGGTCGGGATAGAATCCTTCCCCGTTGCGGATCTTTGCGAGGTACCGGGAAAACGAGGGGATGGTGGAGAAATCCATGCCCAGTTCCGGCTCATACGTGGAATAGACGATGACACAGGACTCATCAATGATGTAAATATCAAAATTTTCGCCGATCTGTTCTTTTAAGGACGCGAGATCCATCCGGGCCGGATCGCGCCCTGCCCGCTCGTATTCAGCGGAGACCAGCGCAAGACCCTGCCGCATCTGCTCGTTTAAGCTGGCATCGTACGTGTTCCACAACGCGTCCTTTAACCGGATCCCTTCTTCGATATTCTGCTCGGTCTGGGCCTGGAGCAGTTGCTCCTCCCGCGCAAAGTTCTCCTTGGCATAGTGATAATCATTGACCGTGAGGAACCCGACTACGCAGAGGACCAGCACAACCATGCAGAGGAGGACGTAGAGGGAGAACGAATACCCCCGCGGATTCTGGTTACCTGCACTCCTCATAAAAAGACCTCAAAAATCCATCCGCAGCTTACGGTATAAGAGGATATTATGCATTCTTCCTTCACCGGCCGGACGCGGGAAGAAGCGAAACGCTGTCACAGTATTCGGAGACGTATGATCGGAAGACACAGGGTTCAGAACCTGGCATGGTCGGTTATCCAGAGATTATATCATTCCCTGCCCGCATGAATCCCCGATCAGCAAGGAGCGGGACGAGCGTTTTACCCTTGAACAGGACATTGAGTTCTGGTTTATAACCGGAATTAAAAAAGAGATCTATTTGATTCTGAGTGATTTTTTGCGAGCAAAGAGTGATCTTTAAATCCCCGAAAGATTATTTCAGGGATTCAAGGATTGCTTCCCGGACCTTCTCATCAGTTTCTGTTTCAAGCGCTGCCTTCAGGGCACCGGTTGCTTTTTCCCCGCCAATAGCGCCAAGTGCCCGGATCGCCATCATGCGGACATAGTAATTCTCGTCTTTTAAGAGGATGACCATGGGTTCGATACTATCTGAGTCGCCGAGTGCACGAAGGCCTTTGGCTGCCATGTAGCGGACATGATCCCGGTTATCTTTCAAGCCCTGGATCAGGGGCTGGATTGCTTTCTCGTCAGCGATCCTGCCAAGGGCTTCAGCAGCCCGGTACCGCGTCTCCCATTTGGGCTCCTTCATTGCTTCGGCAAGCGGTTCAACTGCTGCTTTCCCGATTGCAGACAGTGCCAGGGTTGCCTGTTCCCGCACGGCTTTGTCAAAATCGGCAAGTGCTTCGACCAGCGGCTGGATGGCACGGGGATTTTTGGCCTTTCCCAAAAGATATGCAGCGTACTGCCGTATCTGGGGATCGGTGTTGAAGGTGAGGGCCTTGATGAGGGCTTCAACATCCTGCTTTTCCATATCTTCGGCACAATCGGGTTTTTCCGGAATATTGATCTCGCTCATAGTCTCTCCATGAAGTATCGCCCGCATTCTTATATAAGTGCGATCACCGGTCCGGGCACTCGGGGGAAACGGGAAGCTGCCGGAAGGGGTGTCCCCCGCGTGCCGGCAGGAAATGCCGGGAGATTATTTGCAGCAGGACCGTACGTGCAAACCGGTTCGCAGTTATCGGTTGATATTTATATTTACTGCATTGAAGGAGTACCTATGAACAAAAAAAGCATCGCACTTCTCGCACTCTGCATTGTGGCCGTGGCAATTGTCGCCGGCTGTATGAGCACGCCGGCTGCGGTATGGGACAAATCGTCTGCTTCCCCCCAGAGCGCCATGTACACCAGTGGTGGCTATGAAGCCGACATGAACGTGGGATATACCCGGAGTTCTGCTCCTGCACCGGTGCCCGCGGCCACTCCCCACGATTCCGGATCCGGCCTGGTAGAGACGAAGATCATCAGGACAGCCTATGTCACCATCGAAGTCCGGGATGTAGCCGCCTCGGCAGAATCCCTCAAAGCAATGGCTGCGGAAAAGGGCGGGTACCTCTCCTCCACCAATCTCCGGACAGGATACAACAACCGGCTCTCGGGAGAAGTTGTCATGCGGATCCCGCAGGCGGAATTCGAGAACACGCTTGCCGGTGTGAAGGCACTGGGCACCCTGAAGTCTGCATCCACGCAGGGAGAAGACGTGACCGAAGAGTATGTCGATCTCCTTGCCCGGAAGACCTCCTACACCAACCAGCTCGCCCAGTACAATGCTATCATGAAACAGAGCACCCGGGTTGAGGATATCATCAAGGTGCAGGAGCAGATCGATCGTGTCCAGACGGAACTCGACCGGCTCGAAGGGCGGCTGAAGTACCTGAACAGCCGGGTCGATCTTGCCACTATCACCGTCAGCCTCCAGGAACCCGAACCCGTGGGAGGCGAGACCGGCCATAACTTTGTGACGACCATCAACGAGGGCATTGCCGGATTCCTCGGGATGATTGACACGCTCATCATCCTCTTCTTCACGCTCCTGCCGCTCATCATCCTCGGCGTTATCGGGTATTATGCCCACCGCTGGTACAAGGCAAAGAATCCGGCAGTTGCGCCAAAGGACGAGAAGAAGGAATAAAAATTATTTTTTCTGCTGCTCTTCGAGCAGCACGCGGATTTTTTTAAGCTCGTTTAAGATGAGCATACTTGTACCGGTGGATGCTACCGGTTCTTCCGGTGCCCGTGACTGGGGACCGGTGCCGGTTCCATCCCCGCCGGCACTGCAGAAGCGCACGGCATTCCGGAGCTGCTCGCGGAGTTCATCGGCATGCTCTATTGCCTCAATCCGGATCTCCGGGACTGCCTGCCCGGAATAACCTGCTGTCTGGATGGCGATGGTCGAGATCCCAAGCCAGCGCATCACCGGCCCCTGCTTGAGGTCGAGGTTGGTGATCCGGTTATAGGGGACAATGCCGGTTGTCCTGAACCACACGCCCCGGCGCCAGCGGAGCTCGTCATCGTGGAGCTCGTACGCCATGGTTGCATAATACAGGCGGGTCCAGACAATGAACAGGACCGAGAGGAGAACAAGACCCCCCAGTATCGCCATGGTTACAACCATATCGGTCTCGGTTGCCATGATCATGGGGAGGAACGCAAAGATGCCGATTAGGATGACAAATAAAAAATAATTGATGATGAACCATGGAACAAACGCCGGCGATGGTTTGAACGGGATTTTTTTGGGAAAATGTTCGGTTACGGTCATAATGTGTCGTTACTAGTATCTCTTGGAGACACGAAAAAACATATCGGAGCCTCCTCTTTTTACCATACCACAAAAAAAGGGAACGGGTTCTTCCCGGGGGGAGCCGGGCCGGCGGACCGGCACCTCAAATGATAATATCTGCCGACAGTCGCACGGATCCGTATGGCTCCGTTGTGCGGTCACTGGTCAGGAGGACGCCGTCCTTGTAGATCTCGACAAGGAGCTCATGACCGGACTTATCATCCTTGGTGAATTCGGCAATGACCTGCCCTTTTGCATCCTCAACCTCCCAGACGCGATCGCCGGAATTGCCGGGTACGGTTATCACGGAATCCTGCATTCCATAACTGCCCTTGAAACTGCCAATATAGTTTACATGCACCTGGACACCGGTCGGGGGGATATCGGCGGTCTTGATCTCAATCGGGACGAACGTGGACGGGTCACTGACCGTTGTTGATGATCCGGAGGTGGTTGGAGCGGGCGTCACATCAGTTGCGGGTTCCCCGGGCCCGGGTACGAGAGCCCCGCTCGCAAGCATCGGGTAGACAACGAATGCACCGGCTGCAAGGATGACCAGGATGATGACAACCGCCCCAAGCCCAAGCAGGAGTTTCCGTCCGGGTTTGAACCCGCCACCGGACCGGGGGGGCTTGGGGGACGCGGGCTTTTGGGCCTTTTTGGATGAGAAGATACCGGAGAGCAGGCCCGGCCTCTTTTCCCGCTTTACCGGCTTTGGTTGCCGTGCCGGTCGTGGTGCCGGTTCAGGTTCATAGTTTTCTTCTTCGTCCCATGCCAGGGGCTGCTGCTGGACCGGGGGATCCGGCCGGGTTTTCGGAACCGGGTCGTCCGGGATATTCAGCGTGATCTTTCCAGACGGGCGGGTTGCCGGCACCTGCCGGTCAACGGGGTGGCGGGGTTGTTCCGGGTACGTTGTTGACGGGGGAGCAGGGGTTATTCCCCGGGGTGGGACAACCGGGGATCCGCACCGGTTGCAGAACGCTGATTCCACCGGCACTTTGTTGCCGCAGCGCGAACAGAAGAAATGCTGGGCAGGGGCGGGGGCTTCGTATCCCGGGACCGGACCGGAGGACCGGAGTGGAGACGCAGTCAGCGGTGCAGGGGGTTCCGGTTCAGGATCCTGCTGAGGGGGGGCCGTGACAATGCTGATCCGTGACCGGGCGGCAACGGGAGGTTGGGATGCCGAAATCACCCGCCTTCCAGGAGTTGCGGGTGCCGCCGGGATATTATCAAGGATGGCCCGTTCCCATGCATCGCGTTCCTTGATCCGGCTGCCTCCTCCCCGCTGCGAGAACGTGAGGATCATCTGCCGGACTTCACCGGTCGCAGCCTTTACTGAAAGGGTAAGCGTCTGGTCGCGGATCGCGTTTTCCCCGCTCTCGACTGCAATAATGGCAGAAAGAAGGATCTCTTTGGGCGGGAGGTGCCCTTTGGCCGGGTCAGCCAGGATTATCCGTTTGCTGGTGAGGGTGCCCTCAAAGGGTATCGATTTGACAGAGATACCGGGGGTTTTCAGAAGCACGTTTTCATCATCGTAAATTTCTGGAACAACCATGCTACCACAGCATATTTCTTTATCGGTAGTGGTTGATTTTCAAACGGGAAAAAGATATTTATCCGCTCATATACGTCGGGGACAAGGGGAATTTCCTGCAGGATCGGGCCATGGCGACAAACCGTACCTGCCGTTTTTTTTTAGATCGGGCATGCTGCCAATCATTCGCTGGATGGCCCGTGACCGGCAACGCAGGGATCGCCAAAAAGACCCCCACCACCAACATATTAAGCCGGTTTTGCCATCATGTACGCTATGCAGTACCGTACCGGTGCGCTCGTGCTCCTTGTCCTTGTCCTCGCCTGTATACCGGGATGCACGACCTCAAACCCCGAACCCGTCGCCACGCCGGAGACAACGGCCCCTCTCCCCGTCCCGACACCTGAAAGCACGCTGGCTGCCGTACCGTCAGCGGATATGGCGCTCCAGGCTGCCGATCTCCCGTCCGATTACGTTTTGCGGGAACGCTCGGTCATGACCTCCCCCGAAGTCTCGCAGCTGACCCGCGATCTTGGCTGGAAACAGGGGTATTACGTGACGTTCGACCGGACCGGCAGGAGCAGGAGCGACCAGACCCGGGTGCGCCAGGCGGTCAGCATCTTTCCAATCGAGAACATGAACAGGGTCTTTAAACTGGAGAAGATCGAACTCTCAGAAAGTACCAACCCCTTCTCGTCTCCCAACGAGATCCCCTTCCCCGTTGTCGGGGACCAGAGCGTCGCGTTCCGCATGACCGATACTCCCGAAGAAGGGCAGGTAACCTACACGGTCATCTTCATCAAAAAGAACGTGTTCGAACGGATCACGATGTCCGGCACGAGTACTGACTACGAGCTGCTCAAAGATATGGTGCAAAAAGCTGCCGCGAAGATCACCTGAAGCATGCCAATTTTAGCAACAGCGCAAGAATTCTCCCACACCCTTTTTGCCAACGGACGAAATACCGGAATACGGGAACGTTTCATGGCCTTCACCTGCCGCCAGTGCGGATCGTGCTGCATGTACCTTGGCGATTATATCGTCATCGAACAGCAGACCGGTGAATTTTCCTTTACGTGTTCGTGCGTCTCCACCGGCACGGAGTTTACTGCCGAAGTGGATGCGGACAAACGGCACCTGTTCTCGGACTTCTCCTTTCCCGATCGCCACCCGTCGGCATGCCGGTTCCTCCGCCCTGATGGCAACCTTCTGCGCTGCACCATCCACCGCGACAGCCCTGCGCAGTGCAAATTCTACCGCTGCGTGGTGATGAAGATCTTCGATGGGGAGGGAACCCTCCTCGGAACCGTGCGGGGGACGCTTGATTTGCATTCCGACAATTCAAGACTCCGTTCGCTCTGGGACGGGATGATGAGACAGCGACCAGCATCCGATGCAGATGCCGAACCGTGGATTGCAGCGGCACTGGCACAGAATGGCTACCGGGTTGAATAAAAAAAGGTGCTCTGTAGAAATCCTCGTTCCGGAAAAATGGTACCCCCCTTACGCCATCCCTGCCCCCAAGGGGGCGGGGGCGCATGCGATGCCTCCGCACAACCTGTACGGGACACTCCCGACAAAAAATGTTTTCACAAAACAGAAATTGAGGCCGCCGCGGGGCGCCCTTCGGGGCGGCGGCAAGCATCTTAAAGGGGGTATGGGGGCATCAGCCCCCATCATCACTTCAAATGATTTCTACAGAGCAAAAAAAGGAAAAAATGGATCAGTTGCCAGGAACTGCGCTGCCTGCCGGCGTCTCCACCGGTCCCTGGTAGATCCCTGAACCGAGCCACCACTCGTCGTCAACCTTCATCACGTAGCCGAGTTTTTTCTCAACGCGTTTGTCGTGGAGCGGGTTGATGTAGGTGTATTCGACAAAACCGGTCCCGTTGGTTGTCGCATCCATGAGCTCGCGGATGTAGTACTTTCCGTCAGCATCCTTCTCATCGTAACGGCTGACGCCGATCTTCTCCGGGTTCACGGGATGGGCAATGGTCGTGCCGGTATAATCATAGGCATAAAGATACAGTTCCCCGCGGACAAACGATCCCTTGGGGTTGGAGATTTCGGCAAGGGCTTTCTCCTTCCCGTTGGCCTTTGCATAGGCAACTGCCTCCTGCACAAAGGCAACCATCTCTTCCTTCGTCGCACCCGCCGTCGGGGTAGGCGTCTCCGCCGGTGAAACCACGGTGACCGGGGAAGGGGTGGTCGGCGGGGCTGATACCTGTGTGCAGCCGGCTGTTACAAGAATGAGAACCACCAGGATGCAAAAAACTGCCAGTGGGCTGATTTTGAATTTCATAGAAGATCTTCTCTTTGAAAAAATAAAAAAGGTCAGGCCGGTGCCGGAAAAAAACGGTCGTTCTCTCCATTCCGGCATATTCCGGTGCTGAACAGCGCATTGCCTTCCGGATAGCGTAAAACCCCTCCGCACGAGAAATCCGGCGCGTCATTATGGCAGGCGACGGGTAGGATCCGGCCGTTGGATCGGGAGACGTGATTCTCAATGCAATTCCTGCTGCCGGTTTTTTTACCGCAATTTGTACCGGGTTGCGGGCAGCTGACAACGCAGGGCACTCTTTCCTGAGCCGGAAAAAATAAAGGGCGTGATGCCGGCTCCAACATTCTTTGGATCATCAACAACGCTTGGGGCAATCCAGTCCATCCTGAAACTGGTCAATGGAAGATCTGCTGATGCTACATGGTGGATCGAAAATGGCATTTACGGGGTGCAGGTATCCTCATCGTGCCAACAGGACTCCCCTTTTTCCCGGCCCCCCGCCGTCGGGGAAAGGAGGTACGGTTACCCACCGGGCGGTACTGGCAGGGATCCGATCCCCCATCCTGCGTTTTTGGCAATCCGGGCTCAATTTAAGCCCCGTTTCCCCATTTTCCACGTTTCACCACCGGCCTGTTTCGGGCCTTTTTGCGGGGAGTTATTTTGAATGCTCTGTAAAAAGCCCGGATTACTCATCCGGCAGTTTTACGCCCGAAAAAACCGGCCTGTTTAGATTTGTACCAGCAGCGAAACGGGAAAAATCCCATATTGCAGTTCAGGAGGGGATTATGAGAAAAGTGTGGAAAACGGATCTACGCCCAGGTCGGAATTCGAATCCGAGTCGATTGCGTGACAGGCAATCATGATAGGCCACTACACTACCTGGGCACTTGGTTGGTACAGTTAATCCCGCCTCCCAGATTCGAACCGGGGACATCGCGGTAGCCGCGCAGTTACCTTTGACGGTAAACCAATCTACAGCCGCGCACTCTACCAGGCTGAGTTAAGGCGGGGCACTGCCTAATAATGTAGGGATAATTCCGTATTAAACGTATCGTAACACAGCCCGCTTTCCGGGCAAAATCGCGGATAAACCGCGTTTGCAGGCATTTTTTTTGGCTCCAGCGCAGGTACAGGAAAATTTCGCTCATCCGTCCCAGCCGGAAAAATGATAACCTGCCGCCGCAGGATACCCCAAATTTCCCTGCATGCAGGTTTTTTCATCTGGACGGATTTTTGTGGTGCAGCGATTGTTTAAATATTCGGCTCCCCAAGTTTAGTAGTATGGAATCTCGCAATGTTGTTGCGGGGGATCGCTTTCTTCACCGATAGCCACGCCCGTAAAAATGTAACTGTTTTTGATACCACGCTCCGGGACGGAGAACAGACCCCGGGGATTGCCTTCACCGTTGAACAAAAGATCGAGATTGCCCGCCAGCTCTCGCAGATCGGAGTCCACGCCATCGAGGCAGGCTTCCCGGCATCATCGAAAGCCGAGAAGGAGACCGTCACCGCGATCAAGAGTCTTGGCCTGGACGCTAAAGTCTGCGGCCTTGCCCGTGCCACTAAAAACGATGTGGATACCTGTCTTGACTGCAAGGTCGATATGGTCCATGTCTTCATCCCGACATCCGATGTCCAGCGGGAGAACACGATCAACAAGACCAGAAAAGAGGTCCTCGGGATCACTGCCGACATCATCGGCTATATCCGGAAACGTTCCGACCTCTGCATGTTCTCGGCCATGGACGCGACACGGACGGACTGGGACTACCTCATCGAGGTGTTCCGGACTGCCGCCGATGCCGGGGCAACTATCATCAACGTGCCGGACACGGTCGGGGTTATCTCGCCTTCGGCAATGAAGACCCTGATCACCCGGATCAACCGCGAAGTAAACTGCCCCATTGATGTCCACTGCCACAATGACTTCGGCCTTGCAGTCGCCAACACCATCGCGGCAGTCGAGGCCGGGGCATCGCAGGTGCAGGTGACGGTCAACGGTCTTGGGGAACGTGCCGGCAATGCCGACCTTGCCCAGACCGTGATGATCATGGAATCGATGTACGGGATCCGGACCGGCATCACCACAGAACGTCTCGTTGAGACTTCCCGCCTCATCTCCCGCTTCTCCGGTCTTGCCATCCCCCCGGTCCAGCCGGTTGTTGGCGAGAATGTCTTCTCCCACGAGAGCGGTATCCATTCCCATGGGATCCTGAAAAACGCGGCAACATTCGAGCCGGGCATCATGACACCGGAAATGGTCGGGCACCGCCGGCGCCTGACCCTCGGCAAGCACGTGGGGCGCCATGCGGTCCGGCAGATGCTTGCCGATGTCCACATCGACCCGACGGATCCCCAGCTCGATGGCATCATCGAGAAAGTCAAGGCCATTGCCAACCGGGGCAAGCGCGTGACCGATGCAGATCTGTACGAGATAGCCGAGACCATCATGGGAATCGAGCTGAACAACAAGATCTTCAACCTGGAAGATATCGCTATCATGACCGGCAACCACGTAATCCCGACGGCAAGCGTCAAGGCAAAGGTGAACGGCAAAGAACATGTCTTCTCTGCTGTCGGCAACGGTCCCGTTGACGCAGCACTCAATGCAATCCTCGGGATCACCCCCGCAAAACTCGTCCTGAAAGAGTTCAACATCGAGGCTATCTCCGGTGGTTCGGACGCCATGTGCCACGTCACGATCGCGGTAGAGGACGAGCACGGCCGGATCTTCGACGCCAGCGGGAGCGGCGACGACATCGTGTTGTCATCCGTTGAAGCGATGGTCAATGCCGTGAACCTGATCAACCGGGCACGATAGATTCACATTTTTTTCAGGTTCGAATTCCGGATCTGAACGAGAATCCCAAGTGCCGCATCGTACCCGCAGAGCGACGCCCTCACGGATAGCTTTTCTATCAGCTCATCCGTGGATGCAAGGTAACGCTTTGTGAACCCCCCGTTCCGGTCCGCGGAGTCGAGGAGATTATCAATACGGTCACAGAGTTTGACGAGCGTTGCCTCCGGCGGTGCATCGAGAATCCGGTCAAGACTGTCTGACAACCGTGCGGCCTTGTTGGATAGGGTATTCTTCTTGGTCATGGCACCGACGATTGCAGCGATGTCCTGCCGTTCATCATCAGGCAATAATAAAGAGTCGATCAGTTTATCGGTTTTCAGGAGCCATTCCGGGGAGCAGTCCTCATAGATATCGTGGAGCCAGGCAGCGATGATGGCAACATGCGACCCGTTGAACGTCCCGACAAGCCCGGCAACCCGTGCCGGATGGGTGATGTAGGGGGTCCTGCGATCCTTGCGGTACTGCCCTTTATGGGCCTGGGATGCATGGTCGGCGGCAGACTTGATGACAAGCAGCCGGTGGGCAGGCCGGGTTGTCAGAAAATCTGCAAGATAATCCATACAAGTGTTGGTATGCAGAATACCATGAGCGTTTGGCCTGTTGCGGGCCGGAAAAAAAAGGATTATGCAGCAGTCGGGGCACCCTTGCCCTCGATTGCCGCTTTGATCTGTTCCTGGAGCTGCTGGAACTTGCCCTGCAGCATCCCTTCCTGTTTTTCCAGGGACTTGACCCGGAGTTCCAGCGTCTCGACCTTCTCGGTGAGCCTTGCGCTGACAACCTCCTTCTTCTTCTGCATCATGACGGTGCCGACACTTAAGTACATGACCGCGTCATCCGCTGAATCGCTGATCTCTTCCTGGGCGCGCTTTGCCTCGCGGATAGCCATCTCGTACTGGGCTTTCTGCTGGAGGATGGTCTGGAGCTGCTGCTGGATCTGCTGGAGCATGCTGATCTGGTTCTGGACTTTGGGTGAGATATTGTTCATAAAAAACTCCTGTAGAGAATATCGGCGCCGGCAATAAAAAGGGTTGTCACCAGCGCCCGCGTGGTGCGATAAAACCCGGCTCAGGGCTTCCTGACGAGATGTCCCATTTCGTCGGCCACGTTCACGAGCCGGAGGTACATGTTGAGCGCAGCGCGGAGCGAGGCGCTGTCCTGTGCCGTGACCGTCAGGACCAGCGTATCGGGTCCTTCCATCTCGCACCGGGTCGTTGAACGGGGGTTTACCTCGTCCGGAAGTTCCGGCCCCAGGCTTTGTAAGATCTGATCTGCATTGCTGCACCGGAACCGGAAGACTGCTTCGTGACGTTCCAAACGATATCCTCTCATGCAGTATGCACAGAAAAAGAAAATAAAGGTATTTTTACGGACAAACGATCAAAAGACCGCGTTACCGCGCCTTGAGTTCCTTGATGGCTGCACCGCGTTCTTTGAAGAGGATGCGGTGGCCACAGTAAGGGCAGCGGACATTAACGTCGATCTCGACTTTCTGCTTGCACCGGGCACACTTGTAGGTACTTGCCATACGGATCGATTACTTCCGGATCTCTTCAACCGTTCGGTCAATCGCGCGCTGGGCGAGCTTCATCGTCGGGGTCATGGGCTGGTATGCACCACCGGCGAACTTGAACCCGCACTTGCGGCATTCCCAGATACCGGTGCCCTTGCGCGAAACGGACTGCATGTCGCACTTGGGACAGCGGTGGAGCGCATGGGTGACCTGCTCAATGGTGGCTACCCGCTTGCGGACAAATCTGCCATACCGGCAGCCGAAACGCCCTGCGCTTCCGGTGACCTTTCCTTTTGCCTTATGTGTTGATTTTGCCATACTGGATACCTACTGATCTGTCTTCTTTTATTTGTCCCCGGAATTAATATACTTGATTGAGGATCTTAACCTGCCCATCACCCTTGGTGAGCTTGTTGATGAGGTCATAAAAATCGCCCTGGATGCCGGCGGGTATGCGGACCACGCAGACCCACGAGCCGTCTTTTAACCATTCTTCTTTCTCCATGGTCGCTGCTGCAGCAATGTCCCCGTACGACCGTGCTGCAAAGTCCGGCGGTATCTTGATGGCGAGCCGGAGCTCTTCGAAACGGATAGGGAGGATCGGGCGGAGGGCTTTTACCACTTCCTTGACCTGCTCCTCGACATGCCTGAACGGGTCGATGTTGACCCGGACTTCCTCCATGGCACGCTCGATCCGCTGCGGCGGGTGGGGGTGGCCATCCTGGGGGTTGACCGCGTTCCTTGAGATGAAGGTGATGACCTGGCGGCGCTTCTCATCGATCATGAGCTTGCGCTGTTCGGAGGTGAGGTGGATCTCGCCTTTCTCGATTATTCGTCTGGCAACAGTATCGAAATCGGTGCTCCCGAACACCTTCAGTAAGGTTTCTTCAGATGCCCGCGTTGCCTTGGAGGCGTTCCCAAAGACATTGAGCGCCGCGACAACGTCCTCGATAGCGACCGCCTGGCCCTGCCGTACCAGTGCTGCCCCGTGGGGATCGACCAGGATCTCGAAGCGTTCTCCATGGCTGTCGAGCCGCGCTACCACAGCATGGTCAAGCGGGATCATGGCAGGTCACGGTTTGAACTTCCCGACATACGATGCCACTTCTTCACGGCTCATCTTCCGGAAGAGCGGGGTTGCTTTCTCGATGATCCCGATCTCGACCTGGTCGACATCGAACTTGCCTTCGGTTGCCGAGTGGAGTGCCTTGAGACCGAGCATGATGACATCTTCGATTCCGGACTCGGGGTTGTATTCCTCTTCAAGGACCTTCATGACCGCAGGGCGGCCGATGCCGATACCCGTTGCCTTGTACTCGAGGAGGGTCCCGGAGGGGTCCGTCTCGTACAGCCGGGATTCCCCGTCGCTAACCCCGGCAATGAGGAGCGCGGTGCCGTACGGCCGGATACCACCGTACTGGGTGAGGGTCTGCATGT
>DANA01000118.1 GCA_002508495.1 Methanoregula sp. UBA276
AAAAGGGAAAATGAGGATTATTTGTGGGCAGCGCATCATCCCAAAACAATTTCACAAAACGACCCTGTTGAAACGCACATGAACGGATGCTCACACCTAAACGATGAAAATCACTCGGATGCTGGCAAAATACGAGGGTTCCCGCATCAGGGCCTCGGTACGGCACGGCGGGGCAAGGAGGGTTTTTTAAATGCTTGGATTACAGTAACCCGCATACGATTTTCCCTTTTTTGTATGAAACCGAATTGAAGCCGCCGCACAGGCGCCCAAACGGGAGCGGCGGCCGTTCGTCATAATTAGGGTATGGTAGAATCAGCGTTCATGATCAGAGCATTTCGCGTTTTTTCATGGAAAACCCTCAGTTTGAATCCCTATGTAATGACCAATCCCGCAATCCGGGCCACACATGCAGGTATTGGGAAAGGTTTCAACAGAGCCCCCGGTTCATGTATTTTTTGGGAATAGGTTTCCCGTGAATGCCATACCTGACAACAATTGCAGGACTTGTGCAAAATTTTTGCGATGCATGCCACCACGGGGACGATTTCGCGGGGGTGGCGGCAGGCATCTCAATGGGGGTATGGGGGCAGTTTGCCCCCATCATCATTTCTCAGGTTTTCCGATGAAAATTCGCCAGAGTGCACGGAACATTGAGATCCGAAATGATTGCGGCAATGCTCATTCTCATACTTCGGGTGTGAACGCCCGATCATGTGTGTTTCTCCAGAGCAAAAAAAAAGAAATTACCGGAAATTCGTTCTCAATCAGCCGAGTTCATCCCAGCTGGAGCGTTTCCGGTACATGATTACCCCTGCTGCGATGAGCCCTATCACGACAACAACCGCGATGATGGTAAGAACGCCTGAACTGAAAATAGCCCCAAGGTTAAAACCGGATGAAACCTTCTTCTGGAGGATTAATGCATCCGTATAGGACTCATTTCCTTTGGCATAGGCTTCGGCGGCTTTAGAACGTGCCTGGGAATATTGTCCGCTGGCAATCTGGTCATTCGCCGCGGAGATGTAACTTACTGCAATCTCCCGCTTGGAAATAATTGGCGGAAGTTCAGCATTACTTGACGTGCTTGCATTTCCCTTGAACCAGGCAATCACCCGATCCACATTGCTGATGGGGATCTGTGCAGTGGCCACTTCACGTTCTGCCCAGGACTTGTCGAGTGCGGTATTCCCATCCTTGATGAGATCTGCTGCTGTGTTGAGGTAGGCTAGGGCATTGGTGTATTCCGTTGAAGGCAATGCTGCTGCCGCGTCAATCTTTGACTTGGCATCGCTGTATTTTATTTCCGCATTTGCCGTGTCGACACCAATGGCGGCTTTTTCATCGATCTGGCTGCGGAATGACTGGAGTTCCGCCCGCTTTGTTGAAATTGACTGGGAAATTTCGGCCGTGTTGACAACCGTAGTTTTATATTCGGTTGTCTGGGAGGTGATGGGATTGCCCTTGGAATCCAGTTCCTGGACACGGAAGAGGATCTTTTCTGAACTCTGGGTTACATCCGGGGCTTTCCCGGTAAGCGTTACCCGTAAACTTATTTCTTCGCTGTTTGGATATTCCAGGAGCCAGCCGGTCACGCTGAGAGTTTTCGATCCAGACTGGTCGGAGAATCCTTCGACATTATTGACGAATATGGTATATGACCATACCGGGTTTGCCAGATCTGTTGTGAGAAAGACCTCGTTATCTCCCTCGAAATCGGTTGCATCCACCCTGAACGAGATGCTGACACTTGTGCCGGGAACAAGCGACCCGGAAGGATCAATCACAACCGTAGACGTGGTAATTGCAGACACACTGGAGATTAAAAACAAGAGAATTCCTGATAGTATTATCCATTTTGTTACGCCTTTCATCATTTACCTCACTCAAATAACGGGTCGATACCCTCTTCAAACATACTGGATTTTTTCTCTTTGGATTTAATAACATCTTCTTTTGTTTCCTTGGCAATATCAAGGAGTTCCTTGATGCGGGGGGCATTGCCAACGGTTGAGAGCATGACCACGGCAGCAACGTATTCACTGTTGACCGGGTAGTCGCCACCGCGGACCTCAACACCGGCAATATTTTCTTCAACCCAGCTCTTGGCCTTCTCGACCCCTTTCCTGTCCATCTCATCCGGGGGCCCGGCCAGGAGCACCAGCGCACGTTCGGCAGTTGAGTAGTCGCACGGGAGAGTCAGTCTTCCGAGCATTGCCCTGCGGACAAGGGCAACGATCTTTGCCGACCGGTCCTCGCCCATCAGGACCTCCTCGTTTGCCTCGCGTTTCGCGCCGAACTTATCCCTGAGCCCCCCGATAAGTCCCCGTTTTTCCCGTGTCCGCTTGCTCACCACTTCGCTGATGGCATAGCCAACCGTGGTGATTCCCCCGCCACGGAGAGTGTTGATGATCTCGCTTGAGTCCACGACCATCTCACCAACGCCCATCCTGCTGACTTCGCCGGCACGGAACAGGACGCCAAATCTCCGCACAACCTCATTATTCAGGCGGGAGAATGCAGTCTTGACACTTTCCCCTTCATTTTTCCATGCACTGTTATCGAAGATGAAGGTATTATCTGCTTCATTGACGAGAGTGGTCAGGCTCCGGGCAGCATTGTAGGAATAGAGCCGGCCTTCTTCAGGTGCGGGGATGATCCCCAGAGCATAAACGGGTTCGCGATAGATACGCTTGAGGTGCCGGGCAAGAACCGGCGATCCGCCGGATCCCGTCCCGCCGCCAAGACCCGCAACAATCACAAATGCATCCACATCGTGCGTTCCGCGGCAGTCGATGGCGCTGATGATACTGTCAATCTCGTCAGCGGTAACACGGGCACCGGTCACGTTGTCGGTGCCTACCCCGTGACCTTTGACCATGGTCTGACCGATCAGGATGCGGTCTTTCATCTCAATGTTTTTGAGACCCATCAGGTCTGTCCGTGCGGTATTGACGGCGATCCCCCTGAAGCTGCTTGTCCCGAGCTTTTTGTCCTGCTCGATAAACATATCGACAATTTTGCCGCCCGCCTGGCCAAAACCTATGAAAAATACCCGCATCTAAAGACACCGTCCAATGGGCTAACAGATAAGTACTTTATCTTATTTGTTTTAAGTCCTTTTGCTCGTATGAAGGTTTATTTTCGAGAGTACAAAAACTTTCTTATAAATCTCCGAGGATAACCGGCCATATTCTCCCGATTTGACGGAGCCTTTTTCCATTCACCGTGAAAATAGTATAGATCAACAATTATGAAGATCGGGATTATCGGGGGAGGAATAACCGGGCTTGTTGCCGCACACGCACTTGCGCCGGACCATGACATAACTCTTTTCGAGACAATGCCCTATCCCGGGGGATGCCTTTCCTCGTACCACATCAATGATTACTGGATCGAGCGTTTCTACCACCATTGCTTTTCATCCGATCGGGCACTTTTCTCCCTCTTCCGGGAACTCGGGCTGATGGAGCGTCTTGAATGGAGAAAAGGTACTACCGGGTATTATGCCCGGGGCACGATCTATCCCCTGAACACCCCCCTCGAGATCCTCCGTTATCCGGAACTGTCACTCATCGACAAGGGGTACCTTGGGTGGCTTACACTCACCGCAAAAAAGACCGACCTTGTGGCACTGGATCGGGTGCCGGCCGATCAGTATATCCTTGAAAACCTTGGCATGAACGTGTACACGTCGTTTTTCGAGCCGCTCCTGAAAAGCAAATTCGGAGACCGGCGAAAAGAGGTCTCCGCTGCCTGGCTTCTGTCACGGGTTGCCATCCGGTCGAACCGGAGCATGGAAGGGGAGCGGCTCGGCTATATCCGCGGGGGATTCCATTCCTTTATCGATGCACTGGTATCCTCGGTCCATTCACGGGGCGGGAGGATCTGTCTCCAGACACCCGTTACTTCGGTCACCCGTGAGCAGGGAGGATGGACGATGAACAACGAGCGGTTCGACACCGTCATCTCAACCATCCCGCCCCAGGAGCTCGAACACTATGGCGGACCCGTTCTGCCCCGCATCCCCTACCAGGGTGCTGCCTGCCTGACGCTCGCCATGAACCGCGAAGTGACGAAGGGAATATACTGGCTGAACATGAAGGATTCCGCACCCTACGGCGCGGTTGTCACCCATACCAATTTCATGCCGGTTGACCAGTACGGGGAGCATCTTGTGTATCTTGCTTCATATTTCTCCGGACCCATCCCCCAGCGGCTCGATGAGAGGATGCTTGCGGATTTCTGTTCCCGCTTTTCTGTTGGCAGGGATGAAATTTCCTGGCATCGTATGGCTGTGGACCCCTTTGCCGGCCCGGTCTATACGACCGGTTACCGCTCGCTGATCCCCCGCTATGAGCAAAAAGGGCTCTACATGGCCGGGATGTTCTCGGATACCAATTACCCTGAACGGAGTATGGAGGGATCCGTCCGTGCCGGGTTTGCAGTTGCAGAATGCATCCGGAATGCGGGAGGCCCATGAGCAGCCCTGAAGTAACCGCGATAATTCCGGTCTTCAATGACCGCTTGTCACTTGAGAGAGCGCTGCCGCTCTCCATCGAGACGTTAAGCCGGATAACGCCACAATTCGAGATCCTTGTTGCAGAAGACGGGAGCAGCGATGGCAGTGACGAACTGGTAAAGGAATTTTCAAAAAAAGATCCCCGGGTCCGGCTCCTCCACAGCGATACGCGGCTGGGCCGGGGAAGAGCGCTCAACCGGGCGATCTCCGCAGCAGCCGGAGATATTGTCTGTTATTATGATGTCGACCTTGCAACAGACATGCAGCACGTTGAAGAACTTGTCTCAGCGATACGAAACGGCGCGGACATCGCAACCGGTTCAAGGCTGCTGCCGGCAAGCGACATCGTGCGAACCGGGGGCCGGGAGATAGCCAGCAGGGGATATAATTTCCTTGTCCGGCTGCTGCTTGGCAGCCATATCTTCGACCACCAGTGCGGGTTCAAGGGGTTCCGGCGGGACCGCGTCCTCGTACTGCTCCCGTTGATCCGGTCCGATCACTGGTTCTGGGACACCGAGATTCTCGTCCGGGCCCAGCACATGGGCTATCAGGTTGCCGAGTTTCCCGTGCACTGGAGGGCCGGCAACGGCACTACGGTAAAGGCAAAAGACGTCTTCTCCATGGGGTCATCGATCCTGCGGTTATGGTGGCAGATCCATGTATCGAAAGATTAGCGCTGTGGTCATCCCAACCCTCCTTGCATTCGGCATTATCGCATGGATGCTCTTCAATGTCTGGGACCAGTTCATCGATGCCCTGCAGCACCTGGTTCCTGCATACCTTGCTGGTGCGATCATTATCTGCCTTATTGCATGGCTCATCCGCGGGTGGCGATACCGGACCATTCTTGAGAGTCTCGGGTACTCCATCGGGGTTTTCGTCTCTACTGCCTGCATCTTCGTCAGCCAGACCGTGAACCTGATCGTTCTTGCCCGGATCGGCGACTTTGTCCGGGTTTTCATCCTGAAACACGAATATGACACCACGTATTCCGAAGGCGTGTCCTCGCTGGTTGTTGAGCGGGTATTTGATATCTTTACCATTGCACTCCTGGGTGCCCTTTCGGTACTGTTCGTGCTCAATGTCCCGTCATGGTTCTATACGGTCATCTTCCTGCCGCTTGTTGCAGGCGTACTGTTTTTTATCTTTCTGCTCTGCATCGGGAAATTTTCAACCCAAAACAGGTATATCGGGATACTTCTCACCATGCTCCACGAGATAAGGACGGCATCTCTCTCGCTCAAGTCACTCCTGCTTGTCGGCGGGTCTTCCGTCATCATCTGGCTGCTGGATATTTTTGTCTGCTTTGCCGTTGTGCTGATGTTTGGCCAGCAGATCGAGTTTGCCGTTGTCATCCTTGCCATTGTCATCGGCAACCTGGTCAAGGCAGTCCCCTTCACCCCGGGAGGCATCGGTGCCTACGAGGCGGTTGTTGCAGCAACCCTTGCCCTTGGCGGAGTATCGCTTGAGACTGCTGCGATCATTGCAATTACCGATCACCTCATCAAAAACCTTGTCACGCTTGCCGGAGGTATCATATCGGTCTATTACTTTGGCGACTGGGTCATCCCGAGCATCAAAGAGGCATTCAACAAAAAACTCGGCGGGGGAACGCCTTCTGAGCCCTGAAGAACAGGTCATTTCCGTAATCAGCTGGCTTGTTATCCTCTCCCTCCTCCAGCTTGCACTCTATCCTTCCTTGAAAAGAACACTTCGCGAATTTGCGTTCCCGGTTGCGTTTCCCGCATCGGTTCTTCTCTTTACCATAGTATCGTGGTACTGCGGGCTTGCACGGGTGCCGGTACAACTCGCTCTTTTACCGTTCCTCGCCCTCCTCGCATACCACCTCTATACCCGGCAGTATACTTCTGCCGAACTGAAATCTGCATGGCACTGGGAGGCACTCTTCCTCATCTTTTTTTTCCTCATGCTCGAGGTGCGGTTCTGTAACCCGACCATATCGTATGCCGAGAAATTCATGGATCATGCGTTTCTCGCGTCCGTGATCCTGAACCCGGTCGTACCTCCGCTCGATCCCTGGTTTGCCGGGGGCACCCTGAATGTCTATTATTACCTGGGTTACTGGATCTTCGGCTGCCTTGCCATCACAAGCGGAGTCCCTTCAACTATTGCGTTCAATCTTGCACTCCCCACGGTATTTGCCCTGTCGGCAGTCAGCCTGTACGCAATCGGGACGCTGCTGCTCGACCGTTTCCGCTGGCTGCCGCTCATCACGCTCATCCTGCCAAACCCGGCCCTGGTTTACCAGCTCATCACCGGTAACGCCGTCAACCCGGCCTATGATGCATCTCTTTCCTGGCTTGGGACACGGACGATAACCAATACCATCAACGAATTTCCCCTGTTCTCCTTCATCTGGGGAGATCTCCATGCCCATGTCATTTCTATCTTCAACCAGGTCTTTTTGATCTTCCTGCTGCTGTTTGCCTGCAAGCGCTGGGAGACGCTTGAACGAAAGGAGAAACTCATTCTCATGGCCTTAACAGCCATCAGCCTCGGGTCGATGCCGCTCATCAATACGTGGGATGTACTCATCTATGCGCCCGTGGTTCTTGTTGTCGGGTTCGTTATTCTCTGGAGAAACCGGGATGCTGCTGAAAAATCCCCGTACTGGTATCTTCTTGCCATCCCGCCAGTCTCAATCCTCTGCTACCTGCCATTCTACCTCCAGCTGCAGACACAGACCGGGGCAGTAGCACTGGTCCATGCACCTTCGGATCCACTTGAGTTCCTCTGGGTAAACGGAATCTTCATTGCGGTCTTTCTGGCACTCCTCGTGCCGGAAATCCGGAAGCGTCCCTGGCTGCTGCTTGCCTGCCTCCCGTTTGCCCTTGCCGGGTATTCAGCTGCTGCAATTGCGGTTATCCCGCTCACGTATTTCCTTGCCAGGGAGGAGCATGACGCTGCAGACATCCTTGCAGCAGCAGGACTGGTTATTCTTATTGCCTGCGAACTGGTCTACATGAAGGACAACATGGGGGACACATTCTTCCGCATGAACACGGTCTTCAAGTGTTACCTTCCCGCATGGCTTATGCTCTGCACTGCCGCATCGGTGATGTTGGGCCGTTATCTTTCGTTACCCGGCAGCGTACCGGTCATCTCGTCAAGATACGCCGCAGCCCTGGCGATTCTCACGATAACCGTTCTCTTTACCCTCCCGTTCGCGAGCCCGCTCGGAGCAGCCTATGCACCCGGAACGCTTGACGGGTTAGCATATCTCCAGGAGCAGCACCCGGGCGATGCCGGGGCTGTTGCGTACCTCCGCACACTTGACCATGGCGAGATCCTTGTTGAGGCAGAAAAGGGAGATTACTCGTATTACTCCCGGGTCTCATCCTTCACCGGCATACCGGCAATCATCGGTCAGCCGTTCCACGAGTACATGTGGCGGGGCGATGATACCGGGTGGTATTCAACCCGCCCTGCCGACATCCAGGCGATCTATGAGGACCCGGAGCAAACGGTTGCCCTGATGAAAAAATATAATGCAACGCTTCTCTACATCGGCGACCCGGAACGGGAACGCTACCAGGTAAACGCGCCTGCTTTTGGGCTGACCAAGGTTTATTCTGCTGATGGGACTGAAATATACCGGCTCATTGGTTGAATGCCGGTGAAGTGGCTGGATTCCCGTGTTTAGAGGGAGTTGGGATCCCGCCGTTCACAAACCTTTATTTCAGTCCCTGCCGTAATAATATGGCTACATCATTGCTGACTGATGAGTAATGAAGGAGCATCCAACTCCTGAATGAGGTGAGTTATGTCAAAAGGCTACGTTAAAACCGAGGCTCCAGAGGAGCTCCAGAACAAGGCGCTTGAAGCCCTTGAAGTTGCACGGGATACCGGAAAGATCAAGAAGGGCTCAAACGAGGCAACCAAAGCCATCGAACGCGGCATTGCCGCTCTTGTTGTCATCGGTGCAGATGTCGAACCCGAAGAGATAGTCATGCACCTCGGACCCCTCTGCGATGAGAAAAAGGTCCCCTACATCTTCATCAACAAACAAAACGACATCGGCGCGGCAAGCGGCCTTGATGTCGGTTCCGCTGCTGCAGCCGTCGTCAAGCCCGGCAAGGCAAAAGAGACGATTGACGAACTCGCAAAACAGCTTACCGCGCTGAAGGCGTGAGGGTCCTATCATGGCAGACAATGCAACGCCGGCAGAAGTAATCGAGGTCGTTGGCTCAACCGGCATGCACGGAGAGGCGATGCAGGTCAAGTGCCGGATCCTCGACGGTAACAACAAAGGCCGGATCATCACCCGCAACACCGTGGGGCCGATTCGGGAAGGGGACATCCTTATGCTCATTGAGACCGAGCGTGAGGCCAAGAAACTCTCGAGGCGGTGAAGGACCATGGTCGAACAGCACGCATGCAGTTTCTGCGGCAGCCAGATCGAGCCGGGAACCGGCAAGATGTTCGTTAAAAAGGACGGCACCATCTTCTACTTCTGCAGCACCAAGTGCCAGAACAACCACAAGCTCGGAAGGGTTCCCCGCAGGGTTGAATGGACCAGCGCCGGCAGAAAAGCACTCGGCAAGGAGTAATTCGTCCATGGACCGAACCTTTGTGATGGTCAAGCCCGACGGGGTCCAGCGGGGCCTTGTCGGCGGGATCGTCTCACGTTTTGAAGCGAAGGGGCTCAAGCTCGTGGCAGCCCGGTTCGAGAAATTACCGGAAACCCGGGTCATGGACCAGTACAAGGAACATCTCCAAAAACCCTTCTTCCCTTCGCTCAAGCAGTACATCATGGGCGGGCCGGTCTTCCTCATGGTCTGGGAAGGACGCAGTGCCGTCACCGTTGCCCGCACGCTGATCGGTGCGACAAACCCGCAGGAGGCGATGCCCGGGACCATCCGTGGCGATTATGGCCTCGATATCGGGCGCAATGTCATCCATGGATCTGATTCCCTGGAGAGTGCAGCACGGGAGATCGCGATCCATTTCAAGGCAGACGAAGTCTGCACGTACACGCGGACCGATGCGTCCGTGCTGTATGAATACTAACTTTTTTTAACCGTAACTTCTATTACCTCCAAGAAACGCACTATCCGGTATGACAGGAGATGTGCTCAGTTTTGCCCTTCTTGCAATCTCTTCTGTCCTGATTATTGTCAATCCCTTGGGGGCAACGCTGTTGTATGTCTCGCTGACAACAGGTCTTGACAAGACCGTCCGTGACGGTATCAGCAAAGAATCCTGCCGTTCCGCCCTCATTGTCCTGCTCTTTTTTGCCGTGCTTGGCACCTGGATCCTCCAGCTGTTCGGTATCACGCTCGAGGCATTCCGTATTGCCGGGGGGATCCTGCTCTTTGGTATCGGTATGGAGATGGTTTATGCCAAAACATCCCGCACCAAGATGACCGCAACGGAGAAGTACGAATCACGGGACATGGAGGATATTGCACTGATGCCCATTGCTATCCCGATGATCGCCGGACCTGGGGCCATCACCACCTGCATTGTCCTGATGAACGAGGCACTATCCCTCTCGATAACCGCTATTGCTGTTGTCCTGGTCTCAATCGGGATCTCCATTGGGATCACCTATTATATGATGCAGAATTCAGATTATATCATGACCAAGATAGGGCAGCGGGAGTACCGGGCGATCAACCGTCTCATGGGAATGCTCCTGATTGCCATTGCAGTACAGTTTATTATCAACGGGATCTGGATGGCATTTCCCGCACTCAAGGGAGGATAACATGAAAAAAACCGAAGATGGGGATTGGGACCTGACCTCCATCGGGCTTGTCCTGATCGGGAGCAGCATTACCGTAGCCGGCATGATCATCGCAGCCATGCTCCTTGGGGCTCATCTGCCCATTGCCCCGTTCCTGCTCCTTACAACAGCGGTCCTGATCGTCATGAGCGCGGTAATCGTTGTCTATTATGATGCAAAGCATGAGCCAGCCCCGGTCCAGCCAAAGACCTGACAGGGTCATCCGGGCGTGCAGCGCCCAGATGGCACCGGTCTGGGGAGACCCGGAAAAGACCCTGACAAAGGCAGAGATCCTTATCCGTCATGCTGCGGCAGGCGGTGCAGATATTATCTGTTTTCCCGAGCAGATTTTTACCGGCTGGGACCCCACCTCCCATGAGCATATCCAGGATTCAGACGGGATGATCGTCTCTTTCCTCAAAACGGCCGCACAGGATGCCGGGATCGCCATTATCGGCTCGATCCAAGAACGGTCTGTCCCCTTACCCAGGAATACAGCAGTTGTCATCAGCAGCGAGGGGACAATCCTCACTACCTATGCCAAGATCCACCTTTTCTCCCCGGCCCGGGAGAATACGGCATTTTCCCCGGGCACCGGCCTTGGAACATTTACCCTTGGATCGGTGAAGTGCGGACTGGCGATCTGTTATGACCTCCGGTTCCCGGAGATCTTCAGCGCCTATGCTGCACAGGGTGTTCAGGCGGTCTTTGTCCCTTCAGCATGGCCGGCCAGCCGTATCCGCCACTGGGAACTCTTCATTGCCGCCCGGGCTGCTGAGAACCAGATGTATGTTATCGGGGTAAATACCACGGGTAAGACCCCGGTTGACGTCTATGATGGAACATCGATGACTGCGGATCCAGACGGGGCGATCATCAGCCGTGCCGGCGACGCGGAGCAACTCGTCTTCTCCGCAATCGATCCGGCGGTTGCCGATGCTGCCAGGAGTGCATTTCAGGTAGGAAAAGACCGCAGGGTTGCACTGTACCGCGATCTTGCATGAGGCCCGCCGGGTCGTGGTGCAGTGCCGGATAACCGCATGCTAATATGTAAGTTTACCACCAATAGTATGCCATGTACCATCTCGCATGCGTCAACTGTGGAGCCACCTACCCCGCTGACGAGATCCTTTACAACTGCAAAAAATGCGGTCATCTTCTTGCGGTAAAATACCCGCTCGATACCATATCCGTGAAAAAAGAGACCTGGAACAGCCGCCCGCTCACGCTCTGGCGCTACAAGGAACTCCTCCCCGTGACCATTCCCCCGGTTACCCTGCAGGAAGGGGGCACGCCACTCTACCACCTCCGGCGTCTGGGCGAGGAGATGGGGCTTCCCCACCTCTATGCCAAGCACGAGGGCATGAACCCCTCCGGTTCCTTCAAGGACCGGGGGATGACCGTCGGTGTCTCGATGGCCATCCAGCTCGGGAAGAAGAGTGTTGCCTGCGCGAGCACCGGCAACACTTCGGCAAGCCTTGCGGTTTATGCAGCAAAAGCGGGAATCCCCGCAGTTGTCCTTCTCCCTGCCGGCAAAGTTGCGGTTGGCAAGGTCGCACAGGCGCTGATGCACGGGGCAAAGGTGATCTCCATCCGCGGAAACTTTGACCGGGCGCTGGAGATGGTCCACGAACTCTGCCTCACCCACGGTCTCTATCTCCTCAACTCCATCAACCCCTTCCGGCTGGAGGGACAGAAGACCATCGGTTTTGAGGCATTCGACCAGCTCGGGGATGTCCCGGACCGCTTTGTTCTTCCGGTCGGCAATGCCGGCAACATCTCCGCGGTCCACAAAGGATACATGGAACTTCTCGAACTGGGATTCATCGACCGGCTCCCGATGATGACCGGAATACAGGCAGAAGGCTCGAGCCCGGTGGTATCGGCAATCCGCAATAACCTTCCGGAAGTTGTTCCGGAAAAGAACCCCGAGACCATCGCAACGGCAATCAGGATCGGTGCCCCGGTGAATGCAGAGAAGGCACTCACTGCCATCAGGACAACCGGTGGCCTTGCCGAAACGGTAACTGACGACGAGATCCTCCGGATGCAGCGGGATCTTGCCAGAAAAGAGGGTATTGGGGTAGAGCCGGCATCTGCCGCTTCCGTTGCCGGTATCAGAAAACTGGTCGAAGCGGGAGCCATAGACCGGAACGAGCGGATCGTCTGCGTTGTTACCGGTCACCTCCTCAAGGACCCGGACACGGTGATCAAACAATGCGAACCCCCGACCGAGATCGACGCAGACCTGCCGTCGCTGCTCTCTGCGCTGCACTTGTAATCCTGCTCGCCCTCGCCATGCCAGCGGGAGCGCTGTCAGCAGAGTACAGGATATTTGCCAACGGCACCGCCTACAATGCCACCATTGCGATCACGGATACCGACCGGTATACCTTTGCCGATGTCGGCTACATGGGAGAGGATGTCCCGCTTGCAGTCGGGGATGTAACGCTTGTTTCGGAAGGTGTCCCGGTTGCGTTCAACTGGGCAAAACCCTGGGGTGCGCCTGCATCCATATCCTTTGTCAAAGGGAATTACACGGTTTTTTTCACCGCCCCCTTAAAAGACCATAATCTCAAGGCGGTATACAAAAAGCCCTACAACGTAACCGTCGAGCTTCCCCCGGAGTTACGGGTTGATAATCTCCTACTTGCCGGGATCAGTAATGGCGCAAACGTGACCCGGCACACGGATAATACCACCACGATAACATGGACGCACGCCCCCGCGTTTGACCTGCGGTTTTATTCCCAGGCACAGGAACAACTCCTGTTCTTCTTCCTGCAGTTCATGGCTATCCTCACGTTCGTGCTGGTCGTAATCCCCTACCTCGTCTCCCGCAGGCAGGAGGGGTAAGGCCCGCTTCGGCTTCCCTTCAGATAACGGGGAGAGAAAAATCCACCATTTGGCTTTTATTATTCAATTTATCCCCAAAATGGCGGCAGAAATGTTTTTACCACACCATGGCAACATTGTACCGGAAAGGGAGTAATCGTGCTTATTGAAAATGCAGTTTTCGGAATAATCCAGTTGATCATTGCGATCATCTTCGCCGTCATTGCGCTCTACATCAGCTTCTGGACCCTCGGGAAGATCAGCAAGGGGCTCAACGAAGAAGAGGAACTGGCAAAGGGAAACACCGCAGTTGGTATCATTGTTGCAGCAGTCTTTGTTGCTGTCGCAATCGTGGTTGAATCCGGGGTCAAGGGACTCTCCGCAGGGATTGCAAAGGCGTTCCGTGCAGGTCTCTTCTCCGCTGATGGCATGCTTGCCATCGGTCTCTCCGTGTTCCAGCTGGTCATTGGCATCGTCCTTGCTGTCGGGGCTATCTATCTTGCCCTCTACATCCTTGACAAACTCACCAAAGGCGTTGAGGAGTTCGAAGAGCTGAAAAAGGGCAACATCGCTGTCGCACTCGAGATGGCCGGGGTCATCATCGCAGTTGCCGTTATCATCCAGTCCGGCGTGCTCGGGATTACCGCAGCACTCATCTAGTCTTTTTGTGCCGGGCCGGTGATGGTCCTTTTTTTTTAAGAATCCGTTCTGTGCTTTACCTTGTGCAACCTTGTATAGATTTTCGTACGAAAATCGATCAGCAATTTTCGTTTTGAAAACAGATCGCGATCGAAAACCAGGTTCACGAACGAAATTTCTGATGGGAATTAAAAACGTGCTCTGAAGAAACCATTTGAAGTGATGATGGGGGCAAACTGCCCCCATACCCCCATTAAGATGCCGGCCGCCACCCCTGCAGGGCGCTCCCGTGGCAGCAATAACTCCTTTTTTTATAAAACCGAAATTGCTCCGCCGTGTCCTGGGAAGGAGCCTGAACAGGGAGCACTTAAAATTCTTCATGAGGCCGGCGTTATTCATGCTTTGGGTGTGAACCGGCGTTCATGTGTGGTTCTCCAGAACACCATTTTAAAATCGCAACCATGATCCCGATCAAAAACCGTTCCAAAAAAAACGGGATCCGTTTTTCATTTTTTAATCGATCCGCGTTTTTTCCAAAAAAAAACGCCCCTCGATTTTTTTTGAAAAACGGATAGCGATGAAAAAGCCTGTCCGCAGGTACGGTTGCCGTCGTGGTGTGCGCCGGTGCACGTGTGCACAAGTGATTAACATTTCACACACGGATCGCGTTTTTTTTGTGAAAATCGCTCCGCGTTTTTTCCGGTAAAATCGATCAGCGTTTTTCATTTTAAAAACGCGATCACGATCCCGATTAAAAATCCGTTCCGGATCGATCACGATCCAATTCTCATTTTCCATCCGGCCCCATTCCAGAACGAATAAATTGTGGCGTGCTGGCTCGCGGCTTTGCGCGCCTCCAGGTAAAACCCACAAAAAAGGCGGGTACAACAGCTTTCCTGGTTCGTTTTCCCCAATCCGGGTAAAATGACCCCCGGATACAATTCTGAACAATTCTGGACGGTCTCCGGCTTACCGGGACAACCGGGGACGACGGGATCCGGGCGGGATCTTCGCGGGCCTTTTGGCCAGGAAAAACCAACACGATGTGCAGCGGAAAATACATTCCGCACTGGAGTCATACCATGAAACCGATGTTTGGATTAATTGCGTGTTTCGTCGCGCTTGGCCTCCTCTGCATGACCGGCATTGCAACTGCAGAAGAGACCGACACCGGAACCGATACCCTGATAGTAACCGATGATATCCCCCCGTATGACGGCCCCGTCAGCCCCGGAAGTCCGCTGTACGGCCTGAAACTTGCATGGGAAGATCTTGATGAATCTTTCACGGCAGACCAGACACAACAGATGGCAAAACAGATGACCCACGCATCGCTCCGCCTGTCGGAAGCCCGCAGTGAACTTGCCAGGAACCGTACAGCTTCAGCACAGGAGGCAATCGACCTCTACTGGCAGAAGATGAACAGGACGCAGGCTGGGATTGCCAATTACCATCCCAATGAGACCGGTCTCTACCAGGCACAGGCGATGCATGCGAACCACCAGCTCGTCCTGGAAAACCTGGTGCATCTCTACCCGGACAACACCGGTCTTGCCCGTGCATACAATAACAGCCTGCAGCTCCAGGAGAAGTTCCAGGAAAAGACGCAGGTCCGCTTTATGAAGTCAGGAGCAAAGGATAACCAGACGATCATGAAAGCATACCGGCTCGGGGCCGGGGAAGCGAACCTACACGGCCAGGTGACAGGCAATGATAACCGCGGCGCTGGTAATGCCAATACGGAAGAGCAGCGCGTGAACGGGGCTCAGCGGCAACAGCAGGGACAGGACAATATCGGGCCATCCACAACAACCACGCAGCCCCGGCAGCAGAACGGCAGGAACCTCGAGGGATCTGGAAACGGCGATAATGGCAAGGGAACTCCCCCGGACAAGGGCAATTCCGGCAAAAAATAATGAACTGTGCCGGAAATTGAACCGATGACAATTTTTTTATGCCCGGATATGATAGTATGCAGCTATCCCGGTGCCGTATGACAAAAGATACCCGGATTTCGCTTGCCGTCCTCGCGGTACTCCTGCTCCTTGCCCTGCCGGCAGTGGTCGCAGCTGCTGCCCCGGCGCATGACTTCACGACGACCTATACCATTACCGTGCGTGAAGACGGCTCAGCGCTCTGGCAGGTTGAGTACCGTACCCCCCTGATGACGGATGCGGATACCACCCTTTTTGAGGAATACCGGAGGGATCTCAAAAGCATCTACCTCCCGCAGGTCCAGGAACTGATGGCCGGATCCGCATCCCAGGCATCGGTTGCTGCCGGGCGGCCGATGACCATTGGCGATGTCAGCGGAAGTGCTGTCATCCAGGTATCGCCGACAGGAAAATTCGGGATCGTTCTCTATTCCTTTGACTGGTACGGGTTTGCAAAGAGCGGCGATACCCTGGCAATCGGCGATGCCTTTGCCGGCGGCCTGTTCCTTGCAAAGGACAGTACGCTCATCATCCGCTATCCTGACGGGTTCACGGTATTGAGTGTTGAACCTGCTGCCGACCAGCAGCGGGACAGTCTCATCTGGTACGGCCAGCGGTCGTTTGCAGCAGGAGACCCGCGGGTTGTGCTGGAACGGGCCGGTTTTCCCGTCCTCCCTGTTGCCGTCAGCATTATCACCCTGGTTATCGTTGCCGGAATTGTTGCGGGACTGATGCTGAAGAGAAGACACACCCGTGCACAAGAGGCAGAGGAGCCTGCCGCCCTGCTCTCCGCGGATGAGCAAAAAAGCGTGGAAGAGCGGATCGTTTCACTCCTGAATGAGAGTGGCGGGGAGCGGTTCCAGTCAGAGATCGTCAGACTGCTCGGGCTTCCCCGGTCAACGGTCAGTTCGGCGGTGGGCAGCCTCCACCAGAAAGGGATCATCCAAAAGGTGCGCAAGGGCCGCGAAAATCTTATCCGGCTGGTGAAGGCCGGCAATAATGTACCGGATGAATGATCCCAAAACCGGGATCACGTTCCTTTTTTTAAAAACAAGTTCCTGCGGTCTGCCCGGGAGAATACCGGAAAAAGAAAAAAATCTTACTGGAGCCCAAAGGACTTCAGCGTGACATCAGGATTGACGGCCCCGACATGGTAGACGTTGCCGGTTGAGATCTCATTAATGACAACTTCCGCCGGCGAGAAGAGCGACGTGTCGATCTGGTAGAAGTCGTAATTTGCTTCCTTGAAGATCTCGTTGAAAGGCTTCCCGTACCCCTTGCTCTTGTTGCTTGGGATCCGGTCAAGATAGTCCTTGATCTCGGGTGCTCTCATTGTAAGGCTGATCCTGCCGTAGTAGATGGTTGCGTCGTTGGTCACACCCATGGCAAGTTTGGGGCCCCGGACCGGCGGAATAGGTGCCGAGCCGATAGCTGAGGTGATTTTTTTGGTGTCAAACCCGAGCTCGTTGAGCTTGTAGATCGCGGTCTCAACACAGCGGCCGGCAACCTGGATTGAACCAACCGTAGAAGAGGTTGGGGCAACAACGGCGCAGACATTCGCAACATCAACGTGGCATTCCTCGGCGATCTTGTTCATGACCTCGGCGTTGGGGAGGTGGTCTGATTCCAGACAGATTACGGCAACATCATAGTCATCTTCGTACTCGATGACTTCAAAGGTGTGCTTGGGCTTGAGCGAGAGTGCCCGGGCCGGGCCGCTTCCCATGGCAAAGAAGTTGCCCACCTTGACCGTCCAGCCGGCTTTCTGTGCGCCAAGGCAGGAAATGGACGGAAAATCGGTGTTTACGTCAATGAAGGGGATCGGGATGCCCTTGATCTCCCCGTTACGGAAGTTGACCTCTCCAAGACCACCCATACAGATCTCGGTAAAAGCCCTGCCTGCAGCATAGCCCCCGCGGACGGATACTCCGCAATCCACGATCCGTGCGCCATTGTCCAGTTCATGGTAGGCGCAGTTGAATTCTTCGGCAAGATCGGCCAGATTATCAAAAATCTCCAGTGCCAGTTCATTAACACTTAACATTACGAAAAACCCCTGTATCATTAAAGAGGATGCTTTACCGTATAATATTTTTGAATGGCAATACGGGGAAAATGCAGCACGGTTCCGGGAATCCAGCATAACCCGGGGTTTTTTTGATTAAAATCCAGATTAATTGTGGGGAATTGCCCCATCATCCAAGATACTCAAGGACTTTCGCCGGTTCGTACCGGAGCGTGATTACCCGTGTCCTGCCCTTCCCCTCGCGGTACTGGAGGTTGACAAGACGCATTGCATCCATTTTCTTGACAATCTCGTAAAAGCGGGTATAGCCGATAGCGTTCTTCTCTTTGATCGCCTTGTGCACGTCCCCGGCATTCATATCGTGCTCCTTCATGCTCCGCTCGGCAAGGGCACGGAGGATGAGACGCTCCTCGTCTTTCAAGGTTTTCACGGTGAAATTGAGGTGGAGATATTTTGAGACCTCGTACGCCCCGCAGATATCTTCGCGGTCGATGCTCCGGCGGGCTTTTCGTTCCGCGGCGAGCGCTGCCCGCTTGAGGAGGTCGATACCGACCCGGAGATCCCCGCTGTTCCGGGTCTGTTCGACAACGAGATCGAGAAGATCATCGGAAAGGACCCCGGAGAAAAGCCCCTGCGTGACCCTGGCTTTGAGAATTTCCCGGATCTCGGCATCGCCATAGGGAGGGAAATAGATCTCGGTGGGGCGGAAAACCGAGGCAACCCGGGCGTCCACCGCCCGGGACAGATCCACGTCCATGTCGCTGATGATGACGATCACGCCAATACGGGTGCCTTCATAGGTCTCGTGCGAGCGGAGCAGGGTATAGAGCACCTTGTTGATCTCGTTCTCGTACAGGAGGTAGTTGGCATCATCAAGCGTGACAAGGAGGACGATATCTTCCTTGATGAGGATCCGGGCTACCGCGTCAAAGACCTGCTTGAACGAGGTCCCCGATGACGGGGGCAGGTGTCCGGAAAGCTTCCGGTAAATCTGGGAAACGATGGCAAACTTGGTATTGTCGATCTGGCAATTTATGTAGACCGGTACCAGCTTCTTGGTAGTCTCCTCAATTTCGGAGAAGAGCTTTTTTATGCTCGTGGTCTTGCCGGTTCCGGGAAGCCCCTTGCAGACCGTGTTGAGCGGCCGGCCGCCCCGGAGCCCGGGCCGGATCTGGAACGCGAGCTCGCGCATCTGGGTATCGCGGAACTCGAACTGCTCGGGGACATAATCGATCTCGAGAACGTCCGGGTCACGGAAAAGGGATTCGTCCCACATGAGCAGGTTCTTCTTCATTGCTGTACAGGTTTACCGCATCGGTAATAACTGCATTGGACAGCCCGGGTCCCGGATTCAAAGCATCAGGTGAAGCACGAACTCCAGGTTGCCCCATCCACCCCAACAGGAACTGGCCGGACCATTATGAAAAACCAGGGGGGTGAATAAGGCCAGCAATAAACTATTATCGTTTTGGAACCGAAACAGAACCACAGTCCGGCAGATGATGAAAGTTACCCCCACTGATCCATGATGAAGCAGGGGACTGATGCCGTACTGCATTACCCGAACAGGAAACTCAGAAACTCCGTTGCGTTTTTCGTCCCGTATCCACCGTTCCGGGCAGATTTTTCCGAATAGCTGTCCGTGCCGTCCGTGCCTTTGCCGCGTATCACGAACGGCACCGGGTCCCGGGTATGGGTCTTTGCCCGGATCGGGGTCGGGTGATCGGGCAGAACTGCCACAACCCCGTCGAACGCGTCAAGGATCGTGCCGACAACTCCGTCCACCTGCTCGATCGCCTTCACCTTCTCCTCAACGCTCCCGAGATGACCGGCCTCGTCCGGCGCCTCGATGTGGATATAGACAAAGTCAAGGCGTTTGATTGCATCGAGCGCGTACCGGGCCTTGGCATGGTAATCGGTATCAAGGTATCCCGTTGCGCCCGGTACGCTGATGATCTCCATGCCGGCGCACCGCCCGATCCCGTTGAGGAGATCAACGGCCGAGATGATCCCGCCGTTCTTCCCGTACTTCTCCTTAAAAGATGGGAACGCGGGCTTGTGCCCCCCGCTCCACGGCCAGATATGGTTGGCCAGGCGCTTCTTTGCCATGGTGCGGGAAGTGTTGACCGGGTGATCGGAGAAGACCTGCCGGCTTGTTTCCATGCAGCGGCGAAGGAGATCTGCATCGCCCCCCGTTGGGAGATATGAGGTGATATCCTGCCCGACAATATCATGCGGGGGCGTGGTTGCAGATCCTTTTCCGCCGTGGACCACGAGAAGGTTGCGGTAACTGACACCGGCTTTGAGCATGACTTCCGGGATCTCTAGCTGGAGTGCGGCAAAGAGATCTTTTCCTTCATCACTCGAAATATGGCCGGCCGAAAAATCCGCCATACGATTCTCCTCGATCGTCACGAGATTGCACCGGTAGGCGACATCATCCGGTGCAAGGTCGACACCCATGCTCAATGCCTCAAGGGGACCCCGGCCAGTATAGTACTTTTCGGGGGCATAGCCAAGGACTGCCATGTTTGCGATGTCGCTTCCTGCCTCGAAGCCGTCGGGGATCGTGCGGAGCATCCCGCATGCACCTTCACGTGCCATCCGGTCCATGTTCGGGGTCCGTGCGTGCTCAAGCGGGGTCTTTCCCCCGAGCTCTGCCAGGGGCTCATCGGCCATGCCATCCCCAAGGACAACGATATACTTCATCCTACTGCTCCCGGTTCACCGCTGCCCGTGCCGCGATCTGCACGCTCTGGCGGGAACCTTTCTGCGGCATCCAGCCGAGATCTTTGAGTTTGTCGATCGCGAGCTGCATCTTCGGCACATCGCCGACCCACCCCACGGTTCCGCCGGTATAGCGGTACTGTACGTCCTCAAGACCCATCTCCCCGGCAACAACATCTGCAATCGTCGTGACATCGATCCAGTCCTCCGAACCGATATTGAAGGTGTTGACCGGCTCCCGTGCATGCGTGACAGCAAAGTGCATGCAGTCGATACATTCATGGATCTCAAGATAGGACTTGGTCTGCATTCCGTTACCAAGGATCTCGAGTTCCCGTGGATTCTCCCGTAATTTTCGGACAAAGTCCGTGATGACGCCGTGCCCGCTTCGTGCACCGATGATGTTGGCAAAGCGGAAATTCCAGGACCTCATCGAAAACGAGTGGCAATAGGCCGAGATCATCGCCTCGCACGCCAGTTTACTGGCACCATAGACCGAGACCGGTTCCATCGGTGCATACGTTTCAGGGGTCGGTATGACTGTTGCGTTCCCGTACACGGTCGAGGTTGAGGTGAAGACCAGTTCCGGGACATTGGAGCGCCGCATGGCTTCGAGCACCCGGTAGGTTGCAAGAATATTGTTATTGAAGGTGGGATCCGGCGTCATGGCGCTCTGGCGCACGTCAGGGTCGGCAGCCAGATGCCAGACCCGGGCGGCCCCTTCCAGTTCACCCTGCCAGCCGTCTTTGAGCAGATCACAGGGTACAAGCCGGACTCTCCCGGACTCCAGGTGTTCAGCGATCGTCTCCCTGCGCCCTGCCACGAGCGAATCGATGACCACGACCTCTTTTCCCTGCTCAACAAGGGAATCCACCAGGTGCGAGCCGATGAACCCGGCGCCGCCCGTCACCACATCAAACATCACTACCTAATATGTCATCCATCCTATAGGATTACTGGTATGTTCATCGGGATCGACCACGGTACCACCGCAATGCGGTTCGCCGGAGAGGGGGGGGAATTTCGGATCTCGCGCGAAGCGGCAAAA
>DANA01000119.1 GCA_002508495.1 Methanoregula sp. UBA276
CCGGATATTCGAGAAACTGGACAGTTCTGTTGCCGGCAACGGCATCGGTCTTGCCATCGTGAAGCGGATCATCGAGTCCCACAACGGGAGGGTGTGGGCCGAATCCGGTGGTGCCAATACAGGCACAACATTCTGGTTCACGCTGCCCGTGGTACACGACCCTCCCACCGATACCCATAATAATGGAGAGAAAAAAGAGTGACACTTATGGCCAAGAATTCCGGTGAACCATTTCACATCCTCTTAATCGAGGACAACGAAGCCCATGCCGAACTGATTATCCATGGCCTGCAGGACACCGAGATGCCCGTTACCGTCCATCATGTAATGGATGGCGAACGTGCCCTCAATTACCTCCTGCGGCAGGGGACCTTTTCGGAGCCGGAAACGGCCCCGCGCCCGGATCTCGTCCTCCTTGACCTCCGCATTCCCCGGGTTGACGGTCTTGAGGTCATCAAAACCATCAAGACTGAGCCGGCACTCCTCCGGATCCCCGTGGTTGTCCTCACCAGTTCTGACGCGGATGCCGACATTGCCGGGTCGTATGACTCCCATGCAAACGGTTACCTGGTCAAGCCCCTCGACTTCCGCAGGTTCACCCAGCTTCTGAAAGATATCGTAAATTACTGGTGTGGCTGGAATGCACGACCGCCCGCGGAGTGAAGGCTTACCGCATCAGGCAGGAGTGGCATCACCGATGAACCCGGCACCCAAACAAAAAATTCCCCATATACTCATCCTTGAAGATGACGCATCCCACCGGGAGCTCTGCACCCGCGCGTTCCGGGACGACCCGGACCGGTTCCGGGTATCGGTTGTTGCTACGCTCAGGGATGCACGAAGCGTTATCGAGCAGGATCCGCCCGACCTTATCATTGCCGACTGGCTCCTCCCGGAAGGACGGGGTATTGATATTTTGCCCCGCAAAGACGGGAGGGTGACCATCCCGCTCATCATCATGACCAGCCATGGCGATGAACATGTCGCTGTTGAAGTCATGAAGTCCGGGGCAGTGGATTACATGGTCAAGTCCGCGAGCCTTTTCAAGGGGCTGCCCCATATTGCCCGGCGGTCGCTTGGTTTCTGGGAGAACATAAAGGAGAGGAAACAGGCTGAAGAGGAAGCTGCTGAATCGCACAAGCGCCTGGCAGACATCCTCAGCTTCCTCCCGGACGCGACCTTTGCCATCGACCACGAGGGCAGGGTTATTGCATGGAACCGGGCAATCGCGGAGATGACCGGCGTTTTGGCTGAAGAGATCCTCGGGAAAGGGGATTATGCGTACAGTATTCCGTTTTATGGCGAACGCAGGCCAATCCTCATCGATCTTGTGCAGGAAGACGATGCCGAGATCTTAAAAAAATACGGGTATGTCAAGCGGGACGGGGGCAAGATCACATCCGAGGCCTACATTCCTACTCTGCTGGGCGGGAGAGGGGCGTACCTCTGGGGTACCGCGTCCCCCCTGTTCGATTCCGCCGGCACGAGGGTTGGCGCCATCGAGGTCATCCGCGATATCACCAAACGCAAGGAGGACGAAGATCTTCTCACCCGCCGCCAGATCGCCCTCGATGCTCTCCTCAATGCACCCCATGATACAATTGCCCTCATCGATCGAAAAGGAAGGATCCTCAATATCAATACCGAAGGTGCGCGACGGCTTGGCGGGACAGCAGGGGAGATGATAGGCGAGTCCGCCTATGCCCGTCTCCCGCCCGATCTGGCCGAAAGCCGCAGGGCCTACGTTGACCGCGTTTTCGCAACGGGAACGCCGGCAATCTTCGATGATGAACGATCCGGCACGTATCTCCATAACGAGATTTTCCCGGTATTCAATCCTGAAAAGACCGCGGTCGATTACGTGGCGGTCTTTGCACGGGACATCACCGGCCAGAAACTGGCGGAGCATGCCCTGCAGGAGAGCGAGAGGAACCTGTCACGCGCACAGGAGATCGGCCACCTCGGGAGCTGGAACTGGGATATCACCGGCAACCGGCTTTTTTGGTCCGATGAGATGTACCGGATTTTTGGCGTCTCCCCTGACTTTGTGCTGGATTACGATACCATCGCATCCCTTATCCACCCGGATGACCGTGAGCGAAACGACCAGTATATCAGGGATCTTCTTGCCGGGGGCAATGCGGGGGAATTCGAGTTCCGTATTGTCCGGCCCGATGGCACAGAACGATGGATCTTCCAGAAAATCGAGGTAGCGCGGGACTCGCAGGGTACAGCACTCGCGGCATTTGGCATTGTCCAGGATATCACGGACCGAAAAGCTGCGGAACAGGCGCTTTTCGAGAGCGAAAAAAAATACCGTTTCCTCATTGACAATATCCTTGACAGCGTGTGGCAGACCACGCCGGAACTCATCTTTACCTACGTGAGCCCGGCAGTGAAACACCAGCTCGGGTATGCTCCTGAAGAAATTAAGGGTACCTCGCTGTTTGACCTCCTGACCGAACCCTCATCCCGCTATGTCCGGCACCGGTTAAAGGAGCGGATGGAGGATTATTCCCGTGACCTCCACGACCTGTCATCGCTTTTGGAGGTTGAGATGGTGCACCGGGATGGCAGCATCCGGTCTTTCGAGGTCAGCGTAACTGCAATTTTTGGGCCGGATGGGTCAGTGGATGGTTTCCAGGGAGTGACGCGGGACATTACCGAAAGGAAGCGGGTCGAAACCGCGCTTTTCGAAAGCGAAGAGCGGTTCCGCGACCTCTTCAACAACATGGGTGCCGGAGTTGTTGTCTACGAACCCGTTGGTGACGGGGACGACTTCGTCATCCGGGACATCAACCGCGCTGTTGAGTCGATTGAGAAGGTGAAAAAGGAAGAGATCGTAGGAAAGAGCGTCCGCGATGCCTTCCCCGGCGTTGTTGAGTTCGGCTTGTTCGATGTCTTCCTGCGGGTGGCACGGACCGGCATTCCCGAGTCACACCCGGTCTCATTGTATACGGATAACCGGATCTCCGGCTGGCGTGACAATTATGTGTACCGGCTCCCGTCCGGCGAGGTTATCGCACTCTATGAGGATGTGACGGAAAAGAAACAAGCCGAAGAGGACCGGGAAAGACTGCTGGCGGAAGTAGAAGAGGAGCGGGAGAAACTCTCCTCGCTTGTCAGCAGTATCACTGACGAGGTCTGGTTTGCTGACATGGAGCACCGGTTCATGCTCGCGAATCCCCAGGCTATCAGGGTGTTCGGTCTTGAAGCGGAAGAGATGATCCCGGTCGAGACCCTGGCCGGGAGCCTGACGGTCCTGCGCCATGACGGCACCCCGCGCCCGGTTGAGGAAGCGCCCCCGCTCCGGGCCCTTGCCGGTGAAGTTGTCCGGAACCTGGAGGAGATAGTAAAAACGCCCCTGCACGGGGAACTGCGCTACCGGCTGGTGAGCTCTGCCCCGGTCCGGAATTCGTCTGGTACCATCATCGGGGCAGTTTCCGTTGTCCGCGACATCACCGAGATGAAACGGGCAGAAGAGGCACTCCGGATTAGCCAGGCCCAGCTTAAGGGAGCAATGGACCTTGCCCGGCTGGTGAACTGGGAGTTCGATGCACTGACCGGGATCTTCACGTTCAATGACCGGTTTTATTCGCTGTATGGCACCACTGCAGAGCAGGAAGGCGGCTACCAGATGCCAGCAGAAGAGTACGCACGGCGTTTTGTTCCGCCAGAAGAGCAGGATCTGGTTGCCAAAGAGGTAAGTAAGGCAATCGAATCTACCGATCCGGCGTTCATCTCGCAGGTGGAGCACCGCATCGTCCGGAGGGACGGGGAGATCCGGACGATTGTCGTCCGGTTCGGCATCATCCAGGACGAGAACGGCAGGACGGTCAGGACCCATGGTGCAAACCAGGACATCACGGACCGGAAGCGGATGGAACAGGCACTTTTTGAGAGCGAGGCCAAACTGCGCCGTATCAACGACAATGCCCCGGACATGATCTTCCGCATGTCACTTCCCGAAGGGGTCTATGAATATGTCAGTCCCGCTTCGGTGGCGCTGACCGGGTATACGCCGGAAGAGTTCTACAAAGAACCTGGCTTGATCCGGAGGCTCATCCACCCCGCATGGAAGGCGTATCTCGAGGAGCAGTGGCAGGCGCTGCTCCAGGAGAACGTCCCTCCGGTATTTGAGTTCCAGATCATTGACCGGGCGGGGAACATTCGGTGGAACAACCAGCGGAACATCATCATCAGGGATGAGTCCGGAACCGTGGTTGCGATCGAAGGGATTATTACCGATGTTACCCAGCGCAAGGACGCCGAGCTGGCACTTGCCGAGAGCGAGGAGCGGTACCGCGGCCTGATGGACCACCTCCCGGACTATGTCATCGTCCACCGGGACGGCATCCTGCTCTATGTCAACCCGTCCGCAGCAGACCGGATGGGATTTGATCCGAAAACGCTTGTCGGGAGACCGATCCTCCAGTTGATAGATCCGGCATACCATGATATCATACGAAAGTCGATGGCACAGCGGATGGAGGGAAAGGATCTCCCTTCCTACGAGATTAAGATCGTGGCAAACGACGGAACCCTCCGGACGGTGCTTGTCAATGGCGTGATGATCCAGTACGGGGGTGGGCCGGCAAGCCTCAATGTCCTCACCGATATCACGCTGCAAAAAGAGGCCGAGGAGATTCGCAGGGCGTATGAACTCCGGCTCGACTCCGCCATGGAGATAGGCAGTCTTGCCTGGTGGGAGATGGATCTTCCGGACCGTACGTTCAGGTTCGACGACCGTATGACGATCATGCTGGGGTACTCCCCCGGATCGTTCCGGCTTTATGCGGATTTCACCGCGCTTTTACACCCTGATGATCTCGAATTGGCGATGCAGGCAATGCGGGATCACCTTGAGGGCAGGGCATCGCGATACTACACCGATTACCGCATACGGACTGCCGGCGGGAACTACCGGTGGTTCCGGGATGTGGGTGGCATTACCCGGCATCATCCCGACGGCTCGGCAGCAACCGTGACCGGGATCGTCATGGATATCACTGAACGGAAGATTGCCGAGCGTGCACTCGCTGAAGATGCAACCCGCAGAAAACTGCTGGTTGACCAGTCGCGGGATGGCATCGTCACCCTTGACCAGGACGGTAAGGTGTTCGAGGCAAACCAGCGTTTCGCTGATATGCTCGGGTATTCTGCAGATGAAATCAGGAACCTGCATGTCTGGGACTGGGACGCGAATATCGAGCCGGGCCGGCTGCAGCAGATGATTACCAGTGTGGATACGAGCGGCGATCATTTCGAGACGTGCCACCGACGGAAGGACGGCCATGTGCTCGATGTTGAGATAAGCACGAACGCGGTAGTCTCCGGCAACGAGAAGCAGATCTTCTGCGTTGTGCGGGACATCTCTGAAAAGAAGGCAGCCCTCAAAGCACTTGAGGAGAGCGAGAACCGGTTCCGGGCCCTCATCCAGAACGCGTCCGATCTCATCCGTATCCTTGATGCGGACGGCAGGATCCTGTATGAATCTCCCTCGGCCGAACGGATACTCGGGTATCCGGAAGGCTCCCTCTTGGGAACGGATCCCCTGGAGCTGGTCCACCCGGATGATCTCGAACGGGCACGCAAAGACCTTGACGAAGTCTATGGGCAGACGAACACGGGCACCCCGACAGAATTCCGGATCCGGAAGGCTGATGGCGAGTACCTCTGGGTGGACACCATCGGCACCAACCTCCTCGATGCCCCCGGGGTGAACGGGGTTGTGGTCACCACGCGGCCCATCCAGCAGCGCAAGGAGGCGGAACAGGCGATCAGGGAGAGCGAGGAACGGCTCCGGCTGGCGATGGAAGGGGCGGATATATCCTCCTGGGATTGGGATCTCAAAGCCAATACTGCGGTATTCTCCGACCGGTTCTACACCATGTTGGGTTACCTGCCCGGTGAATTTTCAACAACCTACGAGGAATGGGCGGCGCACATCCACCCGGACGACCGGGAGCGTGTCCTGTCGGATCTGATGAGGCAGATAGCGGAGAAGAGCCCGCTCTGCGAGATCGAGTACAGGTTTTTAACAAAAGACGGGAACTGGCTCTGGATTTTGGGGCGGGGAAAGATTGCAGAATTCGACGAGAATGGCACGCCATCCCGCATGACCGGGGTCAACATCGACATTACCAATCGCCGGCTGATGGAGTCCGAGATCCGTTCCCTCAACACGGTTCTCGAAGAGCGGGTGAAAGACCGGACCGAAGCCCTGCAGGAGGCAAATGCGGCGCTCGAAGAGGAGAACGCCCAGCGGATCGTGGCCGAAAACAAACTCCAGGCATCGTATAACGAGAAGGTTACCCTCCTCAAGGAGATCCACCACCGGGTGAAAAACAACCTCCAGATCATTGCAAGTCTCTTAAACCTCCAGTCACGGTACATCCATGATGACGCCACGCTCGCGACAATCCGCGAGAGCCAGAACCGGGTCCGGGCGATGGCCCTTGTCCACGAGAAACTCTACAAGGCTGAAGATATCTCCCATATCAGTCTTGGCGAGTATGTCAGTTTCCTTGGCGCCGGGCTCTTCCAGTTCTATGATGCAAAGAGCCGCGGCATCCGGTTCCAGCTTGACATAGAGGAGATCAACGTCGATATCAACACGGCAATCCCGCTGGGGCTCATCATCAACGAGCTCATATCGAACTCCTTAAAATATGCATTCCCCGGAGGCAGGAAAGGGGCCATTGCCATCAGCGTGAAGAAGACTGACCAAACGCTCGCGGTCACGTATTCTGATGACGGGATAGGGATCCCTGCCGATCTCGACTGGCAGAACACCCAGTCCCTTGGCCTGCGCCTGGTCAATACGCTGGTGGACCAGCTGGACGGGACCATCGGGCTTGACCGGAGCAACGGGACACGGTTCACGATGGAAGTTCACGACAAGGAAGGGACGTGAATTGGCAATGATGACTGCACGTTCCAAAGCCCGGTTCAGCATGACGGAAAACGGGTGGCGCGTAACAATTGCCGCCTTGTCAGCGGCAGTCCTTCTCATCTCGGGCTGGTGCCTGGTGCAGGGGATCACCGTCATCTTCATGCACCTCTATTACTTCCCCATCGTCCTCCTCGCGTACCGGTACCGCTGGAAGGGATTTTATTGTGCAGCGCTGCTTGCGCTCATGTACTTCATCCTCGTCAGTGTTTTTTATCCTGTTCAGGCCGAGATCGCCGGGGCGGTCCTCCGCGTCCTTGTCTTTGTCGGGATCGCGGCAGTCATTGCCGCCCTTTCAGATCAGCTGAAAACGAGCAGGACCAGCGAATCGCAGTCCCGGGCGCTGAACGAACAATACCTTGCCCTTGCCCCCGCTATCATCCTCGTCCTCGACCGTGAAGGAGTGATCACCTACCTCAACGAGAACGGGTGCAGGATCCTGGCATGCGAGGCCGGATCTGCCGTGGGGAAATCCTGGGCGGACACCTTCATTCCTCCGGGCGAGCAGGAGACTGTCCGCGCCCTCTTTGCCGGTACCATGAGAGACGGTTCCGGCCGGTACGGGATGGTGGAAGGGACGGTTGTCTCGGGCCGGGGGGACCTGCGGTATATCCGGTGGTACAACACGATCCTGCGCGACGCGGACGGGGCTGCCAGTGCCATTTTGAGTTTTGGCGAGGACATAACCGAAGAGAAGAGGACGCAGGACGCGCTCCACGAGGTGCAGGCGTTCCAGGAGAGCGTGATCGCAAACGCGAACATCTGGATCGCCGTCCTTGCTCCTGACGGGACGGTCCTTGTCTGGAACAAGGCTGCCGAGCGGATCAGCGGGTATGCCGGCGAAACGGTCACCGGGAAGAACACGGTATGGAAACAGATGTACCCGGAGAGGGAGTACCGGCGCGGGGTCACGCGGGAGATCCATGGAGTCTTGTCACGGGACACCGGCCTTGTGGACTTCGAAACCATTATCCGGTGTGCTGACGGTACGACCAAGAACATTATCTGGAACACAAAAGGTCTCCGCGACACGGGAGGGAACGTTACCAGTTACATCGTGATCGGCCGCGATATCACCGCACAGAAAGATGCCGAGCAGCAGGCCGGTGAAAATGCATGTTTCCTTGCAACGATGCTGGACGCTCTGCCGATGCCGGTCTTTTACAAGGACCATGAAGGCAGGTACCTCGGGTGCAACCCCCCGTTCTCGGAATATCTCGGGATTTCCCGGGAAGAAATTGTCGGAAAGAGCGTGTATGATCTCTCTCCAAAAGATCTTGCTGACCAGTATGCAGCCGCCGACCAGCAGCTCTTCGCCAATACGGTTTCCCAGCGGTACGAGACGCAGGTGCAGTATGCCGACGGCTCGCTCCACGATGTCATCTTCTACAAAGCCCCGTTCTTCCACAACGATGGAACGCTTGGGGGGCTTATTGGAACGTTCCTTGACATCACCGACCGGAAACGTGCAGAGGAGAAGATCCTCCTCCTGCTGAACTCTACCGCAGAAGCAATCTATGGCATCGACCTTGATGGCAACTGCACGTTCTGCAACAAAGCAGGTCTCACCAGCCTTGGGTACCGGGACGAACATGACCTGCTCGGTAAGAACATGCACTGGCAGATCCATGGAAAACACGCAGACGGTTCCCGGTTCCCGGTGGAGGAATGCCGGATCTTCCAGGCATTCCATAAGGGAGAGGGGACCCATGCGGATGACGAAGTGCTCTGGCGGGCCGATGGCTCATCATTCCCTGCCGAATACTGGTCGTATCCCCAGCGGGAAAAGGGAGTTGTTGTCGGAGCCGTGGTGACCTTCCTCGATATCACGGACCGGTTACTGGCCGAAAATGCCCTAAAAGAGAGCGAGACAAAATACCGGACGCTCTTTGAGAACATGCTCGAAGGGTTCGCCTACTGCCAGATGATCTATGATGAGAACGACGAACCCGCTGATTGGGTCTATCTCGATGTCAACCGTGCTTTTGAGGAGCTGACCGGCCTTAAGGATATCATTGGAAAACGGGTGCTCGAAGCCATCCCCGATATCCGGAGGCTGACCCCCGAGCTCTTTGCCATGTACGGGCGGGTGGCATCAACGGGGAGTCCCGAGACGTTCGAGATCGATTTCAAACCGCTCAATTCGTGGCTGAAAGTCTCCGCGTTCTGCCCGGAGAAGGGGTATTTCGTAGCGGTCTTCGAGGATATCACCGAACGAAAGGCCAGCCAGGAACGGATCCAAGCGCTGCTCAAAACGCAGGAAGAGCAACTGCGCATCATCAACGCGAGCCCGGCCGTCTCCTTCCTCTGGAGAGCCGAGGAGAACTGTCCGGTGGAGGCGGTCAGTACAAATATCACCCAGTTCGGGTACACGCCCGAAGATTTCCTCTCCGGCACGGTGCCGTTCTCCTCCCTTATCCACCCGGATGACCTGGATCGCGTAGGAGCCGAGGTGGAGTCGAGCAGCAGCAACCATATCGATGACTTTATCCAGGAATACCGGATCTTCGGGAAGAACCATGACCTGTTCTGGATCATCGACTACACCCACATCCGCCGCGATCCTTCCGGCACCATCACCCACTATGAGGGCATCGTCCTCGACATCACCGAGCGCAAACTGGCAGAGGAAGCGTTGAAGGAGAGCGAGCACCGGAGCGCGATGCTGCTTAAGGCGATACCGGACATGATGTTTGTCATATCCTCTGACGGGGTTTATCGTGACTTCCGGGTGCCTGACGATTCCCTGCTTGCCGTACCTTCAGAACAGATCATCGGGACCAATATCCGAAATTCCGGGTTTGGGGATGAACCGACCAGTACTATCCTGTACCATCTCGGGATGGCACTGGATACCAACAAACTCCAGCTCTTCGAGTACGAACTCTCCCTCCCGCAGGGTGTGCGCCAGTACGAGGCACGCCTGGTCGCCCTCAGTGCCCGGGAGGTTCTCGGTATTGTCCGGGACATCACCGAACGCAAACAGATGGAGACTGCGCTCAGCCTCTCCCAACAGACCTATCGCTCCTATGTTGACAACTCCCCGATGGGTATCTTTGTTGCCGACAGCTCAGGAAAATATCTGGATATCAATGACGCCGCACTCCATCTTTTGGGCTATTCCCGTGAAGAGATGATGTCCATGACGGTCCTCGATCTGGCACTTCCTGAAGAACGACAACAAATACTGGATCAGTTCATTCGCGTACAGGAGCAGTTGAAGACAGAACCCGCGTTCAGTTTTGAATTGCGATTACAGAAAAAGGATGGATCTGTAAGCCCGGTCATTTTGAGCACCGCCCGGCTTCCCAACAATACGATCCTCGGGTTTGCCCTTGATATCACCGATCGGAAGCAGGCCGAGGAGGCGCTTCGCGAGTCCCGGCAGCTCTTCGCCGACATCATCAGTTTTCTTCCCGATCCCACGTTCGTCATCGACAAGGACGGTATCGTGGTTGCATGGAACCGGGCGATCGAGCAGCTCAGCGGGGTTCCTGCGGCTGCTGTCATCGGGAAGGGTGATCATGAATACAGCCTCTGGATCTATGAAAAACGTCGCCCGATCCTCATCGATCTGGTCCTTCACCCTGACCAGGATGCCGGGCGGCTGAATTATGTAAATATCCGTCAGGAAGGTCGCATGATCAGTGCTCAGATTGAGATCCGCCGGCAAAAAAGCGATCGTCTGACAACCCTCTCGCTGGTTGCATCCCCGCTATTCGATTCAAAGGGGGATATAACCGGCGCAATCGAGTCGATGCGTGACATCACCCGGCTTAAGGAGGCGGAAGCCGATCTCGCCCGGATCAACCAGAACCTTGAACAGATTGTAAGGGACCGGACCCGGGCGCTTGAGGAAGAGGTTGCCCAGCGCATGCGGGCCGAGAAGGATGTACAGGCAGCCCTCGATTACACCCGGTCGGTCATCGAGGCAAACCCGGACCTTATGGTGGTGCTCGACAGTAACGGCATCATCAGGGATGTCAATACTGCCGGAGAGTTGCTGACCGGCATCAAAAAGGATCAGCTGATCGGTACAACATACTTCGGGTATCTTGTCGAGGATGGGACGGTACAGTCCGCATTTGCCGGACTGCTCGAAAAAGGCAGGATCGAGAATCTGGTCCGGATACAGCGGATCGACGGGCACATCACTCCCCTGTCCGTGCATGCAACCGTGATCCGGAGCCGGGAGGACAACAATGACAAGATCATCGTTGCCGCTCACGACATCACGCGCCAGAAGGAGAACGAGGCAGCACTCCAGGCCGCGCTCGACGAGCAGGTCCTCCTGCTGCGCGAAGTCCATCACCGGGTCAAGAACAACCTCCAGATCATCATCAGCTTGACAAACCTCCAGATGCGCCAGTCAGCCGACCCCCGGGTAAAGGAGATCATGGCCGAGACCCAGAACCGTGTCAGGGCCATGTCGCTTGTCCACGAGAAACTGTACCGCTCCCAGAGCCTCTCGAAAATTGATTTCGGGGATTACTCCCGCTTTCTGGCAACCCAGCTCTTTGCCTATTTTGGGATGGACCAGAAGCGGGTGCAACTCGAGTTTGCTGTGGAAAAGATCATGCTTGACATCGTTACCGCGGTACCCCTGGGACTGTTGATGAACGAGCTGGTCTCGAACGCTTTCCGGCACGCGTTCCCGGACGGGAGGAGCGGGATTATTGGTATCAGCGGCAGGTGTGAAGGCGATATGATAATGCTCACGGTCCGGGATACCGGGGTTGGCATCCCGCCGGACCTTGATTGGAAGAACACCCAGTCGCTTGGCCTGCGCCTGGTCAACACGCTGGTCGACCAGGTTGACGGGACCATCGAGCTTGACCGGAGCAGCGGGACACGATACACGATCACGGTTCGGCGACCCAAAGGAGACGGAGGTACAGCATGAACAGGAACCACGCAGACGAAAAAGCAATAGACCGGGGCATAACCCCCGACCTGCAGAAGGAACCACAAACTCTCCGGGAACAGCAGGTGCTGCTGGATGCAATCATCGCGGCATCCCCCATCCCGAAGTTTGTTCTTGACAAGAACCACCGGGTCATCTCGTGGAACCGGGCGCTGGAGAACACGACCGGGATCCGTGCTGGTGAGGTGCTCGGGACCGACCTGCACTGGAAAGCATTCTATGCAGAAAAACGGCCCTGTCTTGCTGATCTCCTGCTCGATGGTGCCATAGATGAGATCCATGTCATGTACCCGGGCAAGTCCCATGCATCCGAGATCCTCGAAGGCGCCTATGAAGCAACCGATTTTTTCAAAGACCTTGGACCGGGTGGCAAATGGCTGCATATCATTGCCGCGCCCATCCGTGATGGCAACGGCGACCTGATCGGGGCCATGGAGACCCTTGAGGATATCACCCGTCTGGTGAAAGCACAGGCAGAGTTACAGGAGAGCGAAGAACGGTACAGCGCGCTCTTCTCGAACAACTACTCGGTCTCGCTCCTGATCGACCCGGACACGGGCCGGATCGTGGATACCAACGATGCAGCAGTCCAGTACTACGGGTACCCGCGGGAACAGCTGCTCGCCATGGGAGTTTATGACCTGAACCGGCTGCCAAAAGAGAAGGTAGTCAACAACCTCGTGCGGGCAAAAACTGCAAAGGCCAGGCATTTCCCGTCGGTCCATTACCTTGCCGGCGGGGAGAAGCGGTATGTCGAGATATACTCCGGGCCAATCACGGTCAAAGGAAAACCCCTGTTCTACTCGATCATCCATGATATTTCGGAGAGTTACCAGGCCGGGCAGAAGCTCCGGGAGAGCGAGGAGCGGTACAGCGCTCTCTTCTCGAACAGTTACTCGGTCTCGCTCCTGATCGATCCGGAGACGGGCCGGATCGTGGAAGCCAACGATGCAGCAGTCCAGTACTACGGGTACCCGCGCGAACGGCTCCTCGCCATGGGAATTTATGACCTGAACCGGCTGCCGGAAGAGAAGGTGGTCAACAACCTCGTGCGGGCAAAAGGAGCAAAGGCCCGGCATTTCCAGTCGGTCCATTACCTTGCCGGCGGGGAGAAGCGGTATGTGGAGATATATTCCGGCCCAATTCCGGTCCGGGGAAAACCGCTGTTCTACTCGATTATCCATGATATCACCGACCGGAAGATCGCTGAAGCGGAACTGAAAAAGAACCAGTACCTCCTCTCGGAGGCAATGGACATGGCCCATATGGCAGACTGGGCGTTCGACGTTGAGACCGGGATATTTACCTTTAACGACCGGTTCTACGAACTGTACGCAACCACTGCCGAACGCGAAGGGGGCTACCAGATGCCAGCCGAAGTGTACATGCGGGAGTTCACCCACCCGGACGATGTTGCGATTGTCGCTGATGAGATAACAAAAGCCCTTGCCCGGCCCGAACCGGGCTATTTCGCGCTCCGGGAGCACCGGATCATCCGCCGGGATGGCGAGATCCGGTATATCATTGTCCGGATCCGGGTCACCAAGGATGCGGATGGACGGACAACCGGGACTCACGGAGCAAACCAGGACATCACCGAGCGGAAGTTTGCCGAAGAGGCACTCCGCGAGAGCGAGGAGCGGTACCGTACGCTCATCGAGCAGCTGCCGGACTATATCATTGTCCACCGCGAGGGGACCCTGCTCTACGTCAACCCGGCTGGCGCATCCCAGTTGAGCTATGATGCAAAATCGCTCATCGGAAAATCATTTTTCAGCATGGTAGCGCCTGCGTCGCACGAAACCGTGCGGGAGGCAGTTGCCCGGCGCATGAAGGGCGAAGAAGTACCGCCGTACGAGATCCAGATCCTTGACAAAAACGGTACCCTCCGCACGGTCCTTGTCCATGGGGCACTGATCTCGTATGATGGCGCTCCATCAAGCATTAATGTACTCACCGATATTACCCCGCTCAAGCAGGCACAGGACGCAATCCGCCAGGCAAACGAAGAACTGGAAAAACGAGTCCAGAAACGGACCGAGGACCTGCGGCAGGCAAACGTGCAGCTGACCACCGAGATCACGGCACGGGCGCAGGCTGAGCAGGAGATCAGCAAATCCTTAGAGGAGAAAGTTCTCCTCCTCCGCGAGATCCATCACCGGGTGAAGAACAACCTCCAGATCATAACCAGTCTCTTAAAACTCCAGTCACGGTTTATTTCCGACCACGGGGTACAGGAAGCCATCAGGGACACGCAGAGCCGGGTCCGGGCCATGTCCCTCGTGCACGAGCGGATCTACCGTTCACCCGATATTGCCGAGATCAACTTGAAAGAGTACCTCCTGTTCCTGGTCCGGCAGGTCGCCCAGTTCTACAATGTCCAGCCCCACCAGGTCGCGATCTCCGTGACCATGCCCCCGATCATGGCGGATATCGACATGGTTACCCCGCTCGGGCTCATCATGAACGAACTGGTCTCCAACTCGCTCAAGCATGCATTCCCGAATGGCCAAAAGGGATCGATCTCCATCACGGGTGAGATTTCTGAAAATGACCGTCTCCGGTTCACGTACCATGACAGCGGGATAGGTATGCCACAAAACCTGGACTGGCAGAACTCCGAGTCGCTTGGTCTCCGGCTGGTGAACAGTCTTGTTGACCAGCTCGACGGGACTATCACGCTTCAAGAGGGGGAGGGAACAACGTTTGTGATCGACATCCAGAAAAGGATCGGGAAGACTCCTGCCCCTCCATCACCTGAGACCAGCAGCGATGAAGACGAGGATCCGCGTGGCGGCGCTGGGACGGGATGAATGCCGGCAGGGAAGCAGGGGAGCCGGCTACCTGCAAATGTTTATATAAAATCCTGATGACTTCTGGTCAGCCAGTACAGTGAGGAACAGCATGGCACCGGCATCGGTTTTTGTTGTGGAGGACGAGGCGATCGTGGCAGGAGATCTCCGCGAGACCCTTATGGGGTTAGGCTATTCTGTTGCCGGAACAGCCAAAAGCGGGGAGGCCGCCGTTGAACAGATCGAGAAGCTCCGCCCGGACCTTGTCCTCATGGACATCCACCTTGCCGGCAGCATGGACGGGATCGAGGCGGCAGGGATCGTGCATTCCCGTTTCAATACCCCGGTGGTCTACCTGACCGCCTATGCCGATACCGCTCTTCTCGAACGTGCAAGGGTCACCGAACCCTACGGGTACCTCATCAAGCCCTACGATGACCGGATGCTCCAGTCCACCATCGAGATGGCCCTGTTCAAGTTCAAGGCAGATGAACAGGTGAGGGACAGCGAGGCACTGGTACGCGGCCTCGTCAACCTGAACCGTGAACCGGTCTTCATCCTCGACCAGAACACCCGTATTCTTGCCATCAACGATGCGCTCTCCCGACAACGCCCGCTCCCCGATGCTGCGCCAGAAGACGTAACGCTCGACTACCTTGCCACCTCCGGCATGATCTCGCAGCAGCTCCTTACCGCAATACAGGAACATTTCACTGATACTGCGCCGTTCCGGTTTGAAGAGGAGTTCGGCGGCCGGTGGATCGCCCATACCATAACCCCGCTTGCCGGCCCCGGCGGCCGGATCACCCGCTGTGCCGTGCAAAGTTTTGATATCACCGATATCAAGAAGCGGGAACTGGACCTTGCCAGCCTGACCCAACAGCTCAAGGGCGAGAAAGAGTCCCTCACCCTCTTTGCGGCCATGCTCGATTCCATGGACGATTTTGTGGTTGCCACGGACATGATGGGGGTAGTCATCTACACCAACCGTGCGTTTGGCGAACGGTTCGGATACCCCGCAGAAGAGATCCTAAAAAAACCGATCAGCCTCATCAAGGACCCGGACGATCCCTTTGCCCTGGACACCAACGCGTTCTTTGTTGACAAAAAACGGGTCTGGTCCGGGAGCGTGACCCTGGTAACAAAGTTCGGTATCCGGATCAAAGCCCTCCTCAAAAGCACCCCGGTCGCGGTTGACCGCCAGAACGTGTGCCGGGTGTTTGTCTTCCGGGAGCGGATGGGCTGATGGAACCGGCTCGCCTCCGGGGCCGGATGACCGGGCCGGGGAGACGGGTACGAAAGCGGGGGGTGTGTATCCTTGCAGAAAAAACCTGCCCTGCTTCGTTTCGAGCACAACAATTATCATGATGATCGGCGGAAACGATTACACGAAGGAATGAGCAATGGGGAAAAAACCGGCAATAATTATTGTTGAGGACGAGGCGATCGTGGCAAGCGACATCAAAGAGACGTTGCTGGGCCTCGGCTACGAGGTGCCAGGCATTGCAAAGTCCGGGGAGATGGCGCTTGAGAAGATCGAAAAGTTCATGCCGGACCTTGTCCTGATGGATATCCACCTTGCCACCCAGATGGACGGGGTCGAGACCGCGGGGAAGATCCATACCCTGTTCGGGATACCGGTCATCTACCTCACCGCGTACGCTGACAAGGCCCTGCTCGACCGGGCAAAGTTAACCGAGCCGTACGGGTATGTCATCAAGCCCTACGATGAGCGGGAACTGCACTCGATCATCGAGATGGCACTCTACAAGCACCGCATCGAGCGCGAGATCAAAAAACGGGACGCCATCCTCTTTGCGGTCAGCTCTGCGGTCGAGTGGCTCCTGCGCATCTCCCGCGAGGATCATAAGGAACCCCGCCTCTTCAATGCCGCGGATATCCGCGACATCCTCGACCCGGTCGGCCTTGCACTGGGTGCCGGCGCGATTGCCATCTTCAAAACAGGGAATGCCCCTGACGGTGCCGTCGCCCTCCTGTACGAGTGGGGGAGCCCGGAATTTTCATCCGTGCTGCACAAGCCCGAGCTCAAGGGGTCCGGGTGGGAAGCGCTCGGGATCTCCCGCTGGCGCGATCTGTTGATGAAAGGCGGGGACATTTCCGCTCTCCGCTCCACGCTACCGGAGAACGAGAAACGCTTCCTCGAACTGCTGGGGGTCGAATCCGGCGTCATCCTCCCCGTCTACATGCAGGATGCCCTCTGGGGGTTCATCGGGTTCTTCGATCTCGTGGAGCGGACAAGGTCCCCGGACGAGGTTGAAGCGCTGCGGATAACTGCCAACCTGCTTGGCGCTGCGATGGGATATCGCTGAAGAGTCCAAAAGGTCCCATGGCATCCGTGTTCATTGTTGAAGACGAAGCGATCGTGGCAGGCGATATCCAGGAGACCGTAACGGGCCTTGGCTACACGGTCTTTGGCGTGGCAAAGAGCGGGGAGGCGGCTCTTGAAAAGATCGCGCTTGCCCCGCCCGATCTCGTGCTCATGGACATCCACCTTGCCGGCCGCATGGACGGCATCGAGACGGCCGGCGCCATCCACGAGAAGTACCAGATCCCGGTCATCTACCTGACGGCCTATGCCGACACCGCCCTCCTTGAACGGGCCCGGGTCACCGAACCCTACGGGTATATCATCAAGCCCTACGATGAGCGGGGGCTCCATTCCGCAATCGAGATGGCGCTGTACAAGCACCGGATGGAGCGCTCATTGCACGAGAGCATGGCAACGACTCTCCTTGTCATCAACATGACGCAGGATTTCCTGTACCTGATCGGTGCCGACGGGAAGTTTTTGCTGGTCAATGATGCGTTCGCCCAATATGCCGGCATGGACCGGAACGAGCTTGCCGGCACTTCTGCCTATGATCTGGTTGGCCGGAACCTGCTTACGCCACGGATGACCTGCTGGCAGCTTGATCCCCGGAACGAGCGACACCTCGCGTTCGAGGAGCAGTTCAACCATCGCTGGTATGACGTGGACATCTACCCGGTCTATTCTAGGCAGGGCAGCATCGAAAAATACGCGGTCAGTATCCGGAACAGCACGGCAAGGAAGCAGGCTGAGGAACAGGCAAAGAACAATGCCGGGTACCTGCGGGCACTCATCGAGGAAGCCTCTGAAGTGATGGTGATGCTGAACAACGATGGCACGTTCGCGCAGGAGAGCCCGTCGTTCAGGTCTGCACTGAACGTTCCGGCAACCGAGAGCCTCAAACCCTCGCTGTTCGACCACATCAGCATCAGCGACTACCAGCAGGCAAAGCAGGCGCTCTCGGAGATCCTCGTCCATCCCGGCATGGCAAAACCCGTGCGGCTGAAGTTCGAGAAGTTCGACGGGGCATACGTTGTCATCAAGGGGATTCTGAGCAACCTCTCGGACAACCCGTTTGTCGGAAAGATCGTGCTGAACGGGTGGGTGGAGTAAAAAACCTTCACGCAATCCCGTTTTTAAAACCAGCTTTCGAGGGTCTTCTGGCCGGCCTTTACCGTGAACCCTTCCATTGCCCGGTCTACCCGTTCGACCGAGAAGTCATAGCCATCGCAGAGCATCCTGCGGATGCCCTCCGGGTCGGGGTGTCCTGCCGCAAGAGAATAGTCGTTGGTCACGGGCGGGCTCAGGAACAGGTCCATGACCGGCGCCGGGTCAAAGCCCGGCAGTTTCTCGGCAAGTTTTGCGGCAAATTCCCCGTTTTTCACAATTTTCAGCGCGGTCTTTGCACCCACGCCATATGCCCCGTCATTGAAGTCCGTGCCGATAAGGATCGCGACCTCTATGAGCTGCTCGCGGGAGAGAGTGAGACCCGCAAGCGTCTCGGCAAGCACGATCCGCTCGGGGCTGACGGTGATCTGCCGGCCCCGGATCTTCCGCTTTCCCGATACGGTCAGGTTCCTTACCAGCGTCGGCGCACCAAAGAGCAGGCAGTCGTAGTCCTGCGAGACCACGTACCGGGCGTCCCCCTTTGCCACCATGAACGATGCCTGCGCCTCGCCCTCGCCCGGTGCCTCAACGACCGGGATACCCATGAGCCCGAGGAGTTCCTGGGAAGTTTT
>DANA01000041.1:0-18217 GCA_002508495.1 Methanoregula sp. UBA276
AGCGGCAGGGCACACCGTACGCCGCATGTGGAGAAGAGAAATACCTGTACCATGCCGTGCCTCCCGATAATTCCTCATTGGTGCTTCAAGATAAAAAATGGGTGGGAAACGGAACGATGGTTGTGGTAAATTACGGCTATTATCTGTTCCGGAAAAAAGTCCCGGGTTCAGAAGTGAACCAAGGAAAAAACAGTGGACTGGGCGGGAATTGAACCCGCGGCCTCTTCCATGCCAAGGAAGCGATCTACCACTGATCTACCAGCCCGCTCCTATTCAGTAGGACGTGATCAGGTAAAAAGGATTGTTTTTGTGGAGAGTGGGCGATACACGTATCCGGTCATCCTTTCAGGAGGCGGAAACGAGCATTCAATGCAACGGGTTACTGGTCAGAAAACCTTGGTACCAGCCAGCACATCGTCTTCGGTCACTGAGATATAACGCGATGTTCCAGCGATATTATAGGGACCGGTTGCTGCAACTCCATACTTACTTCCGTTCGTTGCATAGGGAACAACAAATTCGCTGTTTATGCTCTCCTGCCGGTAAATAAATTCCCTCCCGGTATTGGTCACGACCGGCACCTCGATAATCCCGTCACCGGTAATTCGCGCGCCATTGACGTACTCGAATATTTTCACGTACTTTTTATCCGGAAGGGTCATTGGTGAAGATTCCGGGAAAGATGTAACCGTGGCATTATTCACGGACTCGTAAATAAGTCGGTAATGCCGCAGGGCCGGAATTGTCCCGACCGGTTCGTCCGGCCTGTCCGAGAAGAGATCCATGTATTTTTGGGCCTGGAGGTCCGGACCTTCCTGTACAAGGGGGATGTCCGGAAATATTTGTGAACCATTTACCGGGCGTTCCTGCGAGATGACCCGGGCGAATCCTTTTACATCCCCCGCAGTTTCACCGGCTGCCGGAACCGGGCGGATCTCGTATGTCGTAATGAACACCGTTCCCGGATCGGTCATTGAGCCGTCAAAGAGATGAAGGCGGACTATCTGGGTCTGGTAGTATCCTTCCGTAAACCGGTGAATCTTGAGCAGGTGCGAGGGATCTGCGGGGTCCGGTATCATGAACCACTTAATGTAGGGAGAGATATCGACCGAACCCCCTGGCCAGGCGACCAGGTTGGTGAAGGTGTCTACGGCAGTATTTGAATCCGTGATGATATATCTTGCACCGAACCTGTTGAGGACCGTGTTGGCAAGCGACTCATTTTTATGCAGGAAATAGGCGGCTGCGCCGTTGGATCCGGCAAGGTTATTCTGAAACGGATTGGTAACCGGGATGCGGTGCGAAAAGACCGTGATCCAGTGCCCTGCATCTGTTGATGCAAGGATCCCATATGCTTCGTCAGGATAGGAAAATCCTCTGGCATCGTACGATGCATAATAATCAATACCCGTTGACGGGCTGTTCTTTTCCAGCCATTGCAGCGATGCAATCCAGTCCGGATTGAGTGAATGATCTGGAGTGTCCAGCCCGTACGTGATATCCTGGTACAGGGAAAGGACAACGCATGCCGCCGTGATGACAAGAACGATGATCAGGATGTATTCCCGATAGGATCTGCGACCGTTAACTGCGCTGCTTTTTGCAGGTTTCTCTTTCTTTCTTTTCCGATTCACACCCTGTTCCGGGGATTTTTCTTCGGGTTCATCAGCTGATTTATCCTGATCTGGAAAAACGCGGGAAATCAACGGTGCTATCCATTGGTCTGTTTTTCCTGTACGTAAGGAAAGAGCCTCCGCGATACAGATTGCGGCAAGCAACGCGGCATTGACGGTAAAAAAATACTGGAACCGCAGGAATTTTATTGTTACCAGCAGCATGACTCCTGACCATACGAGAAGAAATACCGTGTTGCTTTCCCGTTTTTGCAGAAATGTATAACCAAGGACAAGAAATCCGCCGGCAGCCAGGACAAGGGCAAAGTTAAAACTCTCCCATGCACTGGTCAGGGACCAGGGCAGGGTCTCCACAATGCCCACAGAATAGACAGAAGTTCCAGAGACCAAGCTGAGTAGTGCGTTATTGGAAACCGCCCTGAGCACGGGAATTGTCTGGACAAGGATGAAACCGCCGATCGTAAGCACTGCAAGGCCGCACAAGTATAACCATTTTTTACCAGAAAAACCCCGGTTTAAAACTGCGAACAAAACGGTCTCAGCGATGAGTGCACATTGCACATACACAATCCCGATCGAGTAATGGGTCAGGGAATAACTCGGCCGGATCCCAAAGAGCAGGAGCAGTGCCGTTGCAACCAGCAGGAAAACCAGATTGACCAGCAGGATGTGGGTTGTAGATCGCTTTTCGAAAAAGTCCACAATATGCTGGACTGCTGTGTATATGGCAACAACAGCCAGTACCAGGATGACCGTCGTAGAAGCGAGCAGCGCAAGGAAGAAGCAGATGCCGGCGCTTACGGAAAGCGCAATGGGAAGAACCCATGCTGTTGTATTCGGGATGCCTGGGGGATTTTTTTTCGTATAATTGAGAGCATACCAGTAGATGAGGATGAACAGGGAACTGAAGAGTACTTCTGCAATGTGATGGTCCATCCACCCATATGATGAAATTGAAAAATACTGGAAGGAGATTATGGCGATCAGACCTGCAGCAATCAGTCCTGCAGAACGGTTCCACAGCAGTCTGCCAAGGCTGAACAGCACGGGGACCATAATCATTGCCATGAGTGGTGCTGCCCACCCGGACCAGAACAGGATCTCTGCCAGCGTCGAAGCGCCAAAGATGATGCAGGGAAAGGCAGCAACGAAGGGAAATAGGGGGCCCCAGTCAACCGTTTTTCCCCCGGGATATGCGGTCATGGGATCGAACCAGTTGTAGTGGGGGAACTGGTTTACCATGACCTCGACCTGGCGCAGCGTATAGTAACTATCTGTATCGAAAATGGCAAGGTACCCGGCGTCATTCAGGAACAGCGCGGGAATCGCCCGTATCGCAAGGGCGACTGCCATGAAAAATACCAGTACCACGCCGATAGCAAGATCCCCCGGTGAAAATTTTTTGAAAAAATCCATGATACCGTATCCCTGTTCCTGCTAATTTTTCCACTTGGAAATTAATGGAATATTTCGTATCTGTTTTGTTAATTATTGTTATTCATCTCTGGCTGACAGTTTTTTGGCAAGACCGGTATCCTCCAGCACTTTGGACAAGGTTTTATTGCATATGGATTGTTAAAAAAAGGGATTTGGCCCTCACGCCCGTTCCGTATAGGACAAGATCTCGTCAAACACCCGGTAGGTCTGGCCCGAAAACATCCGTGCAACCACCTCGACGCGGTCCTTCCCTTTTGTACCTTTGAGGACGAGTTCCGTCTCCCCGGCCGGTGGCCGGATGGTGCCGGTCAGGACTGTCCCGTCATCGCTTGTCACGGTCACATCGCCGCCGCTGATGCTGTTCGCGCCCGGCCCCCCGGCATAGATAACGGTAATCATCGCTGTAATGGGATCTTTCTGGACCTGGAAGATGACGCCCTGGCTTTCGGGCATCGATTCTGTCGGCTTGGGGAGAAGGGGATTGTTCGGGGTCGGAGGGATGGTTGCTGGAACTGATGTCGGAACCACTGTCGGGAGTGGTGAAGGGACCGGCGCCGGGGTGCTTGCTGGCGGAGGTTCCGGGATTTGGGGGGATAGCGTACCGCTCCCGTCTATCAATGGCAGGACCATAAAAATAACCCCTGTACAGATGATGAGAAGGAGAACAATCGCCCCGATGACAATGCTCATATTCCGCGGGGGTTTTGCCTTGGCAGGTGCTGGAGCCGGCTGGTCATCCATGGGCAGATTTTCAGGCAATTCGGGATCATCAGACAGCGTCAGTGGATCCTGATTGCTGAACATTGTTTTTTCAACAGGGACCGGTTCCTGTTCTGCGGGTGTCTTATTATCCGGCACTATCTCTGCTCCCGCATCCGGTTCCAAAGATACCGCTTTTTTTATGATGACCTGCGGTTTTTCCTTTGGTATCGCCGGTGTCCCGCATATCTCGCAGAACTTCACCGGTGCAAGAAAACGAGCCCCGCACTTGCTGCACACGGGCAGCTCTTCCATCGCCGTTCCGCATATCTCGCAGAACTGGTGTTCAGCCTCAACCGGGCTCCCGCAGGACGGGCAGGTGCGCAGGATGCCGGCCAGCGGGAAATCGTCCTTCATCAAACGCGGTTTGGATGTGCCGAAATAAAAATGCACGGGTTTGATACCGGCATGGCCTGAGAATTCCCCAACGCCGGAATAATGCGGGTGAAGGAGTAGGGAATCCAAAAATTGGGCGGGTGCCCGTCCCATGCTTTTTTTACCTGTGCCTGTCTTACTACTGTTGTTTTACGAGGAGACGAGTACCATGTTCTGCCAGAAGTGTGGAAAATCAAACCCGGACCATGCCCGGTTCTGTGAAAACTGCAGGGCCCCGCTCCAGCAGGCCCCCCCGCAGGTGTACCAGCAACCGCCCGTATACCAGCAGCCTGCGTACCAGCAGGCGCCTCCCGCCATGCCCCGGGGAGCGATCCGCAGCCCCGGGATAGCCGGCGTCTTATCATTTGTCTGTTGCGGGCTCGGGCAGCTGTACAACGGGGAGACCCTCAAAGGGATCGGGCTCTTTATCGCAGCGGTGATCGCCTCCGCGATCTACAATCTCCTCGGTTTTGTCGTCGTGATTGTTGCTGTGTATGATGCTTACTCCACGGCAAAAAAGATCAATGGGGGACAGGTCGTGTTCTCGGGAAAAAGTATCCTCTTCTGGCCCGTCATCATCCTGTATGTCCTTCTCATAGTCGTGGCGGTTGTGGCGTTTGGCATCTATGCGAGCATGCTTTAAAGTGACAGGATACCGACCCCTCTCTTTTTTTGGTTTATGCCGGATAACCTATCTGATATCCGGTTTTTCGGTAGTTTGAGATTTTTTGCTCTGACGAAATCTTTTGAAGTGATGATGATGGCAACCTGCCCGCAAGAAGAAGTGCCCCGTGTCCTTTCTCCGATATGGACACACTGGTTTCCTAAAACCCCGTAACCCGTTCCTAGATCCCCATGTAGGGGATAAGCCGGTCATATACCCGGTAGGTCTCGCCGGAATTCATCTCCGCAATGATCACGACCCGGTCCGTCTCCTTTGACCCGTCAAGGGTGATCTCGGTGATGCCTTTGAGGGGCATGAGGATCCCTGTTGCTACTGACCCGCCCGGGTGGGTGACGGTGATTTCAGCGTTGCGGATCCCGGCTTTGCTGGACGTCGTGCTCCCCGCAAAGGTCACGGTTATCTTTGCGTTCAGGATGTCTTTCTGGACAAGGAAATTGAACGGCAGGGCTGCCGGGGGCTTCTCCGTTGGCTGGGTGGTGAAAGCACCCTGGACCGTGGTGGGCAGGGTAGTCGGGGCAGGTGTAAGGGAAGCGGTCGGGGTTGGTTCCGGCTGCGCGGGGCCCGGTAATTCCGATCCTGCGGTGAACAGCGGAAGGCCGACGAAGTACACAGCTGCGATCACCACTGCCACAACGACTGCCCCAGCGAGGATTCTTGTCCGGTTGACCGGCCGTGTGCCCTGTGCCGGTTTCTTGCCTGGGAGGTGCAGCGCATCATCGGCAGCACCGGATGGTCCGGCTGCTGAAGGAGCCACGGACCCCTTTGCTGCCCCGCTCTTCTTCCGGAACGGGAAAAGGGTCCTTTTTATGGACCCGAGCATCTCCGTATCGTTATACTCCTTGCCGTATTTCTCCAGCAGTTCCTCGGTATCCGGCTCATGGATTGCACCGGCCGGGCGTGCAGGTGCTGCCTTCTCAATGTAATACTCCAATGACTCGTCCGCTGCTTCCCCGCCGGTATCACCGTCCCCGCTCTCCTCTTCTTCAGCATACGCTTCTTCTGGCTCATCGGGCTCCGGGACCATCTCTTCAACGGGTGCGAAAACTTCCTCTGCTGGTCCTTCCTCCTCTAACCCGGGATCTGGTTTTGCCTCCAGGACAACTGGGGCCCCGCAGAGGTGGCAGACCTTGACCGGTGCGATGAACTGGGTGCCGCAGTTGCTGCAGGTGCCCAGCTCCGGCAGCTTCACCCCGCAGAATTCACAGAATTTGAAACCCGGCCTGACCGGCCTGCCGCAGGAAGGGCAGGTACGCTTCAGTCCAGGGGGCTGGGCCGGATTTACCATGGAACGCAGGTTTTACCTTTTACCTATTAAAACATGGCGGGTTTTTGGAATCGACATATCAGGTTTCCCCTGTGTGGATGAGGTGGCGGCATCGCATCCCTTCATGATCCGGTCAGCCTCCTCCCGTGCCCGCTTCCGTGCGTCCTGCATCCACGCGTCCTGCACGACGTTCCCGTTCTCGATGTACCGCTCAAGCAGGGGCACTGCACCCCGGGGTGCATCTCTTGAAACCAGCCTGATATGGCGATCCCCGTTTTTTGTCACATAGACCTGCTTTGCGCCGCTCCGCTTCCCCCGCTTGGCCCGGGGTTTTCCTTCTATCTCCACGATATCCATGGCAAAATCGATGACCGGAGCATTGGCAATCGCCCCTCCAATCCCAAAGGCATCGACACAGTCCCGGTACGCGATCACATCGTCACGCGTCACACCCCCCGAGAGGAAGATCTTCACGTCCCGGTGTCCATGTGTGTCAAGTTCCCACCGGACCTCTTCGATGATGGCCCGCATGCTGCCCCGCCGGGAGCGGGGGGTGTCGAGCCGCACTGCAGAAGCCCCGCAGGCTGCCGCCAGCAACGATTCGGCCTTTTCATCGCAGAACGTGTCGCAGAGCATGATCCGGGGAACGGATTTGGGGGCCCTCTTGTCAAAGGCCCGCCACGCGTCTTCAGGCTTGTCATAACACATGACGAACGCATGGGGCATGGTCCCGACAACCGGCATTCCTTCCGGGGCACAGGTATTGGAGACGCCGTCCACTCCCCCGATCCATGCAGCCCGCTCGATCATGGCCGCGAGTGCAGGGTGCTGGCGGCGGGAGCCAAAGGAATAGAGCGGGCGGCCGCTGGCAACGGCCCGGATATGCGCAGCAGCAGTTGCAATACCGGAGGCATGGCAGATGAACCCAAGGACAGCCGTCTCGTACCGCCCGAAGTCCCGGTAGTTCCCGCTGATCCGGATCACCGGCTCGTTTTCATAAAACACCGTGCCCTCCGGCATGGCATCGACCGTAACCGGCATGCCGTCCAAGAGCGCGAGAACATCCGAAAGGCCGCAGAAGACCGCCCATGGATCCGGCAGTGAGCCGGCAGTGATTTCCATAACCACCTGCGGGTTGCGGTTGTCGTGCTGCAGCACGTCCTCGGTACGGACAAAATAGATGTCGGTGCATTCGCCGTTTTTTATGGTCTCGTCGCTCACGGTAAGAAAGGTGCCCATGCACGGAATAATGGTCTGTTTTTTCATATACGCTTACCGGAATATGATGCGGGAAAATTGCGCTAGTTATTAGTGCTGCTCCTGCCAACAAATCTACGGACATACGATACCATGCAAAGGATTGCAGGATCTGACGGGGTTCTTGGGCAAAGACCGGACGTGCGGGGGCACTGATGCTCGGGATAATTGGCGGCACAAGCCTGCTTTTCTCCACGCTTCCGGCGCTTGAGAAGAAGCGGATCGACACGCCGTTTGGCAATGCCGAACTCCTGTGCGGGGATATTGTCCTCCTGATGCGCCACCAGCAGGGCCTCCCGCCGCACCGTATCAATTTCCGTGCCAGCATGGCAGCCCTTGCGATTGCGGGGATCGACCGCATCGTCGCGTTTGGTTCATCCGGGTCCCTGAACCGTGATATCTGCCCGGGTTCTCTGGTCATCCCGACAGACTACATGAGTATGACGGACATCCCATCCATCCACGACCATACTATCGAGCATGTGATGTCGGCGCTCTCGCCCGGACTCTCGACAGAACTGCACCAGACTGTACCGGTGGCCCGGCTGGGGGGTACCTATGTTCAGACCCGGGGCCCGCGCTTTGAGACAAAAGCCGAGATCGCCATGCTCTCAAAACACGCCGATCTGGTTGGCATGACCCTTGCCTCGGAAGCAACGCTTGCCGATGAGCTGGGCATCCCGTTTGCCGCTATCTGTACGGTGGACAACTATGCAAACGGGCTTTCAGATGGGATACTGACATACGAGGAATTGCTTGACATCTCCCGGCAGTACCGGGAGAGGACCGGAGAGATTTTGAATTCAGTTATCAGGGCAATGGCATAACGGAGCAGGATCAATGGACGATATTTTCAACAGACAGCAATCGATAGTAATCGCCGATGTGCAGGTTGACGGGAGAACTGTCGACATCTTTGTTACCGAAGACGGCATTATCGGGGCAATCGGCGAGGGGGTCCGCAACGATCACCGGGGAGATGCAGATCTTATCATTGACGGGAACGGGGCTGTTGCCCTTCCCGGCCTTGTGAACACCCACACGCACGCGGCAATGAGCCTCCTGCGGGGTTATGCCGACGACATGATCCTGCAGGACTGGCTGAGCCAGAAGATCTGGCCGCTTGAAGCCCACCTCACCAAAGGCGACATATACTGGGGCACAAAACTTGCCTGCCTCGAGATGATCCGGACCGGGACGGTTGCGTTTAATGACATGTATTTCATGATGGAGGAAGCTTGCCGCGCCGTGGATGAAGCGGGAATCCGTGCAACGCTTTCGTACGGGTTTATCGATCTCTTCAGTGCCGAGAAACGCGAAGCCGAATGCAGGGCTACAGAAAACCTTGTCCGCCATATCCGATCTTTAAACAATCCCCGTATCACCGCAGCGGTTGGCCCGCACGCCATTTACACGGTCTCTCCCGATGGCCTGAAATGGTGTGCAGAGTATGCGGCAGAGGAGAAGATCGGGATCCACATCCACCTGTCGGAGACTGAAAAGGAGGTGACTGACTGCGTTGCCCAGCACGGGAAGCGCCCGGCCCCGTATCTTGACGATTGTGGGATTCTCACTCCCCGCACCATCGCTGCTCACTGCTGCTGGCTTGACGAGGCTGAATGTACGTTGCTGGGCAAACGCGGCGTTTCGCCATCGCACAACCCTTCAAGCAACATGAAACTCGCCACCAACCGGGCAATGCCGTATCACTGGCTCGCTGCTGCCGGTGCCAACCCCTGTCTTGGTACGGACGGGTGCGCCTCGAACAACAACCTCGACATGTTCGAGGAAGCAAAGACTGCTGCCCTGCTCCAGAAGTTCTTCTGGAACAACCCCACGCTCCTGCCGGCGCCTGAAGCGCTTACGATGGCCAGTAAAAACGGCGCAAAAGCGCTGGGGCTTTCGACCGGTCGGCTCTGTATCGGCGCACCGGCTGATCTCATCCTGGTCAGTACAAACGTCCCGTGCAACACACCGCTCCACAACACCGCATCGAACCTTGTCTACTCCTGCTCGGGGAGTGCTGTCGAGACAACGATCTGCAACGGTGCGATCCTCATGCTTGAACGGGAGATCCCGGGTGAAGCTGAGATCCTCGCCCAGGCAGCAGAAGCCGCCCGTGATCTGGTGAAGCGGGCACAGGCTGCCTGAGAATTCCTTTATCTCCCCGGCTTTTCTCCTAAATGCCGTCCTCGTTCTGTACTGTTCCATACTCATGAGGGAGCGTGTGCCCGGCATGCTTCCACCCGTATATTTCGGTGGCATTGATTCATACCATTCAGGAACAATCCGGTCTTCCCCTCATCCGGGATGCACAAACAATGAACCGACAGGGTTTATTACCAGCAAAAAGAGAGGCTCTTTTGTATGAGTCACCCCCATGAAGCGTTCGAGAACCATGATCAAAAAGAAGGAACGTCCTGCCGCCTCTGTTCCACGACCGCTCCTGATGGGAAAGAGCATGGCACCCTGGGAGTCTGCACCCCCTGCTGGTACAAGATCCTCATTGTCATCTTCATCATCATGATCTCCATCTCCTACGTGGTGTGGTTCGGCCTCCTGTAACCCCCGCTCATTTTTTGGCCGAAGGCGCCGGCCTCCGGTTTTTATCCCACCTTTTATGAACAGGGGCGGTACCAGTATCCCCTGAGGAAAATGGTATGCCCCTGTCAATCCCCAACCTTGCGCTGGTCCTGTTCGAATACCTGAATGTGCTGGCGGCATTCTGTGCGATAATCCTCGCGGTACAGTGGAAGAAGCCCGCGTTCTTTGCCGGGCTGTTCTTTTTACTCCTCTACACCATCATCGATGCCATCGAACTTACGCTTATGACGCTCCTTGATGTAACGATCATCAATGCCTCGCAGTTCGGGTTCGTGCTGCTGGCGCTCATCGGCTTCATCATCGGCATGCGGCCGGCTGCCGTTATTAAAAACCCATAAAAAAAGGTGATCCCTGTTGGGGATCACGCGGTCTCAATCTTTGACGCGTCCTCAAGGCCGAGGGACTTGATGGACTCGTCGCGCATCTTGAACTTCTGGATCTTGCCGGAGATGGTGATGGGGAACTCGTTCACGAACATGACATAGCGCGGGATCTTGAACCGCGCAATTTTGCCCTGGCAGAAGTCTTTTACTTCCTGCTCGGTCATGGTCTGTCCCTCTTTGAGCTTCACCCACGCGCATAGTTCCTCGCCATACTTCACGTCCGGCACCCCGACGATATAGACATCGGCAACCTTTTCATGGTGGTGCAGGAACTCTTCGATCTCGCGGGGATAGATGTTCTCGCCGCCGCGGATGACCATGTCCTTTAAGCGGCCAACAATCTTGAAATAGCCTTCCGCGTCCATGGTGCCGAGATCTCCCGTGTGGTTCCAGTGATCCTTGTCAAGGGTTGCCTGGGTTGCCGAGGGATTGTTGTAGTAACACTTCATGACACAGTAGCCACGGGCACAGATTTCGCCAACGCCGCCGTACGGCACGATCTTGCCGGTCGCGGGGTCGATGATCTTGAGCTCGGTGTGCGGGAATGCCCGGCCGACCGTGGTGACGCGGCGTTCGACCGGATCCTTTGTCGTGGTCATGGTGACGCCGGGAGCGGTTTCGGTCTGGCCGTACACGATGACGATCTCGCTCATGTGCATCTTCTGGTTGACCGCCTTCATGACCTCGATGGGGCAGGGAGAGCCGGCCATGATGCCGGTGCGGAGGGAAGAGAGGTTGTATTTTGCAAAGTCCGGGTGGGCGAGTTCCGCGATGAACATGGTGGGAACGCCATGGAGCGCGGTGCAGCGCTCCTTCTCGACGGTCTTCAGGACTGCTTCGGCATCGAATGCAGGGGCGGGGATGACCATGGTCGAACCGTGGGTTAAGCAGGCGAGGTTGCTGAGCACCATGCCGAAGCAGTGGTAGAATGGTACGGGGATGCAGAGCCGGTCCTTCTCGGAAAAGCCCATGCCTTCCCCGATGATAAACCCGTTGTTAAGGATAGCGTGGTGCGTTAAGACAACCCCTTTGGGAAAGCCCGTGGTGCCGCTCGTGTACTGGATATTGATGGGGTCGTCGAAGGTGAGGGCCTCCCCGCGTTCCACGAGCTCTTCAGGAGAGATCTCTTCGGCGCGCTTCTTAAGCTCGCTCCACGTGAACATGCCCTGGTACGGGGTGTCGCCCATGAAGATGACGTTTTTTAAGAACGGGAATTTCTCGCTTGAGACCTTGCCGGGCTTTGCCTCCGCAGCTTCGGGACATGCTTCGTAGAACATCCCTACGTAATCCGAGGTCTTGAACCTGCCCTGTACGATGAGGGTCGAGACTTCGGACTGCTTAAGGGCATACTCGAGTTCGTACGTGCGGTAGGCCGGATTGATGTTGACCATGATGGCCCCGATCTTTGAAGTTGCGAACTGGACCACGATCCATTCCGCGTGGTTCATGGCCCAGATGCCGACGCGATCTCCCTTTGCAACGCCCATGCCCATGAGCCCCCGGGCAACCGTGTTGACCTGTTCCAAAAACTCACGGTAGGTCCACCGGATGTTCTGGTGCATGGACACAATGGCATCGGTATCCGGGTACTTGTTTGCTATCCTGTCAACCATCTCGCCGATCGTCATTCCCATCAGGGGAAATGTCGACGTCCCGCTTGCATAACTTCCCTCATCCATGAGAATAAGCGTGGGGGTGCAGATAATATATGATTAATGATTTTATCCGGTGTTCTGGTGCACCTGTGTTGTCCAACACTGTTCCTGGTGCACCACTCTTGTGAACCTTCGCCCTGGTTAGTCCCAGTCACCCTCTCTTGGTGCTGGAACAAAATCCTTAAGTTTCTCTACTGCGATTGTATTGAGTCAGGAGTTTTAAAAATCCTGATTGCACAAAGGACGGGGTTGTGGCCTAGCCCGGTATGGCGACGGGCTCCAGCGGTCTTTGCGTTCTTTAAATGTGCTCGCAGATGATGAACAATGGGTCTCCTGAGTTGATTCGATGATGACCCGTTGGAGCACTGATGCGCATGTCGGAGAGACCCGTCGATCGTGAGTTCAAATCTCACCAACCCCACATTCTTATTCAGGTTTTTTACCAGAGACCCTGCAGGTTTTTGTTTTACCCGTGGCAGATGGACCGGGTTTTGAGATCTCCTGTTCGTTTGCGGCAAAGAGCCCTTGCGGCGAATTTTTTATTGCCCCGGCACGCAACTCATCTTTATGCAGGCAGAACTCCATCTCGTTGATACCTTCACCAGTTCCGCGTTTCGCGGGAATACGGCGGGCGTCTGTATTCCGGACGGCCCGGCCGATACGGCGTGGATGCAACAGGTTGCTGCCGAGCTGAAACATTCCGAGACCGCGTTCCTCTTCCGGGAGCAGGAGAAGTGGAACCTCCGGTGGTTTACCCCGGAAAAGGAGGTCGAGCTCTGCGGCCATGCCACGCTTGCCGCTGCGTCGGTACTCTATGAGACCGGCCGGGTCCCTGCCGGTGCGGCGATATCCTTTACCACCCTCTCCGGCCCGCTGACCGCAGGAAAGGATGGGGACTGGATCAGCATGGACTTCCCGTCCGAGCCGCCCGCCACTTCCATGCCGGTACCCGGTCTTGGCCGGGCTCTCGGGGTTGAACCGTTGTATACCGGCCGGAACCGGTTCGATATTCTCGTGGAACTGCCCCTTGCCGACGATGTCTGTAGTCTTGAACCCGATATGGATACCCTATCAGCCATCCGCACCCGGGGTATCATCGTGACTGCTGTTTCCGACCTCCCGCACTTCGATTTCGTTTCCCGGTTCTTTGCGCCTTCCTTTGGCATTCCGGAAGATCCGGTGACCGGCTCTGCCCACTGCTGCCTTGCGCCCTACTGGGGAGAAAAACTCAAAAAAACCGAGATGACCGGGTTCCAGTGTTCAGGCAGGGGCGGATCGGTACGCGTGAAACTCGAAGGCGACCGGGTCATCCTTGCCGGCCATGCGGTGCATGTGCTTTTAGGAAAACTGCTCGTCTGATGCAAACCGGCCGTTCCCCCCCTACAGATTCAGGATCTGTTTTTCCGTCACCCCTCACTTTTTCCTGGCCCGGCCGCAGTAATTATTGATTCATCGATTGTGTCTGAAATCTCGTCAACTCCCTGTTTTCTCATTCATTCTTCTATGGGGAACCGGTCTGCTTCGCTTTTTTATCAGCACCCGGTGCATCCAGAAACCACCTGCGAATGAGAAGAATGCAAAAAGGGTACATATCGTAAGAAGGATGGGAAGATACATGATGAGATTGCCTGTGACATAGGAGAATCGTGGCAGGATGCCGGGGGCCATGGTCGGGTGATACTGGTTCATGGAAGATACGATCCGGAACAAGAGAAATGCGAGTCCTATTGCAAGGAACCCGGCCGCGTAAGGAACTGATCGTGTCCGCCCGGAATCCCCCATTTTGTTCCCGATAATCTCTGAAACAATTCCGGTAATTACCAGCAGGAGGGGTGTGACAACCAGGGCCATGATGGGAAAAAGCGTGCTCCTCATGCTCATGAAACCGGATTGTATCAGGCATTGATCGCTTGCGAACTGGACTGCCCAGATGATGATCCCAAACAAAAGGCCCGGGATAATTATGGCATGCAGTGCTGATTTTGTATTCGCGGTGTATTTCCCCATTCCTGATCTCTCTATAGTGCCGGCACCCTTATCATTTGTTTTGTTGACCATTCTTCTCTTCTGCCCTGCTATGGGGGATTGAACGGTATATTAGCACCCCAAACCGGGAAAAACAAGGGGTTTTTTTCCAGCAGGTGCCTGGCCGGGATCTTTTTGATGCCTGGCACCTCTTTTATATGTCACAGATACTCCCGCTTGTAATCTTTATCATATCTGAACTGCACATACTAATGAGTAGAATTACGGAGATTTTTTGATGTATCTTGTCGGAGAAGCACTGGTAGGCGATGGCGCGGAGCTGGCGCACATCGATCTCTTGATGGGCGAAAAGGAAGGCCCCATCGGATCTGCGTTTGCAAACGCAGTCTCGCAGCTCTCAATCGGGCACACCCCGCTCCTTGCGGTTGTACGCCCGAACCTCCTCACAAAGCCGGTCACCCTCGTCATCCCGAAGGTGACGTTAAAGGACATGCACCAGGTAAACGAGATGTTCGGCCCCGTGCAGGCAGCGGTTGCAAAGGCCGTGGCAGACAGCGTTGAGGAAGGCGTGTTCGGCGACCTCGATATCGAGAGCCTCGCAATCCTCTGTTCGACATTCGTCCACCCCGAGGCAAAGGATTTCAACAAGCTCTACCGCTTCAACTACGGCGCAACCAAGCTCGCCCTTGCCCGGGCCCTCGAATCATTCCCGGACAAGAAGACGATCCTGCACGAGAAGGACCGTGCGGCCCATGCCGTCATGGGCTTCAAGGTCCAGCGCCTCTGGGACCCGCCGTACCTGCAGGTGGCCCTCGATATTGTGGACCTGAACAAGCTCCACGCGGTTCTTGCGGCACTGCCCGAGAACGACCACCTCATCATCGAGGCGGGAACCCCGCTGGTCAAGAAGTTCGGTCTCAACGTCATCTCCGAGATCCGGAAGGTCAAGCCCAACGCGTTCATCATCGCGGACATGAAGATCCTCGACACCGGTAACCTTGAAGCACGGATGGCCGGCGATGCAACTGCCGACGCGGTCGTGGTATCAGGCCTTGCCCCCACCTCAACGATCGAGAAAGCGATCATCGAGGCCAAGAAGGTCGGCATCTACTCGGTCATCGACATGCTCAATGTCGCAAACCCGGTCAAGGTCCTGCAGGGCCTCAAGGTCAAGCCCAACATCGTCGAGCTCCACCGGGCCATCGATGTCGAGGAGACCTCCCATGCATGGGGCGATATCCCGGCCCTCAAGAAGGCATGCGGCGGCAAGCTGCTGGTCGCAACCGCAGGCGGCATCCGGGTGAACGTAGTCAAGGACGCCCTCAAAGCCGGTGCAGATATCCTTGTTGTTGGCCGTGCGATTACGGCGAGCAAGGATGTCAGCCACGCTGCCGACGAGTTCATCGAGCAGCTCAACAAGGAAGAGATCGACCAGTTCCGGATTATGACGGATTTCTGAACCAGATACTTTTTTTAAAAACGTTTTTTTGTGGGTTCCTGTGCGATTATGCACAGATCAGTTCACACTGTATCATACATTCCCAGTATTTGTCACTGTACTTGCAGTAGTTCTGACAGGAATCGCATTTCTCCTGCAGGTTCCAATTCGCGGGGGGATTAGCGGACAACTCTTTCTGTTCCGGGAGGTCAACAAGGTAATAATGGGCTCCGCCGACGACACTCCCGAGCAGTGCAAGGCATACCATGAACAGGACAAGCCGGAAGATTGGTGATGCTGCTGGAGACATGATTATTCCATCCTGAATATTTTGTTACCAAAATTTTGGCAAAGGATAGTATATAAATAGCGAGGATTGGGATCCTGCCAGATTTCCTGCGAGGATGTCCGCACTCGCGTGGCAGGGGATGCCATGAAACCCGGTGCGGGAATTCTTGGTATTGGCCGCGCGATTACGGAAGGGAAAGATGCCGGGCATACCGGGTGGTGTCTCACGGTCATTTCACCAAGGATTGGAGCGGACGGGCTTGGAGTATGACCGATTTCCGCACAGGCTCATAATGAGCACACCCCCTGACTTCGCCCTCACGTCATTTTAAAAAAAAATTTTCAACCACTCCCCCACCCGCGATTCATCGTGATCCCCTGCCCGACCCCCCTTTGGTTCCCATGGAGAAAAACCAGACAGATCTCTCTCGTAATCTCCACAGGAAATCATGCTGTTTTTATCCATGGTCAAAAGGGGGGTCGGGCAGGGGCAGAACGGTTTTTGGCCGCAAAAAGATCCGGCAAGCGGACATTCCGGCCAAAAAACCCATATGCGCTTTCGGATGAAGCAGGTTGGGATCCGCCAGATCCGTTACGCGATTTCTGTGCGTGAAAAACTCCATGGTACCTGCCCGACCCCTGCCGGATCCGCATGCAGATAGCCATGGTATCCCCTCCAGATCCATCTTATCCAGATGTCGAGACGCTACCGCACGTTCAGGTTGGCAATCATTCCTGCCGGAAAAAGGGCTGTTGAAGATGACCGGGATCGGCATTCGCAGCCCTGGCATTCAGGCATATATCCCGCGTACCGGCCGCAGTTTTTGTAATTGCTCTGTTTGGTGAGCGCCGTTCCCGCCGGTACGATTTCGCCCGAACGCGGCATTGGGTATACAAAAAACGGGATTTACTCCCCGAGCACCATCTTTTCGAGATCAAGGGGCATGATATACTTCCCGTCCCGGAATGCCCGCATGTTCCCGCCCGAGATCTCATCGATGAGCGCAATCCGGTCATCAATCCGGCCGAACTCGAACTTGATGTCGTAGAGCTCAATGTTCTTCGTTGCCAGCTCATCTTTTATTATGGTCGCGATCTGCTGGGTGAGCGACTTCACGAGCTCGTACTCGTGGGGTGTCATGATCCCGAGGATGGCAAGCGCGTCTTTCGTCACCGGCGGGTCTTCCCGTGCATCGTCTTTGAAGGTAGTCTCGACAAACGCGGGCAGTTCCGCACCCTCCTGCACGTAATCTCCATAGCGGCGCAGGAAACTGCCAACTGCCCGGAAACGGCAGATCACTTCAAGGCCTTTGCCGAACATCTGTGCCGGCCGGACGGTCATCGTCACGTTTTCGATATCGGCATCGATGAAGTGTGTCGGCACCCCTTTGGCATTGAGGATCTCGAAGAAGTGCCGGGTCAGCCGGAGGCCTGCCCTGCCGGCCCCGTCAATCTGGAGACCGACCGTGTTCATACCGGGGTCAAAGACCCCGTCAGCGCCTGTGCAGTCGTCCTTGAACTCCAGCAGGTAGTGTCCGTTCTCAAGTGCATAGACGTCCTTGGTCTTTCCCCGGTACACCAGTTTTGTTGGTTGTGGTGATGCCATCCCGATCATCTCCGATCTGTTCAGCTCTTTGGTGCTCCCTGCCACTACATAAACTGGTAGGTGACCCTCTCTCTCCCCAGAGGGGGAGGTAGCAGCAGGGGCACGTCTCACTGACCACCGGTTTCCAGCATCCGGTTTTTTCGCGTTCATCGCCGGGCAAGACTCGCCGGGCGGGGGTCGACAGGTCCCGGGCGCCCGTGGCCCCATCACAATCCACAACTCTCCCACGCTGGTATTCAACAGGGCCGCAGGAACCTATTTTTTAAGATAACGCCAACTATGCCGGCACAGGTTTCTGCATACTGCTCAACCCTCCACGAGGTTCTCCATGAACAAGACCGTCACGGCAATTCTGGCAATCGCGATCACCATCGGGCTCCTTTTCACAGCCGGGTGTACAACTTCTTCTTCGGCAACCGGCCCATTCGTGCAGGTAACCCCGCACCCCCCGGTCGTATCGATCAATGCAACCCCCGTACAGTATGCGGAAGTCAACGGGATTCCGCTGGCATACCGGGAATTCGGGTCCGGCGACCCCCTCCTGCTCATATGCGGATTTGGCGCTGCCATGGATACGCAGTGGAATGAGACGTTCCTTGGTATCCTTGCCAGCCGGTACCATGTCTATACCTATGACCACCGGGGAATGGGGTATAGCGGTGACGATGACACTCAGCCGGCGATCTCCCAGTACGCGGATGATGCTGCCGGTCTGATCTCTGCTCTTGGTCATGACAGCATGCACGTGTACGGGGTCTCGATGGGATCCACGGTCTCCCAGCAGCTGGTCATCGACCACCCGGAACGCGTCAGAAAACTGGTCCTCGACTCCGTGACCTATAGTAT
>DANA01000041.1:18284-35187 GCA_002508495.1 Methanoregula sp. UBA276
TCATGGGACCATCTCTCTGCAATCGACAAGGATGTCATGCTCGTTGTCGGGACGGCCGATGTCCTGACGCCCGAGGCAGTCACGGTCCGGATGGCCGGGCAGATCAACGGCTCATGGCTTGTGCGGTTTAAGGGGCTCCCGCATGTCGGGTCACACTATGCCCCGGTCGAGTACGGGGAGAATGCTCTCAATTTCCTCGGCATGGACGAGTCGCCGCTTGAGTGAGGGAATTCTTTTTTTTCGCGGCATTTTTGGCATCTCGCGCAATATCCCTGACGGGAAGCCGGATCCGGTTCGATAACATCCCCCGGACACGTTCTTAATTTCGGGCAACCAACCAGTACTGCTATGAGCACAGATGTCCAGTACCTTCAGGGAAGGAATAAGAAACACGGAAATGTCAATCTTGCTTATGTCATCTACGGTATTGACTGGAAGCCCCGAAGGGTTTACCTCGTCTACAAGAACCGGTTCGCTATTGAGTCTTCGTTCCGCATACGGAATATCGTCAAAGCCAAAACCTCTTCCCGAAACGTTGTCCTACGATACCTGCTGACCATCATCTCGTTCCTTCTCAAGAACATCTGGGTCTCTCTTCAGTGGATGTTCTTCGCAAAAGTGCAACGTGGACCCAGAACTGTCGACGAAGACTTGTTACGGCTCGATCTCTTCCGACTCTTCGTCTGGGAAGGACTCCGGAAAAAACTCAAATTTGTTACGGTTGTTTCTGTTCTTCGAAGTCTCAAATGACAGGTGGTTGGGAACGTTGTTGACGATCCAAAATGCATGGAGGAAAATTTAGAGAAGTACTGGTACTGGAGCTGATATTGCCATACATACAACAATGCAGACTACCAGAGAATGACCCGATCCCCTTATACTTCGTTTGAAGCTTTATTTTCATCATAATAAATATTCTGAAATAATTTTTTTGGATCCGGAATTTTTTTTATTACGTGAGGAACACCGGACTGCCCGACGCCGGAATGATATCCCGTGGCAGGCAACCCGGCAGTTCCGTTCGCAATAGGGAGTCGGAACCGCACAGCATGGCTGAATACTGGCCCTGCACCCTTCCATCCCGTTATCAGCAGGGGTTGTCCGGGTGATGTCGGCAGCTTCCTTTGCGCAAACGCTCATATCCATAGAACGAAATATTCACTCAGCCATAACCATACACAAATAACTGGCAGAAAACGCCGTACGGATTATAAAAATATGCTGACCCTTGACACCGTGACACTTTTCGTGACTCTGTTTCTCATCAATGCAGTCCTCACGCTGATCCTCTTTACCTTCTGGCGATCCCAGAAAACCCATAAGGGGTTCAGCACCTGGATGCTCTCCCTGCTGGTCGCAACCTGCGGGTATTTCCTGTTCGTGATCGGGACCTCCCCCATGCCCTTTTTACTGGCTTCAACGGTGCCAAATCTCCTGGTCATGCTTTCGTTCCTGATGCGGCTTGACAGTACCGGGAAATTTTTCCGGTCACGGGGGCTCCCCCGGATCCTCTACGGCATCCTGGTACCGGCCGCCCTCCTGTTACTTTGGTTCACGTTCCGTGTCGATTCGCAACTCATGCGTGGCATCATTATCGCAGTGATCCTCGTCCCCACGTTCCTTGCAGCTACCCACATCGCACTCCAGGTCAGGGAACCGGGGACACGGTCGCTAAGGTACAGTTTCGCCGCAGCGCTCATGGTCACGGCCCTCCTCTGGACAATAGTAATCGCAAACGCCATCTTCATTCCGGGTAACCACTCGCTCGGGGGCCCGGATCCCATAAACCAGATATTCTTTATCGTCACGATCATCATGGAGGTCCTGGTTACGTGTTCCTTCCTCATGCTCAATATGGCCCGGTCCCAGGCTAATCTTCAGGAAAGCGAGGAGCGGTACCGGAACCTTGCAGACAACCTCCCGGATTATGTTCTTATCCACGACGGGATGGTCATCCGTTACGCCAACCCGGCAGCAACCCTGACCGGCGGGAGCTCCCGCGAAACCCTTGCCGGGCAGCCCATCAATTCCCTCATATCACCTGCGGATGCCGGCTCATCGGGGGAATTCATCCGTGCACTGGGCAGCAACGGACCCCCGTTTCCTGTCAGCGAGATCGACATCCGGCTCCGGGATGGCACGGTCCGGCACTGCCAGGTAAAGACCGTGCGGATCGATGATGCGGGGATTATGGCTTACCTCTCCGTGATCACCGACATCACCGAGCGGAAGACAGCAGAGGATGCACTTTTCCGGCTTAATAAAAAACTCACGATCCTATCCTCCGTGACCCGGCACGATATCAAGAACCAGCTCATGGCTCTCTCGACCTATCTTGAACTCTCGAAAGAAATCCTCGGAAATGACCCCACAGCGTCAGAGTATCTCACCAGAGGGATGATGATTGTAAAGACCATGGGGCATCAGATCGATTTTACCAGAATCTACGATGATATGGGTACAACCGCTCCCGTCTGGCAGAATGTTGATGCAGGTATCCGTAGGGCAGTTGCTGCCCTGCCTATGAGGGGTGTGAAGGTATCGATTGACCGGGTGGATCTTGAAATCTATGCTGATCCCCTCTTCGAAAAGGTCTCGTATAACCTGATCGACAATGCCTTGAAATATGGCGGTGAGGCCATGGCGACCATACGCATAACCTGCCATGAAACCGGCACGGGTCTCGTGGTTACCTGTGAGGATGACGGGGCCGGGATCGCGGGTGAGGACAAGGCCCGCCTGTTCGAGCAGGGCTATGGGAAAAATACCGGCCTCGGCCTCTTCCTCACCCGTGAGATCCTCGCGATCACCGGTATCACCATTACGGAGATGGGTGAGCCGGGGAAGGGGGCCCGTTTCGAGATGGTTGTTCCGAAAGGGGCGTACCGGTTCATCGGCAGGGAGTGAGATACTGCACCGTGTCTGTATCCTCCCTTGAGCAACTCAATAAGAAAGAGATCGAATGAGTTCCGGATTATGACGGGTTTTTTAAATCCAATAATCTTTTTTATACCTGTTTTTCAGCAGTATCCTGCATATGCGGCCGTTATCACCCTGACGGGAATATCCCCTCTCACAAAACAAGTTCAGGAAATTATTTTTAGAACCCGGCCATAAAAGACAGCACAGGTTCTGAAATACTGAACCATCATACTGAGGTTTCTCATGAATAAGACACTGACACTCATCATGGCAGCCGCGATCACCCTCTGCCTCCTTTTCACGGCAGGGTGTACAAGTACCTCCTCCACGTCCTCCGGCCCGGTAGTGCAGGTAACTCCGCACTACCCGGCCGTATCGATCAATGCAACGCCCGTAAAGTATACGGAAGTCAACGGGATCACGCTGGCATACCGGGAATACGGGTCCGGTGAACCCATCCTTCTGGTCCCGGGATTTGGCGCCACCATGGATACTGCGTGGAACGAGACCTTCCTTGGGATCCTCGCTTCACGCTACCATGTCTATACCTACGACCACCGGGGGATGGGATACAGCGGCGACAATGATGCGACACCGACAATTCCCCAATATGCTGAGGATGCTGCCGGGCTGATGGCCGCCCTTAAGTATGACAGCATGCACGTGTACGGGGCCTCGATGGGGTCCACGGTCTCCCAGCAGCTGGTGATCGATCACCCGGAACGCGTCCGGAAACTGGTTTTGGATTCCGTGACCTACAGCATCCGGGTCCCCGAGACAAAACTCCTGTTCACCATCATTAACGAATCTGCAACCGATCCCACGCAGACGGCGGGCGTCCGCGAGGAAGCGCAGGCAAACCTTGCGTGGGGCGGCTCATGGGACAATCTCTCCGCGATCGACAAGGATGTCATGCTTGTCGTGGGCACCGATGACGTCCTGACGCCCGAAGCGGTAACGGTCCGGATGGCCGGTCAGATCAACGGCTCATGGCTCGTGCGGTTCAAGGGACTCCCGCATGTCGGGTTGCACTATGCCCCGGTCGAGTACGGGGAGAATGCCCTCTATTTCCTTGGCATGGATGAGTCGCCGCTGAATGGGTGAACTCTTTTTTTTTATGCCGGGATGGGCCCGGCTGGCTTGGGACGATTTCAGGGCCGGTGCCGATATCCTCGTGGCCGGCTCACCACGACCCCCGCACCGGAGAACATACGTTTTTCAGGGCAGGTTTATAAGATTTAATCAATGGAGCAGAAAACCGGTTTTACAAAGATGTGGATTTTTTTGTACTCCCTGGTTGCAGTAATTTTCTTCATTGTCGGCCTTGTGATGATTATTTTTGATACTGCAATCATCAATGGAAGCCAGTATTTACTTACATCAATTCTGTTTGGATCAACAGCCTTTTTCCTCATAAGGAAAAAAATTTCAATCAATTTCTCAAATCCGAAACTGATCATGGGTTTTATCTTCTCAATAATCGGGTTGGCGGGTTCAGATGGAATAACGATGATTATCGGGATCTGGGTTTTAGGAACCGCCCTTTTCTTCTGGGGAATCTTTGAAAAAAATTCCTAAGATGTTTCGCCTTTCTATTACCGCGAAGTCAGGCCGGACATTGTCAAACTCCACCGCGCCATCGATGTTAGGGAGCCCACCACCCCTTCGGGGTCTCCCGGCCGCTTCGTCGGGTTCTCGCTTTGCAAGGTTCCGGATCGGGAAATGAGTACGGCAATCCGCAAGCACAAAACCCGGGCGTGGAGTTTTTCGTACCCCCCCTCCTCTCCATCGCATCACAGTTTTTCTGCTTGACCACAAACCCTTCAACCCCCCGGCAACAACCGTACAGGAATGCCCCGCGGCCACCGACCCCACGCAGCCATCCGCGATGCAAAAAAGTTTGCAGAGAAGATGGGCTATCGCTGGCAGGAGAACACGGACAACCTGGATCTCGGGTACGACCTCCAGCTCTTCAAGGCTGGTTACGCGTTTCTCTTAAAGGTCCGGGTGGTGCGGAACCATATCGACCCGGACTGCTTCTACGAAGATCTGCTGGCCGACGATCTCCGTGAAGTCCGTAAGCTGCCGTTCCCGAAATGGATGCCCCGCGAGATCTGGCTCCGCACCCAGCATGAGCGGACCTTCCGTCGGCTCCGGGTCATCGACCTCGCGGTCGCCGAGATCGGGTTCTGGGACCCGGACGGGTACGTGAACCCGCACGCGAAGAACTGAAGCCGGGATCTCTGGTATACCGGGTAATTCCCTTTATTAAGAAAGGAAGGGGGGAGGAACGTCCCTCCCCCACGATCCATTCTCCGACGGAGAGGTCCCGGGCGGCTTTGGTGCGAAAAATTCGGCACTGGAAGCGGTGCCAACACCAGTGAACGATTCCGCGTTAACATGCGTTTTTTGGCAAAAGAGCCAGTTTTAGGCGAAAAAAACCGTGCTCTTTAGCGGCCCGTGAAAATGCGCAAAAACTGCACAACCCGTCTTAAGTCCTGGAAAATTACGCCCCTCCGGGGCCCGTTGTGGGAGAAAATCTGAATCAGATCATGGGGGGTGAAATCCGGGGGATCTTTTTTCAGTGGAAAATCCTGTGATCTTGCTCCAGGAAGGGACTGAGGCTGAACCGGGCGCATTCCTTGATGGAGATACGGTTCCGGGTCGGGTCTTTCACCGTCGGAGACCCCGGAAGTATGTCCCGGGTTGCCACCTCCTCACGAAATTTTCCCCTTCCGGCCTCCCCATCGCCATCCCCGCCTGCGTGCATAATTAAGTAAAAAAAAACAACCAGTACCCCATGATTACAGAGATCCCCTGGCCGGAATCGCGCAAAGAATGGAAACCGGTCGACCTGACGGTTACCTACCATGGCGACGGGCAGTTCACCGGCATCACATCCTCCGGAATAGAATTCCCGATGGAAGCCCCGGTCGGCATGGGCGGGCACGGAACATTCGCCAACCCCATCCAGTACCTGGTCGGCTCGATGTGCGGGTGCGTTGGCGTGAAGATTATCTTAGCGCTGGGCGACCGGGGAATCGTGCCGGACGAGCTGAACATTGCGTTCCATGGTACCCGGGTGAAGACCATGCCGGCGTTCTTCGACCATGTCCACCTGAAGATAACGCTCAAAGCCGATGCAGACGACGCGGTGGTACATGACATTATTGACCAGACGATCACCCGCCTCTGCCCCATCTCCGCGATGTTCGTGGAGTGCGGGGAAGTGACGTTCGAGCAGCAGATTATCCGGTCCTGATCCGGTCGGGAATCTTACTGCTATACCATTACCGGATTCGCCTCCGAAAAAATGATACTCAGCATATCCGGTATTCGCAGGTTTCCCTGTTGCTGCAGTTCCGGCACACCGCAAGGATGATCTCGCAGGACGCACAGCCGGGCTTTTTCTCAAGCTCGCACCGGTCGCAGTCCGGTTCCGGCAGATCCCCAAACGAGTCTTCCCCGTCCTCCGTTCCCGTGCATCCCCCTCGCTTCTTGAACTCGTCAACGCACGCGGAGCAGATGGCATCGAGGCAGGACTGGCACTCCTCCCGCAATGGTTCGCAGCCCCAGTCAAGGTACGTCATGATGCTCTCCCAGTTTTGGTGTTGTGCAGATAAAAAAACTGGTTGCTGGTCGTATCAGCGCGGGCAGCCCCCCGTCCCTGATTGAGGATTGACTTTTCGGGCGTAACTGTTTCACGGAAGATCGCGGCACCTGCTGAAGGAAAAACAGGCCCGGAACTGTCCGGCCCATCCCGCTATTCCGTGTGTCCCTGCGGGCAGGAAAGAATGTGCGGTTTCCTGTCGGCAAAAAAAGAGGGACTATCCGTAAATCGTTACCCTGCAGGTGACCTGGTTGCTGGTGAGATGGTATCTGCCCGCCCTTATTGGTTTACCGGAGATCCCGCCTCAATTTCGCTGATATATTTCTGCAACTGGGCGGAGTAAACCTCCATTTGCAGGGGGGTGCCACCTTGCTTGGCGCAGGAGCACGGCGGGACGCCAATCTGCCGGATCTCCTCTGCACGGAAGTTGCCGGGCCCATAGATCTCGTCAATTACGTTCCAGGTCTTCGAACACCAGCGCAAAAGCTCGTAGTACCCTTTGTCACAGCCTTTTTTGCTCAGCTCAGTTATCGCATCGAGCCGGCCATTCAGCATGCTGATGGCCTCGTTTGGTGGGATTTTTATCTCGGACATGGGATGTTTTCCTGCAATAGTGTGCTGTGCTGGTGAAGAAAAAGGCTCTTTTTTGTGCCAGCCGGCTTTTTCGGCCCTCCCCCGTTTCACCTGAAGTTACGGGCTACTATTCCCGTGGGCCTTCCAGGTACCGGAACGCCTCCTCCCGTGTTGCGTACACCGGAAAGACCCGGTCAAATCCCGCGATGATGAAGACCTGCATGACTGTGGATTTGAGGGAACATACGGCAACCCTGCCACCCGTATCCGTGACAGTCCGGAGTACGCCAAGCATCACCCGCATACCGGCACTGGAAATGTAATCGGTCCGGGACAGGTCAAAGAGAACCCGCTCCGGGTTTTTTATAAGGAATGGGAGGAGTTCATGCTCCACGAAAGGGATCTGGTCAAGAGCAAAACGCTCCGGCAGCAGGGTGATTACCGTGCCGTTTGCAATTGTTGTGGTTGTAACCATCGGGGCTCTCCTTCTCCGGTGATCTCAGGGTTACCGGATAACAACAAAAATGTTGTGCAGGGGACCTAAAGATCGAAGACGTTGAGCCCAGTATCAGCATCGAACCTGCGGCCGAGGCGGTCATCGAAGGTATGGATGAATACCTCGCAGGTGCCGCTGACCACGGCACTGGTCAGGTGGCCGCCGAACGCGAGGTACGTTGCATCGGTGAGCGTGATGTGGAGGTGCAGGTACGGTTTGTTGTCCATGGTCGTGATGCTGCCGGCAAGCGAGGTTATCTCGTGGTCGCCCGAGAGCGTTGTCGTGTGATACTCCTTTGTTCTGGCAGCAAAGATCCCGATCACCGCATTGTCGACCGCACCGATGCCCTGCACCGTGCCAATGCAGATGGCCTGCTCTTTGCAGAAATCCTTCAGTGTGCTCACGATCTCCTCGCCCCGGTCAAGGCGGAGGATAAAAGTCGGGCCAAGTTTTCGATACCGCAATGGTACGTCTCCTTCGTATGCTCGTAGTGTGTCAAATGCCGGTATCCCCGGATTGAGGACCAGAGTTACCGCCATTTCCTGTACAGACTTCCTTGGTCCTGCCATTATATCAAAGGCTCAGCAAAGGCTGGAGATCCTCAAGCGGTTCGCTGATGCGGCCGGCCCGGTATTTGCGGGATCTGGTGCAGGTCGGTTTATGCGAGCGATCCAAAGATTTTTTATAATAATGCCAAACCGCAGGTGATTTGCAGATGAATGTAAGAAAATTTTAATCAAATGATGGAATTCACCTGTCCAAATTTAACAAAATTATAAATAGTATAACACTACAATCCACATAGTAGCGTCACCAAAGACCAGTTATCATGGGAACGGGTGGATCGTATGAGGATTTTCAGACCAGATGAAGAGGCATTCACCGGCCTTGAGGCGGCGATCGTGCTTGTCGCGTTCGTAGTTGTCGCGGCAGTGTTTGCGTATGTTGTGCTCGGCGCCGGGTTCATGACCACGGAGAAGGCACAGGAGACCGTGCATTCCGGGATCCGGCAGGCAACTGCCGCAGTGCAGCAGTCAGGACAGACCAGCCTCCAGGCGGACGCGACCGGTACCGGGGTCGAACAAGTATCATTCTTCCTCCAGCTCGCAGCATCCGGTACCGGAACCGACATGGCCGCTTTCGGGTATACGCTCTCGACAACGGACAAGATGACAACCTATACTGCCGATGATGTTACCTATACCTGGGTCAAGATCGTGGACGGGTCCGGCCATTCCGAGCATGGCGGGTTTCTCGAGCCCCGGGAGATGGTGCTGGTGACCATCACGACCGGCTTTACTCCGGCGGAGATGGGCCTGAGCGACAAATTCATGGTTGAAGTGAAGCCCGCACTTGGTGCACCGGTAACGATAACGGGAACGGTCCCGGGTGCCATGAGTGCCAATACCTGGTATGATGTGTACTGATGTTAGGGCAGACCTGAACTGGTCGCGGGTCTGATCCTGCCTCTCTTTTTTTTCAACCGTACCGTTGGGGGACGACTCGTACCAATGTCTTTGCTGAATGTTTTTTAATAGCTCTTCATTGATTTGTGTGGGCAAACCTGAATTCCGATAACGGCGTTGATGGCAACTGACACTCCCAAATCCCCCCTTACGATGAACTTCGCTAACCCCGTCAGTACACCCCGACAGCGGTTCTGGGGATGCGAAAACAACTGAATATATCGTTTATCATACCCCTACAAAATACCAAGGACCCCTTTTATTGAATGGTGCGCGCGGGTTGATGCTGCCCTCCCCCTGCTGCCGTATACCGGGAATCCTGCATGACGCAGGAATCGCACGTTTCTGTGGGCTGGTCATACTTTCAGGCAGGCCGCGGATTGGAAATCTTTGCCCTGATATGCGGCAGATGGGCAAAAGGCCGATTTCTGCTCCTGTTTTAGAAAATCGTCCCAAAACAGATTCAATTGACAACTGATAAATACCAGTTCATATTTAAGAAAAAGTATGAATCGGGATGTATTTGACCGTAGGATGAGCCGGTCGGTTTACTGTCTGGTTGTGGCGGGAGTGCTCGTGAGTCTGTTCCTTGTCGGTATGGCTGCGGCTAGCAGCAGTGGCGGTTCCAGTAGCAGCAGCAGTTCCTCCAGTGCTGCCGGAAGTGGTGATAATACGTGGGGCGGGGGTGTTACGCAATACAGTAACTGGAAACAGCTCTGGCCGGTTTACGAAATAAACGGACAAAACGTATATTTGTATGAAACCGTTATCCCAAATTCCCCGTCTGCAGTTTCCGGTGTAGTATTTGTTATGTCTCCTGAAAACGAGGTACCACAGGACGAAAACGAGGTCTATGAGCCATCAAAATGGGGTCTTGCAAAACTACAGATTCTTATGATGGTCAGCCTTATGGGCGCGCACATGACGGATGAGCAACAACAAGCCTTACTTGCTGGTCTTATTCCCCTCATTGAAAATGCCGGGGATGATCCAAAATTAGTGGAAAATGTAATATCTGCATCGTCTCACAAGACTGAGGTAGGATTGACGCCTTTGCAGATATTGGATTATCTATCAAGAGGTATTGATCCGGCCGCTGCAGAACTTGATCGTGAAACCTATTCTGATGAGGAATATACTGCCAGAGCCAATACCTTGCTGACCATCGTGAATAATATGGCAAACGGTGTCGAATATGAAGCAGCGGACATTATGAATGCATTTGGTCCTGGTGGTATCAGTCTGGGAGGCAGCGGATCATGATCAAGAAAGCATCCCTCCTGATTACCGTGATGATGGTCCTTCTTGCATTCATTGGTACGGTCGGTGCAGCGGAGTTGAACATGGAAGACAAAGGTATCACAACCAATGTCCTGTTCTGTAAATTGATTGAATCGGGTGAATCCAGATGGTTAGTGCCCCTGCCCACTCACTATATGGGAATTAATGATTATGGCCGGCATACCTTTATTACTGGGGCACAGAACCTGACTGACGGGAATTATATGATCGTCCAGAAAACGCAGAATGGAACGGAATTGATCCAATACCTGAAACTGGAAAAGAAGGGAGATGTAAACCCGGTATATACGCTCCTGAAACTCGAGCTACATCCGGATGAACTTCCGGAGCCCCTACAGGTAGTCAGTACTATTCAGACCGACCCAACCCATACAATCGCACCCCCGGCAGATCACGCTGTTCCGTCAGCTGAGGCTGCCGCCCCACTACCAACAACGGCAACACCGGTTGCTAACCAGTCCCCAGTGAGCCCGCTCATGGTCCTTGCCGGTGTCGGGACAGCCGGCCTTCTTTGCGCACTGCGGATCCACAGGTAACATTTTTTTAGCTCTTCGCTGATTTGTGTGGGTAAATCTGAATTTTGATTACGACGTCGATGAGGGCTGGCCACCCCCCAAAATACCCATTGCGATGAAGTCCATCTGTCCGAGACACCAGATCCCCCTCACCCCGTCCTCCCGTAATGCAACCCGATGAGCGAGAGGTACTCGTCAGCATAACAGGAGACATCGTTTTTCCTTGTAAATTCCGTGCCGAGCGTTTCATCAAACAGGGAGATCCACTGCTCCCGCAGCATGTGGTAGTCGCTGCGCTCGCCCCGTGGTTCCGTGAGGATGGAGACGACCTCGGACATCAAAAACGAGTCAATGCACTCGTTCACCACCGCGATCGATGCATCGTGCGCATAGATACGGTCGAAGATCCGGCCGTATGCCTGGTACACGGCAAGGGCAAGGGCCGGGGAGAAGCATTCGGGGGTGTCGATGTCGGCGTCCATCTCAAAGAGGAGGAAGTGGTCGATCCAGGGACGGAGCTGGGCAAGGTGGATACGTTTTTCCTCAACCGGCATGTGATGGTAGGCAAGCGAGCTCAGCGCGATATCGAATTTCCGGTTTATCCTATCCGTGCAGTCCTGGATCCGGCAGCTCTCCACCGTGATCCTGACATCGGGAAACGCTTCGCTGACGGTCTTTTTTGCAAGATTTACCATCGCGGGGGAGGGGTCGATGAGGAGGATCTCGCCGATGCCGGGGATCTTGTTTGTCCTCACCAGGTTTTTTAAAAATGCCACTGTAAGTGTCCCGTTCCCGCACCCGATATCCATGAACCGCACCGGTTGGTCAAAGAGCGGGAGTGATGCCCCGCACTCACGTATGAACCGGCTGCGTGCTTCCTGCATGAGCGGCACCGTGGTGAAGTGGATGAACGGCTTTGGGTCCTCAAAGACCGTTGCCGGCCGGGTCAGTTGGTTCTGGTACCGCTCGAAGAAACCGATGAGGAATGCAATCCCGAAAATACCGTCTTTTTCAGAAAGGACTGCAAATTCCGCCCATTTTCTTGCCTTGCTGCCCTGACCCTTCGCTGCAAGGAAGGTAGCGACGTAAAAGTGGAATGCCGGCAGCAGGACATGCCGGATCTTCCGGTCATACGTTTCCGGACCGGGAGCCGTGACCAGGATCTCTTCTGCATACGCCCGCCACTCCTGCTGTTCCCGGTCGGTCAAAAACTGCATATTGTTGTGGGAGAATATATTCGGGCTTTGGACAAAAAGGCTGTTGTTTTTCCCCTTTAAATTGCACATTCCGTAAAGCCAATACGGCAAATGATGGATACACCCGGGGAGGGAAAAATCAGGAAAAAATGGTTAGTTCCCAGGTTCTGAAGGCGGTCCGTTCACCCCATCAGGAAGGGGCACAGGAACGGGCGGCCGGATATCCCTTCGCCATCACGGCGCTCCCCGCAGGCATATGCTTAACACCCTCCTCTTCCAACCAGTTTTTGGAGATTTATCATGGAGAAGATTACCCTTGGCGCAATGCCCTACATGAGTGTCATGCCGACTCTGCTCGTGGGTGCGAACGTGAAAGGAAAGCCCAACTACATGACCGCCGCCTGGGCAACCGTTGCCTGCATGGCGCCGCCCATGGTTTGCGTTGCGATTAACAAGACCCGCTACACGGCAGAAGGGATACAGGAGAACAAGACATTCAGCCTGAACGTGCCCTCAACCGGTGACGTTGTCGGCGCTGACTATTGCGGGATCGTCTCGGGTTCAAAGGAGGACAAGTCCACGGTATGGACCACGTTCTTTGGAAAACTCGGGACCGCACCGATGGCAGCAGAGTGCCCGGTCAGCATCGAATGCAAACTCTTTAGGTCCGTGGACTGCGGCAGCCACCTGCTCATCATCGGGGAAGTCGTGGAGGTCCATGCCGATGCGTCCTGCGTTGTTGATGGTAAACCAGACACGGTAAAGACGGACCCGATTGTGTATGCACAGTCAGCCTACTGGAAGGTCGGTGCACCGGCCGGCAGGGCATTCGCAATCGGAAAAGAGTACCGGAAGACGTGAGAGCGGTATCTCATTCATCCTGTTTTTACCCGGAAAAACCCGAAATGATTGCCCAACACTGCCCCCTTTGAACAACCCGATCCCCCATTCCCGGCTCTCTCTTTGAAAAACAGTCCCTGGCATTTACGGGCGTCCCATTTCCGTTCTGCCGCATTCCTTCGAAGCGCCGGAACATTGCACTCAGTGGCAGTTCAGCACAGCGGCAACCCTGCACGCACCTCTTACCTGACAGGGAATGCCCCTGCCTGCCCATTGATCTTCTTCGAGCGGTTCGGGAGAATGCAATCGAATCCGGTTACCCCGTTCCTGCGCGGGTCCCAACCGGATTCACTATGAACATATTAATTTTTCATTTCCGAATAATGGGAATTCATGGTCTCAACGGGGAATCCCTCCGATTATTGCCCTTATCCGCGGCAAGGCCCCTCCGGCAAAAAATCAAAGGGCATATAAAGGGTTTTCTCTCAACAGTACTTAACGAAAAAATTCTGCATGATCTGTCCATAGTGGTGTCAATGCCCCTGTAAGGTATCTTTCCTGGTCTTCTCCCTGAGGTCTTTTTATGTACTCCATCCTGTATGTTGACGATGAAGAGGTTCTTCTTGCGGTAAACAAGATCTACCTTGAGAAGAGCGGGGACTTTACTGTCGACACGTCATCGTCCGCCCCTGAAGCACTGGAGAAGATGCGGACCCGATCCTACGATGCCATCGTCTCGGACTATGACATGCCCGTCATGGACGGGATTGCATTTTTAAAGGAAGTCCGCCTGAACCACGGCAGCATGCCATTCCTCATCTTCACTGGCAAGGGCCGGGAGGAAGTGGTCATCGAAGCAGTCGACTCCGGCGCAGATTTCTATATCCAGAAAGGCCAGGATATGAAAGGCATGATAGCCGAACTCCGGCACAAGATTTTGCGGGCTATCGAACGGCGGAGGATGTTCAACGATCTGGAGCATTCCCGCCGGCAGATGACCGACATCATCAACTTTTTGCCCGATGCCACGTTTGTCCGGGACATTGAGGGCCGGGTCATTGCATGGAACAAGGCAATGGAAGGGATGACCGGCATCCGGGCCGAGGATATTCTCGGCCATGGAGATTACGAATATTCCCTGCCATTCTATCATGAAAAATGCCCGATCGCCGCAGACCTTGTACTCGGGGACGGCCCGGTCCCTGACAACCGCTACCGCTATTTTGTACGGGAGGGGGAGAAGATCATCTCCGAGGTCTTCATTCCCCATTTCAACGATGGTTGCGGGGCCAACCTCTGGATTGCGGCGGGGCCGCTTTACGATACAACCGGCGCAGTCTCCGGCGCCATTGCGTCGTTCCGGGATATCACCGCCTCCTATGAAGTCCGGCAGGCGCTCGACCGGTCCCGGGAGATGAATGCAGGACTTGCGGAGATGGTTCCGGTTGGCGTCTTCCAGTCGGACCTTGATGGCAACCTGACGTTTTCAAACCGCCTCTGCCAAAAGATCTTCGGTATTGCTGAAAGTGACCTGGCCGGGGGGATATGCGTCATGGATTATATCGCCCCGATAGACCAGGAGCGGGCAAAGGCCGATATCCGGAATGCAGCAGCTGGGAAACATGGCAGCGGGCAGGAGTACCTGCTCAAGAGAGAAGATGGCAGCATCTTCCCGGCACTGGTCATCGGCGGGCCGGTTACCGATCCCACAACCTGCAATCCGGCCGGCATACGGGGGGTCATTGTCGACCTGACCGGGCGAAAGCGGGAAGCACAGAAGCTCTTTTTGAGCCGCGAACGTCTTGCCCTTGCCCTGAGTGCCGGCGAGAGCGGGATCTGGGACGTGGACCTGCGTAACGGGGAAATCCACGATATTCACCAATGGGCCTGCCAGACCCTCGGGTATGGTGAGGGCGATCTCTTGCATATCACCACGGCAACCGCCGCGAAGATGATACATCCCGTCGATCTGCCCGCTATCGTCCGGGCGTATTCCCGGCACCTGGCGGGCGAAACACCCCTCTTCTCGTGCGAGTTCCGGCTTGCTGCAAAAGACGGGCAGTGGAAACAGGTCGCGATCCGGGGAAAGATCATTGAGCGGGACCCGGACAACAAACCCCTCCGGATCACCGGCATCATCAACACGATCAGTCCAAAAAAAGTCAATCCGGAAGAGAATGCCCCCCCGCGATGCAGTCCCGGGCTCCGCCCGAACGCCGCATAACGAACGTCAAGGTATTTATCGCATCCTGCATCACGTAGCATCAGGCAGGTGCCGGCCCCATACGTCCGCGCCTGACACGAACCGGTGCTGGCGAACCGTTGTATCGTGATGAATCCCATCCTGGCCAAAGAACAGGAGATCTCCGGTAGCGATGAGATCGCATACGGTATCAACCGTATGCATTATGCAGTAACCCGGTATGCCATGGGCGGCAGGAGCGCTACAGTCCCTGCACCCGTGCCTGCCGGATAACCGTTTAAAAATACCCCTGAAACCCCATAAAGGAGAAAAACCTCGTGAACCTGCGTCTTCCTCCCCTGCCCCACCTCAACGTGCGGATGAAGGTCCTCACAATCTTCCTGGCACTTTCGCTCATCTGCCTGCTGGTCACGGGGTTAGCCGCAGAGTACACCATCAGCGAGATGGGAAACGCAGCAACCGAGAGCAGTGCCCTTCTTGGAAAGGAAGCCATCCGTGACAGCACCGCAGCACTCTATGCGGCAACGGAAGAGTACCTTTTGCGGGTAGCTAAGGGGCAGGCAGAGTTGATCGATGAGATCTTCTGGTCTTCAGAAGCTGAACTCAATATCCTTGCTGCCCATGCCCTCTCGGTCCAGAACAATCCCGCGTATGTACCTGGTATACGGGCATATCCGGTTACCGAACCCCCCGCGGATCCTCTTGCCGCGACTGTTGTCATGCTGGCCCCCGGTGCAACGGTTCCCCCTGCGGGCGAGGAATACCAAGCCCTCGCCGGTATGGACGATATGCTGGCTGCTGTATACCGGACGGATGGCGACCTTGCATCCGTCTATGTCGTGACGGAGTCCGGCATCCTGCGGGCGTACCCGTGGGAGCAGGAGATCGCGCCGGACTTCGATTTCCGTAAACGGGCGTGGTTTACCGGAGCAGTCCTCGCGGAAGGCCCGGTCTGGACCGAACCGTACCCGGATGCATCGGGCCACGGGATGATCCTTACCTGCGCACAGGCAGTCAGGACAAAATATGGTACCTGGGTGGTAGCATCCGATGTCACCATCGACCAGCTCGACACGTATACCAGCCTGACGCTGGGCGGGAAGGGGTCTTCTCTCCTGGTGGACAGCCGGGGGGCGGTTCTCAACCGCCCGGGCAGAGGTAACGACAGTTCGCTTGCCGGGTTGCCGGTCAATGATGCAACAGTCCTCACGGGTCCCGGTAACGGATTTGCCCCTGTTGTCGGGAACATGACCGCCGGCCTGACCGGTATTGAACGGGTGACGATTGACGGGACGGATACGGTTGTTGCCTATGCCCCCGTCAGGTCGCTTGGATGGAGTTATGCATTTCTGATGCCTGCCAGCGAAGTCGTTGCCCCGATTGCCGCCACCGGGGGCCAGATCGCCCGGGCAACGGACGCGACCAGCGCACGGATCGCCGAATACACCGAACGCCTCCATACCATCTTTGCCGGGCTCTGCGTCCTCCTCCTCCTCATCGTGTTCCTCCTCTCGTACTACCTTGCCCGTATCATCACCCGCCCGGTCGATGCACTGCGGGAAGGAACAACGGTCATCGGGCGCGGCGACCTCGATTTCCGGCTCGACATCCATTCCGGTGACGAGTTCGAAGCGCTTGCCGCCTCCTTCAACCAGATGGCTGCTGACTTAAAGGACAATATCGCGAACCTCCGGCGGACCACGGCAGAGAAGGAACGGTACACCAAAGAACTGGAGATCGCAAAGGAGATCCAGGAGAGTTTCCTCCCGGAATCGGTCCC
>DANA01000041.1:35214-42478 GCA_002508495.1 Methanoregula sp. UBA276
GGAAACCTTGGGTTTGTCATTGCCGATGTTTCAGGCAAAGGCGTCAGTGCCGCGCTCTTCATGGCACTCTCCCGCACCATCCTGCAAGCCAGCGGCAGTGCTGCACCCGACCCTTCCGGCATTATCCGAAACGCCAACCGTCTCATCTACGGTGACGGCAGGTCGAGCATGTTCATCACCGTCTTCTTCGGGATCCTTGACCCGGAAAAAAAGACGTTTGCCTATGTCAATGCCGGGCATAACCCCCCGCTCCTCTTCCGTGACGGCGAGGCCGGCAGCTGGCTGGGGGGGGAGAAGGGCATCGCGCTCGGGGTAGTGCCCGAGGTGAACATCGACGCGTCTACACTGGAACTCCGGCCCGGCGACCTCCTCGTCCTCTATACCGACGGGGTTACCGAGGCCTTCAATGAAAACGATGCGTTCTTCGGTGAGGACCGGCTGCTCTCCTGCGTCAGCCGTCACCATGCCCGGCCCGTGCAGGAGATAGCCGACACTATTATTGGAGAGATCCGCTCCTTTGCGGGGAGTGCGCCCCAGTCCGACGATATAACCCTGGTTATCATCCGGGTAACGTGAACGGGATACGGTATGCGGGGGCGAGTTTTGTCCCTGCAGAAAAATACATTACCCTTCGATCCCGTCATTGCGGCCAAAGAGAAGTATGTCTGATTCGTCATGCAGGCGGCTGCTTGCGAGATCCCGCGCAGGTTCCCTGCCCGGTGGCAGGAGGCAGGCATCCAGTGTATGGAGAAGGTCTTTTGCCCCGGTAACATCGTGGGTTTTTTCTAGTTCTTGGATAAGGACGACGATCCGGTCGCGGCTTACCGTGTCGTGCCCGAGCAAAGCCTGCGGGCACCCGAGGTTTGCATGGCAGACAGCAGCAGTATACACGTCGAGGCGGGCCCGGAGTTCCGCGTGCAGCAGGCACCGGTACGCTGATCCCCGCTCACGTTCAAGGCAGGTGAGTTCATGCCCGGCTGCCTGGAACACAGCCATGAGGGTTGCTTTTTTCGCGCTGTCGCTATCCAGTGCATCGAAGAGTTCCCGGATCCCGCACCGCTCAAAATACGGGGCTGATGCGGGGTATTTTCCCAGCGGCGTGATCCTGGAAAAATGGGTTTTTGTTTCGGCAACCGCCCGGGCATAGCGCTCAAGGCGGTGGCAGAGGTACGTGGCAGATTGCGTGTCCATGGGTATCAGCAGGAACTGGTTGTGCGGCAAAACCCGCGGTGTGTTGCGGGCCGGAACAAAAGCCTGTTGCAGTGATCTATGTTGCGTTTCCTCTCTAAAAAAACCCTGACCTGCTGTATCATTTTCTCTTGTGGAAATGCGCTGGACCTTTCGGCAACCTTCCTCTTTTTAATCATGCAGCGCAAGAACTGATCCACAGCATACATCATGGCACATGCACCGTCTGGTCGGGGATACGTCGGGGGGTCGTACAGGACACGGGAGCGGACGGTCTTAACCAGCCTTGTGGTGGATCTCGTTCTCTGGATCCCCGACATTGTCGCCGCGGTCCTCTCCGGCTCGATCGTCCTCTTCGCCGATGCCGTAAAATGCGCAAACGAGATCCTTGCCACCTTCTTTGCCTACCTGACCATCCGCAAGATGGCCCGTGGCGGTGTTGGAAAATATGATTACGGGATGGGAAAGTTCGAAACCATCACCTCCGTCATCACCGGCGGGGTCATGCTCATCTCGCTCCTGCTTGTCTTTGGCACGGCCATCTACCGTATCGTCCATCCCGAAGGCCTGGTCCACACCGGTGTCCTGCTCGGGATCTTCCTGATGGTCGTCGGGGTCGGGGCCAACTCGTGGCTCTGGTTCCGGAACTTCCGGCTCTGGCAGAAGGAGCCCTCGCCGATTCTGGACTCACAGTGGCGGCTCTTCCGGACCAAGGCATTCTCGGATGCTTCTGTGCTCGCCGCACTCCTTGCCAGCGTGATCTTTGCGCATTTTTCCTGGTCGCTCTACATCGACCCGCTGGCATCCTTTGTGATTGCCGGCTTCCTCTTCTTCTCCGGCTACCGGGTCATCACCCTCTCGCTTCCGGATCTTCTGGACAAGACGCTGGACGAGGAACTCCAGATGGTCATCGTGCAGCACCTTGCCGAATTCTTCAACGAGTACTCCGCCCTGCACGGCGTGCGCTCGCGGCGTTCGGGCAGCAACGTCTATATCGAAATCTTCCTTGCATTCGATTCCCAAAAACCGATGGGGGAGGTGCAGGAGAGCATCAACCGGATAAAGGCAGCGCTTGAGGAGGATATCCCCAAAAGCTGGGTCAGTATCATGCCAACCGACAAACCCGTCCCCTGCGACCCGGCAGTGTCTGGTACCTGTGCCTGAAAGAGGATCTGGCTATTTCCTGGGCTGCTGCTGGGTTGCGCAGTGGAACGTCCCGTACCCTTCGACCATCGCACGGGCATTGATCCCATTGACCATCCGGTCCGGGAAGAGTTCTTCAAGGATCCGTACCGCCTCATCGTCATGGGGGTCGTCAAAGAGCGGGACGATGACGACGGTATTGCCGATATAGAAGTTCGTGTAGCTGGCAGGGTACCGCATGCCGTCCGCTTCCACCGGTGCCGGCATCGGCAATTGAATGACTTTGAGCGGGGTGCCGTTCTGGTCGGTTGACCGGCAGAGGATCTCGTAGTTCTCGCGGAGTGCCCCATAATTGACATCGGTTTCGTCCGACTCGTACGCGCAGACCACGGTCGACGGTCCGACAAACCGGGCAATGTCATCGATATGGCCATCGGTATCGTCACCTTCGATCCCGTTGTTGAGCCAGATGACCTTCTCGATGCCGAGATATCGTTTGAGGAGATCTTCAATCTCGTCCTCAGTCAGGTGGGGGTTCCGGTTGGGGTTGAGGAGGCACGCTTTGGTCGTGAGCACCGTCCCTTTGCCGTTCACATCGATGGAGCCCCCTTCAAGCACGATGCCCGGCTCAAAGACGGCAAGGTCCATCCAGCGGTTCATGAGGTGCGGGATCTTCCCGTCAGCGATCTGGCTCTCGTACTTGCCACCCCATGCATTGAACTCCCACCGGACCATGGCAACCTCCCGCAGGGCGCGGTTGACCACAAATGTCGGGCCATAGTCGCGAATCCAGACATCCGAATAGTCATTGGTATGCAGCGCAACCCGCTCAAGGTCAACGCCCATCTCCCGGAGGCGTGCCCTGACCCTGCGGTGGACGACTGCGCTCGGAACAAAGACCTCTACCCTTTCGGATGTGTGGAGGCCTGCAATGAGATCAAAGTAGGCTTTCTCGACTGCAGGAAGGTCCAGGAAGGTCAGCTTGTTATGCGGCCACGCGATCCAGACCGCCTCGTGCGGTTCCCATTCTGCGGGCATCCAGAACCCGCGGTTCTGCGGGGTGTCCCCCTCCCGGAGATCGGGCGAGACCGCGCTCTTCCCCGAAAAAACCTCCGCGATCCTGCCATACGTATCCGGCCGCCGGTTGCGGAAAAAACCCCAGGAGTCCTGCACGGCACGGTTCATGGACAGGTCGAGGTCAGCGACCAGCACCTCTTCAGAATCCCCGGCTTTTGCTAGGACGTTGCCGAACGCATCGCAGACGAACGATCCCCCGAAGAACCGGATGCTCTCTTCTGTTCCCACGCGGTTGACTGCCGCGACATGGACGCTGTTTGCTATCGCATGGCTCCTCTGGATGGTCTCCCAGGCCCCCTGCCAGTCCCCTTCAGCGGGATCGCGATCGCCCGGCTGCCCGATGGTGGTCGGGTAGAAGATGATGTCTGCACCTTCAAGCGCAACGCACCGTGCGGCTTCAGGATACCACTGGTCAAAGCAGATGAGGACGGCAATCGTCCCGTGCCGGGTCCCGTACACCCGGTAGGTATCGCCCGGGTAGAAGTATCCTTTCTCGGAAAAGCCGGGGTCCTGCGGGATATGCACCTTGCGGTACGGGGGGAGGATGCTCCCGTCGGCATCGATCACGACTGCCGTGTTGTGGAACCTGCCGTCAGGGCTCCGTTCAAAGAGCGGGACGATGATGACAATGTTGTGATCGCGGGCGACAGCGGAGAAGATGCCGGTCGATTCCCCGGGCACCGTTTCTGCGTACGGTGCCACATCGCTGCCGGTATGCTGGGGAAAATAGGGTGTCCGGTACAGCTCCGGCAGGCAGATGATCTGTGCGCCGGCTGCTGCTGCCCCGATGACCCTCTCTTTTGCCCGGATGAGCATCTCTGCCCGGTTGCCCGAGATCTCCAGCTGCAAAAGGGCGATCCGTACGGTTTCCACGTCCCATCCACTCGTGGTATACGGGTTCTTTTTTATGGGATATATAGGGTGCCGGTAGTGCACGGGACACTCCGGATGGTATGATGCTGTCCGGCCGCGTTCTGATCCGGGAGGGTTTCCTCACACGTGAAAAACCCCTGTATTGCCCGGATATTCCGGGATCCTGGTGCACCATCTCTAAAAAAAGGTACGTTTGTGGTGCATTTCCAAGAGATCTGGCGAGGATCAGATGATAATCGTTTAATATTCTGCACCACAATGTTTACCCTATGGTGCGTAACCAACGATTTTTCTTGTGTCGTTGTGTCTTTTCTGCACCAGATTATGATTATTTGTGAGAATATCTATGGAACCTATCGAAGAAAAGAGCAGGAACAACCTGTTCATGATCGACAACACTGCCAACCCCGCACCGCTCGGGCTCTGTGCATTCGGGATGACCACTATCCTTTTGAGCATCCATAACGCCGGTGTAACTGCCCTTTCGAGCCCTATCATTGCCATGGCGGTATTTTATGGCGGCCTTGCCCAGCTGATCGTGGGCCTCATGGAGTGGAAGAAGAACAATACATTCGGGATGGTCACGTTTGGGAGCTTCGGCCTCTTCTGGATCTCCTTTGCCGCGATCCTGGTCATGCCGGCGCTTGGCCTTGCAGCAGCGCCGACAACCCTTGACCTAGCAGCATTCCTTGCGGTATGGGGCATCCTGATCATCGGCCTCTTCATCTGCAGCCTCAGGATGCACCGGGTCCTCCAGGTAACGCTTGCCGCAGTCGTGCTGCTTGTCGTGCTCCTTGTTGCGGCGAACCTCTCCGGCATCCACGTGGTGCATACCCTTGCGGGCATCATGGGCATCATTGCCGGTGGCCTCGCCCTCTACATGGGAATCGGGACCGTGATCAACGAGATCTATGGCAGCCGGGTCGTCCCGGTCTGATCCCATAGTTCCCCTTTTTTAATCTGGACATACAACACCTCGTCCATGACGATGCCGTTTTTCACGACGGCCTTCTGGTGCACTGCCTCCCGATTGAACCCGTTCTTCTCCAGCACCCGCATGGATGCCGGGTTGTTAGAAAAGACTCCTGCCTGGATGCGGTGAATGTCGAATTGGGCAAATGCGAGCGGGACCAGAGCCCCGACTGCAGCGGTTGCGATCCCCCTGCCCCGATGGGGCATGGCAAGCCAGTACCCGATCTCGGCAGTCTTCCGGTACACGTCCGTAAGGGGGTGGATGCCGATCCCCCCGGCTACGTTGCCATCCACCTCGATTGCAAGCAAAAGGCCGGGCGCTGACCCGGTCGCCAGCTCAATGAACCGGCGGGCATCGTCAGTTGTGTAGGGTGAAGGAAACCCGTCCCGCATCGTTGCCGCAATAGTTGGGTCGTTCGCAACCCGGGCAAGTCCGCAGATGTCGTCTTCAGACCACGGCCGAAGAATAGCCCCCCGGAGGGAAATCGTGATACCGGCGTCCATAGGTACCTGTTCAGGTTGTCCCCCGGATGCAATAACCTGCCGGTCCGCAAAATCGACCCATATCTTAATGAGCAATCATGTCCTGTTGTCTCATGATGAAACAGCTCCGGACGGTCGAACGCATCCTCTCTGCTTACGCAACCGTCGAAGGTGCAGGCGTCCGTCTCCACCGGGCATTCGGCTATTACGAGGTGCCCCAGTTCGACCCGTTCCTGATGCTCGATGATTTCCGGGCACAGCGGCCGGAAGATTACCTTGCCGGGTTCCCCTACCACCCTCACCGGGGGATCGAGACCGTTACGTACATGCTGGAAGGGGCTCTTGACCACGAGGACAGCATCGGGCACAAGGGGAGACTGACCGGGGGCGATGTCCAGTGGATGACTGCCGGGTCCGGTGTCATCCACCAGGAGATGCCCGGCCCGGTCGATGGGAAGATGGGCGGGTTCCAGCTCTGGATCAACCTGCCGCGGGCACACAAGATGACCAAACCCCGGTACCAGCATATCCGCAGTGCAAAGATCCCCTCAGTATCCCCGCAGCCCGGGAGCACGGTCCGTGTCATCAGCGGGACGGTAGACGGGGTGACCGGCCCGGTAAAAAAGGTTGTATCCGACCCGCTCTTCCTCGACGTCACGCTGGAACCCGGGTCATCGTTTTCCCACGGCATCACGTCTGCCCATACCGCATTTGCCTATGTTTTTGGCGGCGAAGGGGCCTTCGATCCGGGGGCTGAATACCGGGTCCATAACCGGGATCTTGTCCTCTTCACCCATGGTACTACTGTCCAGGCACGCGCATCGGGAAAGGGCATGCGTTTCCTCCTCATCGCGGGCCGGCCTCTTGGCGAACCGGTTGCCTGGCGCGGGTCGGTAGTCATGAATACCCGCGAGGACCTGCGGCAGGCATCTGCCGATGAGAAGGCAGGGACATTTATTAAAACTGCCCGGTAATCCATTCAGGAGTGTGAATGTCCGGGCTGCCCCTTCATGTATCGGACGATGGTGTCCGGTTCCGCGTCCATCCCGTCCCCTGCCGGCAGGTCTTCGAGGTGCCCGAGTACTGTCTTTCCGACATCCGGCCGGATGACCGGGTTCTCGATATCGGTGCCAACGCCGGTGCGTTCTGCATACGGGCAGCACGCATGAGCAACTGTGTCACCGCGGTTGAACCGGTCACTGCCGTGATCCTTGCCGGCAATGTCCGCCTGAACGGGGTGGATGTCAGGATAATCGAAGCAGGTCTTGGAGACGGGAGGCCGGCCGTATGCCGGTGGGACGACGAGTCGGCACTCGTGCCGACCTGGACCCTTGGTGCACTGGTCGGGATGGCAGGTGGCTGTGATTTTTTAAAATGCGATTGCGAAGGTGCAGAGTACGGTATCCGGCCCGGTGAACTTGACGGGATCCGGCGGATCGAGATGGAGCTGCACCTCCCCCCGATCTCCGGGCCCCCGGCACCCGCCCTCCTCGATTACATCGATGCCCACTACGAGTACACTATCGAG
>DANA01000027.1 GCA_002508495.1 Methanoregula sp. UBA276
GGGCTATCGGGAACGGCCTCTATGGTGTTGATATCAAGAACAGCAATGGCGATGCCTGTGTCATCGAGGTCAATGACAACCCCTCCATCGAGAGCGGCGAGGATGACTGTTACCCCCGGTGTTTTGCGCAGATCGTTGGCCACCTGCTGCCCGCGTGAGGAGACCATGGATACTGACTGGTCATTACGGGCAGAGGCCATCTGCGCTGCATGCGGGGGCCATTGCTGCAATGGTGCCTGCCCCCCGCTCTCCAGCGAGCGTATCAGCACCATCCTTGCTGCCGGCGATTATTCCTCCTGCATTGAGACGGACGGTTACCGGCGGATACGGACAAAAGAGAACGGCGAGTGCGCCATGTTCGACGCGGGGAGGTGCCGGATCCATGCGGTCAAGCCGGAGACCTGCATGGCCGGCCCGTTCACGTTCGCGGTCACCGGAAAAACGCTCGAGATCTACTTAAAGCAGGAGTCCATCTGCCCGCTTGTTACGCACCTGAAAGCAGACGCCGGCATGTACGCGAAGCAGTACCAGCGGGCAGTAGACCACATCACGCGCCTTGTCGCTGCGCTGCCTGGAGAGGAGATCGCGATCATATCAGCAATCCCGGAACCGGAAACCGATCTGGTCGCAACTATTCCCATCAGGGACGAGACGCCATGATCGGCACCGAGCACGAGTTCTCGATCAATGATGCGCTGTTCTCGCCGCTGCCGGTTGCCGACCGGATTATCCGGTCCATCTGCGGCCGGTACGAGAACGAGATCGCCTTTGGGAGCATTACGCTGGGAAAGGAACTCCAGAAGACCGTCATAGAACTGGTCCCCCGCGCCCCTGCGGGTGAACCTTGTGCACTGGAGCAGCAACTGGTCAGCGGCATTGAGAAGTTTTACTGCATGTTCCCTCATCAGTATACCCTTCTTGGTCTTGGTATGCACCCGACCGCGAATCCCAAAGACATTCCGGTATGGGACCATGATGAACATGAATATTATGCAGCCTATGACCGGCTCTTTGATATCCGCCAGCACGGGTGGCTGAACATCCAGGCACTCCAGGTCAATCTCTCTTACGAAAACGACCGGGAACTCGTAACTCTCTACAACCGCGTCCGTTCCCTGCTCCCTTATCTCATCGCGGTAACTGCATCGTCCCCCATGGTCGAGAGCCGGTTGACCGGCTCCTGCGACAACCGCCTCCTCTACTACCGCGAGAACCAGAAAGAGATCCCGCTCATCTGTAACAGGATCGTCCCGCCGCGGATACGGACCGTGGATGACTACCGCTCGGTGCAGGAGGAGGTTTTCCAAGAACTCCGCTCCCGCGGTGCCGGAATCCTGTGCGAAGAATGGGTGAACTCGAGTGGCCTCATCATCCGGTTCTCCCGCAAATGTCTTGAGATAAAAGCACTTGACGAACAGGAATCCATCCATTCGGACATGGCAGTCTGCGCATTCCTCCGCCCGCTCATCCGCTGCCCGTCGCTCCCCGTAGAGACAGAACAGGAAGCACTGCTTGCCCTGACGGAGACGGTTATCCATAGCGGCACCGCGGAGATCCGGGATGACCTTCACCGGTTGTACCGGCTTGCGGAACGCTATGCAACCACGGAAGAGAAACAGTACCTCCCTGCTATCCACGAACGGATAGAGAACGGCAGCCTTGCCGAACAGATGGCCGCACGGGTCCGTGACGAAGGGGAACTCCTGCCGGTCCTTACCGATCTTGCCGGATGCCTCCGCAACAACACCACCTTTTCCTACCGGTGAGACCCGGCCAGTGCCGCAATGCATTTAAATCTCCTGCATGTATCATCTGGTGGAGCACGGATTCGGCATGGCACAGCACCTCATCTCAGAAGCAGAAGGCTATGAACTGCTCAAAACAGCCGGGGCCCCGGTTCCCGCGTATGCACTGGCCCATTCACCGGAAGAGGCGGCAACCGCTGCAGCAGGAATCGGGTTTCCTGTTGTTTTGAAGATCGTCTCACCCCAGGTTGTCCACAAGAGCGATGCGGGCGGCGTGATTGTCGGTCTCCGGTCAGAAGATGATGTACGCCAGGCATACACGGCCATCCTTGCCAATGTCCGGTTATACAACAAGGACGCTGAAATCCTCGGGGTTCTTGTTGTTGAGCAGCTCAAGAAAGGGCTCGAGATCATCATCGGCGGGCGCGTTGATCCCTCGTTTGGCAAGATCATCACGGTCGGCATGGGGGGTACGCTTGTCGAGCTGATAAAAGACGTATCGATCCGGGTCCTACCGGTGCAGGATGATGATATCGCCGCAATGCTTGCCGAGCTCCGGGGGTTCCGGCTCATCGAAGGGTTCCGGAACGAACCTGCACGGGACCGGGAGACCCTCATGTCCCTGATCCGGATAATCGCGGAGTTCTTTCTTGCCCATGATGAGATCGTCGAGTTCGACATCAACCCGGTCTTCCTGTACGAGAAAGGCGCGTCTGTTGTGGATGCCCGCATTTATGTTGACCCGGACCGCACAGCGCAAAAAGTTGCGCCAGCCCGGCCCCTTCCTTCCAGCATGCTCGCCGTCCGGTCCATTGCCGTTATCGGGGCGTCCCCCGAGCCGTCCAAGGTCGGGTATGCCATCCTGCGCAACCTCCTCTCATTTCCGGGAAGGGTGTATCCCGTCAACCCCAAACACAAGAAGATACTCGGCCGGGACGTATGCCCGGATATTGCAGCGATCCCAGAACCGGTGGATATTGCCGTTATCGTCGTCCCTGCACGTCTCGTCCCATCCGTGATGGAAGAGTGCGGGAAGAAGGGGGTGCCGCTCGTCATCATCATCTCCAGCGGTTTTCGCGAGAGCGGCAGGGACGGCGCTCTGCTGGAAGAGCAGATCCTCGCCACCGCGGCACAATACGGCACGCGCATTATCGGCCCGAACTGCCTCGGGCTCATGCTGCCGTTCCAGAGTATCAATACCACGTTCGACCCGGTCTCGCCCAAGCCCGGCCGGATCGCGTTCATCTCCCAGAGCGGCGCCATTATCACGACTGTCGTGGACTGGAGCCTCCCGGAGGAGATCGGCTTCTCGGCAATCATCAGTGTCGGGAACCAGGCCGACCTCTCGTTCGAGGACTTCTGCCAGTTTGCGAGGGATGATCCCAACACCCGCGCTATCATCATGTATATCGAGGAGATCCGGAACGGCCGGCGGTTCATGGAGATCGTGCGCAAGGTGACGGGCAAGAAGCCGATCGTTGCCGTGAAATCCGGTGCTTCACGGATCGGCCAGATGGCTGCTGCCTCCCATACCGGATCCCTTGCCGGCAGCCACGACGTATACATGGCCGGTTTCTGGCAGTCCGGCGTCATCCCGGCCCGGTCTATGCGCGAGGCATTCCAGACCGCCCAGCTCCTCTCGTCCGAAGGATACCCAAGAGGGATCAGGGCGATCGTTATCACCAATGCCGGCGGGTTCGGGGTCCTTGCATCCGACTATGCAGAGCGGTACGGAATCGAGATGGTCGAGTTCCCGGAACCCATCTTACAGGAACTCGATGCCATCCTGCCGGTTGACTGGAACCGGCGCAACCCCATCGACATGGTTGGCGATGCATCGGCGGACCGGTTTGCCCGCACGTTCGACATCATGATCAAGAACCAGGACCTCTGGGACATCTGTTTTGTGATCGCCGTTCCTTCCGCCATCTCGGACCCGATCCGGGTCTCGAACGAGGTCGTGAGGTTCTCAAAGAGTACGCACAAGATGATGGTGGGGTGCATGATCGGCGGGGATTCTATGAAGACCCCGCTGCGCATCCTGCGGGATGCCGACATCCCGAACTTCCCGGAGCTGGAGGACGCGTTCCGTTCGGTCGGCAATATCTGCCGGCATCTCTGCTGGAGAGAGTACCGGGGCAATGTCTGCGGGATAAATAACCGGGAATAAGGGGCATCTCCCTAACAATCTCCCCAAAACCGGGTCTCGGTGCGATCGTTCTGCTGACAGAATCCATTACACGGTTATTGGGTGAACAGCGTGCGCATTGCCCTTGCACGGGATTTGGGAGGACGCGACAACTCTTTTCGTGCTAACACAGGATCTCAGGGTTTTTTGGCCCTAGAGAGTTATCTTCTTGAGGATCCGGCCATTCCTGAAGACCGTTATGCCTCCCCCGCTCTGCGAGACAACAATACCAATGGCATTGGTCACGGAAGTGATGGCGGCAACGGAGTTGTGGCGGGTGCCCATGCCGGGCGGGAGGGAGACACTGCTTGAATCGACCGTGATGTACCGGCCGACGGCTTCGACATACCCGTCACCGGTGATGACAAAGGCACCATCGAGCTGGGCGAGTGCCTTGATGTTCTCGTTGAGGCCCGGGTTGGTGACGACCCGAAGCTCAGGGGGATGCCCCTCGAACGGGTTGAGGATGATCTGCCGGGACTTCTCGAGCACGTGGCGGGTGTCCCCGATAAGAAACGTTGTCCCCACGGGTTTTCCTTCACGCCCTTCCAGGGAGATCTCGGTACAGATATGGAAGACCGCATCGAAAACATCCTCCCGCACATCGGTGTCGTTGATGACCGGGTCCTTCCAGGTGTCCGTGCTGATCCGGATCTCGCCGGGCCCGCGCTTCCGGTCGGTGATGTCGTTCCCGATACAGAGGATCTCCGTGATACGTCCCTGCTCGTCGCGTATGGCCTTGTTGATCCACGCGATCCAGACCCGGTCGCCGTTCCGTCGTACGTTCTCGCTGATGTTGACGGCATACCCTTCGGCAGCAAAGCCGATGTCGTTTGCCATCATCGAGAGGTCATGCTGGATGCGCCCTTTTTCCGGCACGATCGTGCCGACAATATTCTTGCCGAGCACATCTTCGGGCGCGTAATCAAAAAATGTCAGCGCATACGTGTTGAAGAACGTGATCCTGCCCTGGGTATCCATCCGGATGATGATGCTCTGGGAGTTCTGGAGAACCTCCCGGTACCGTGCCTCGCTTGCCTTCAGGGCATCGGCAATCGCCTGCTTCTCCGCGATGTCGGTGACAATGAACGTGCCGCCATGAGTAATGTCACGGGGATCGAGCGGGCGTACCTGGAGCCGGCAGGGGTGGGGTAACCCGTCCTTCCGGACGAGACGGCACTCGGCATAGGGCTGACCGACACTGTCGCGACGGACCTGGAGACTGCGGAGAGCCTGCTCGTATTCCTCGGGGTCACGAAAAAGGCTCTGGATCTTTTTCCCCACGAGTTCGTGTTCGTCATACCCGAGCATGGCGGCAAAGGGGTGGTTTACCCATTCGAAGACACTGCCCCGCATCTGGAAGATCCCGAGGGGGGACGCGGAGAGGATTGCCGTCAGTTGCTCGTTCTGTGCCCGCAGTTCCCGCTCGGCTTTCTTCCGGAGCATGGTGCCCTTGATGAGGGTGACCAGCCCGGCCATCGCCGCATGGGTATCCTCCCCTTTGGAAAGGGCAATTTCCGTTGCACCCCCAAGTTCCATCAGGGCGAGGCGGGACGCACCTTTCCTGCTATAGAGAATGACCGGTGTCGGGATGCCCTGCGATTTGAGATATTTTAAGAAATCAAACCCGTTCATATCCACGACGAACTCGATCCCGTTGATATCCTCCGGGACATCCTCGTACGTGATGATGACATCGTACGCCCGAACTTTCAGTTTCTCGCAGGCCTGTTTGAGGGACGGCACCGACTCTACCCGGAAGTCGCCGCTCTTTTCCAGAAATGAGCGGATCCGGGCGAGCAGATCGGTGTTGTCATCAATAAACAGGACCGAGATCATGCATCTGTCTCCAAAAACACGGGGATTTTTCGTTATTAGAGGTGGAGACTGGAGCGATAAAAACGTTGTTGCAGCTGGTGAGGAATGCCGGGACAGGAGGGATTACGCATGGGTACACCCGGGATACCGGTTTTTATAAAGCAGGAAAAAAGGATTTGGGGGAGATAATGCCCGCGTCACTCGTCCGAGTGCTCAACGATGGCAAGCTGGTACATCCAGTCCATCAGCGGGTGGCACTCTTCAACAATACATTCGAGTTCGCAACCTATGCAGGGGATTAGTTCATCACCAGCAAGGAGGTTTTCGGGGTTGACCGGCATCTGCCGGGCTTTTATAAGATAGGTCTTGAGCCCGTCTTTTTTAAATTCAATCCGGCTGATAAGACCGCTATCCTCGAGTTTCTTGACAATCCGCGAGCATTTCCGGCTGTCAACGCCCAGTTCCTTCCAGAGTTCGCTCTGGAGAACTCCCTCGGGGTGTGACTGGATAAGTTTCAGTCCATCTTCAACAGGATCCGACATCGTAGTGCACCATTTTTTTTAAAGATCAGATGACCGGCGCGATTGTTAAGATGTTATTGCCCCTGATGACAACGGTGCCGAGGCTCCGGCCACGCTGGTTGTCAACAAATTCAATGGTCTCTTCCATGTGGATATTGAGGTATTCATCGACCGCCGCAAGGCGCCCCTGCAGTTTCCTGCCCTCGTCTTTGATCTCCACTGAAATTTTTGAATCAACGAGTGCAAACACCTTTTTGATCGGCAAAACAATTCCGTTAACCATCTGCCCTAATTTGGGATGCGAGATAATTAAAGTTTGCTTATAACGGCCGGGAAGGAAAAATGCCCGCTCCATGCGGGACCGGATTCTTTTAAAAAAAGGATTGCTGGTAGTTACGGGAGGGTTCTTCGCACTAATGCCGCCGACCCTTCGGAACTAAAGGCGCGGAAAAAGACCAGGCTCTCGGCATAGGCCATGGCTTCGATGGCATGAACGGTTGCTTCCTCAACCGCATAGATCTCCTTGTAGAACTCCTTAATCGCCATCTTGCAGTTGCCATCAAAGATCTGGCGGTCGTTCTTGCCGGGGTTGGCGGGCCGGTACTTCTCAAGGGTCCATTCCTGGATGTTCTTGTAGAGCTCAGGTTCGTAGACCTTGAACGTGGCGTAGACAACGTCCTGCCAGAACGTGCCGACATTGCCTTTGATAATATCGCCTTTGGGGAAGTGGAGGTTGATGAGATCCCGCGGAGTGCCGGTAATACCATGCTGGGCTATTCCCACGCTGAGTTTGTTGTCCCGGAGCGCTTGTGCTATCGCCTTTGTCTGGGGGATGTCGATGGAGAGCTGCTCGACGACATTGCCGAGAGCGTCATAGACATGCCCGTGGGTGCTGCCGTTTGCGATTGCCAGTACCTGCGGGAAGACATCGTTCTCGTTCAGGGCCCGGATGAACTCAACTGCCTCCTCGGGCCGGGTAAGGATCATCCCTTCGGTGTCCTTGCGCCCGATCTCGCCGACTTCCACCTCAAGGCCGAACTCCCTGCCATGCATCCGGCTCCGGATGAAATGGGCAAGCTCGGTCGTGACGCGGATGTTCTCTGCCAGTTCCTCGCGGACGGTCTTGCCGGTAAAATTGAAGAGGTGCGAAGCATCGATGGCAAACGACGTGAAGCCGGCTTTTACCTGGGCATCAATCAAGTCCTTTGTTGCCTGTACATCGGCTGCGTCGCCTTTCTTCACGGATATGTGATCGGCGTGCAGGGCCCAGACGTCACAACCGGTTGCTTCTGCTGCTGCCTGCATCTTTTCGGAAAAGACCTGCGGGGTCATTCCCGTGTAGCCCCCGGAAAGGTCGCTCTCTGACCGGGCAAGTTCCATAAAGACCGCAGACCCGGTGTCCTTTGCGGCCCGGAAGATCCCCTTTGCCACGTGGGCTATGCGGATATTCGCGGCCATGATGATCTTCTTCTGGCCGGAAATTCCCCGGAAAACTGCTGACCCGGCAACGGGGCCAAAACCTTGTGTGCTCATAGTCCTTCACTTCCTTAACTGTTCATCCTTGGGTCATAAACTTTTCAATCAGGCCGATCTCGCGTTTGCTGCCAATGTAGACCGGGGTCCTGTCTGCAATAGATTCAGGTACGATGGAAAGAATGTCCGTCCTGCCGTTGCTGACGGCACCCCCGGCTTCGTGGATGATCCTGCCCATCGGGTTTGCCTCATAGAGAAGGCGGAGCTTGCCGTTTTCCTTTCCCCGGAATCCGGGGTAGGTGAAGACACCCCCCTTGTGGAGGATCTGGTGAACATCGGCAACAAAACAACCGCTGAACCGGAGCTTGTAGCCTTCCTGCTCAAGGGTCTCTATCCATTTCGCATGCGCCGGCAGGTAATCTTTCCGGAGGGCACCGGGGGCATATATCTTCCCGTCGGGAATCTTCATGTCCTGGTGCTTCAATCGGAAATTGCCCTTCTCGTCCATGGCAAACTCATGCACGCCGCTGCCGGTGGTAAACGTCAGCGTGGTGAGGGGGCCGTATAGGAAATAGAGGGCAGCAATCATCGATGAACCCTTCGCGAGCACATTCCCCTTGTAAATTCCGATGATCGAACCCACGCAGAGGTTCACGTCGATGAGGGAGGACCCGTCAAGGGGATCGATGACGACCCCGAAATCGTTCTTTGCGCCCTCAACCTCGATTATCGAGCGCTGTTCCTCGGTCGCGATGTAGCGGACAAGCCGGGAGTTTTTCAGGCCGGAGATGAAGACGGCATCGGCATAGATGTCAAGGGCCATCTGTTCCTCACCAAACGTGTTGACGGTCTGTTCCTCTACGGGTATCTTCCGGACCGTTGTTATGAAACCTTTCCGGACCTGGTGTACCTGCGTGGCAAGAAAGAGAATGAGTTCCATGATGTCCTTGTCGGTGCCGTTCCTGATGAGAAATTCTTTCAGATGCATCGTTCTGTTCACCTTCCGCTGCACTCCCCCGCAGCAATCACGGGACATCCTGCAGGACATTCCCTGAACTTGTGTAGTTTTTGGATGCAAAGACATATCAGGGTATTTATCCGGCTATTGACGGGAGGTTTTTGGAGAAAACAATCCGTCTTCGAATGGATCAATCGTAATCTTTTTGAAAATTCCGCTCCCCAAAAACAATTGCACGGCACCGTTTTGGTTGCAACAAAAAAGAGGGGGAAATGGATTATGCTGACGCCGGATCATCCGGAAGTGCAAGGAACGTAACTTCCAGCACCCCGTTCCGGAACGTGGACTGCATCGATCCGGCATCGACCGGTGGCAGCGCGGCAGTCGTGTGATAGGGGATGCCCGGTCCAACTGCATCGATGACCAGCTCATGATCCGTTACATTCAGCCGGATAGTCTCGCCACTTGCCCCGGGAAGTTCAGCAATAACCCGGACCTCATCCTCAAGCCGGTGGACTTCCGCAACCGGGCTCGCAGAGGTACGGTCCGGCATTGCCGGGGCACGTGGGGGGATACCGGGGGGACTTCCCCCGGTTATCACGATCCGGAACGCGCTGCCGTTCGGATCCCCCTCCATAAAGCCGCCCTGCATACGGGCAGCAAGCTGGCTGAAGATCTCGTCCATCTCCTCAAACATGTCACGTGGATACCCGTTCATGGTTCATTCCTCCGTTTGTTCTTACTTTTTTTGTTTCTTCTCCAGTTCATCGGTCATCTTTTTGATTGCGGCAAAGTCCTTTTTGCGCTGGTAGGTTGCCTTGCGCAGCGCGGCGACCGCTTTTTCATCAGCGTCCTTATGCAGCATGCCGGCATGGTGGGTGGCAGCGGATGCCCGGTTGAGGATCTCGCGCTGCTCGGTATTGTAGAGCATCTCCCAGGCCTGCCGTTCAGACTGCTCGAGTGCATCCTGGTCGAGCGAGCCCCGAACCTTGAGGATTGCTGCGTCGAAGTGAGCTTTGGTCAGCATCACGTTCTTGATCGCGTCCTTCCTCTCCTGCTCGGTGCTGCCCTCCATGCAGACGATGAAGTCCCGCATGGCACCCATCTTGGCCTCGCGCACCACCGCCTCGATATCGGCGCCCACATACCCTTCGGTATGTTTCACGAGCGTATCGACATCAACGTCCTTTGCCAGGATCTCGCCATTTTCACCGCCCAGGTAAACATCGAAGATCTTCTTACGGCTCTCTTCATCCGGGGCAGGCACGTAGATGTGCCGTTCGAGCCGGCCGGGACGGAGGAGGGCATCGTCCAGCATGTCCGGGCGGTTGGTTGCCGCAAGGATCGTGACATTTTTGAGTTCCTCCATGCCGTCCAGTTCGGTCAGGATCTGGGAGACCACGCTCTCGGTGACATGCGACGATCCCTGGTAGGTACCCCGCTTGGGCACCAGCGCATCGATCTCGTCGAAGAAGATGATGGACGGGGATGCCTGCCGGGCTTTCCGGAAGATCTCCCGCACCCCTTTCTCCGATTCTCCCACCCACTTGGACAGCAGCTCGGGACCCTTGACTGCGATGAAGTTGCACTCGCTCTCGTTCGCAACCGCCTTGGCGAGCAGGGTCTTGCCTGTGCCCGGGGGACCAAACATCAGGATTCCCTTGGGGGGCTTGGTATGGAGCCGTTCAAAGACATCCGGGTATTTGATCGGCCATTCTACGGCTTCCTTGAGTTCCTGCTTGACATCCTCAAGGCCTCCCACCTGCTTCCAGGTGATATCCGGGACTTCGACCAGCACTTCGCGCATTGCCGAGGGTTCCACGTGCTTGCGTGCCTCCGAGAAGTCTTCGTTGGTCACCCGCAGCTGGTCAAGCACCTCTGACGGGATTTCCTCGTCAATCTTGATCTGGGGGATGACCTTGCGCAGGGCATGCATGGCTGCTTCCTTGACCAACAGGGCAATATCCGCTCCCACGAAGCCGTGGGTCGAATTGGCGAATTCCTCGATCTTCACATCGTCAGCCAGCGGAACACCGCGGGAGTGGACCTGGAATATTTCGAGGCGCCCTTTCTTGTCCGGAATGCCGATCTCGATCTCCCGGTCAAACCGCCCGCCACGGCGGAGTGCCGGGTCGATTGCATCCGGCAGGTTGGTTGCGGCAATAACGATGACCTGCCCGCGCCCTTTCAGGCCGTCCATCAGGGCAAGGAGCTGGGCAACAATCCGCCGCTCGACCTCACCCTTGGTCTCCTCCCGCTTGGGAGCAATGGCATCGATCTCGTCGATGAAGATGATAGCAGGTGCATTCGCTTCAGCCTCCTCGAACTTTTCGCGCAGGCCCTTCTCGCTCTCGCCATAGTACTTGCTCATGATCTCGGGACCGGAGAGCGTGATGAAATGTGCATCGACCTCGTTTGCAACCGCTTTTGCGATCAGGGTCTTGCCCGTGCCCGGAGGACCGTAGAGCAGCACCCCTTTTGGGGGCTGGATGCCCAGGCGTTCGAATATCTCGGGGTGGCGCAGGGGGAGCTCGATCATCTCGCGCACGAGCTGGAGCTCACGGCCCAGGCCCCCGATGTCCTCGTAGTGGATGTCCGAGAGTTCCGTCTTCCCCTCCTCGGGTTTGTAGGGTTCTTCTTTCAGCTCGATCTCGGTGTCATCGGTTACAATGACCATTCCCTTGGGTGCTACCTTGCTGATGACAAGCGTGATCGAATTCCCGATCACATCGACGCGGACGGTCTGCCCTTCGATAACCGGCCGGCCGCGGAGAACCCTTGCAAGATACTGTTCACCCCCGACAAGACGGATCGGCTGCGTAGGCTGGACAACGATCCTGCTGGCATACTCAGCTTCGGATTTTTTAATTCTCACCTTCTCATCAATACCGGTACCCGCATTGCCCCGGACGTTTCCGTCGATACGGAGGATACCGAAACCGGTGTCCTGCGCAAACCCGGGCCAGACGATTGCGGCTGCTTTCCGCTTGCCCTGGATCTCGATCACGTCACCAGAGACCAGCCCCAGCTTCTTCATGACCTCGATGCTGACCCGGGCTATCCCACGGCCGGCATCGTCATGCGCCGCCTCCTTTACCGTCACTTCGTACATGTCCTTTTCTGTCATCGTAATAACCTCGTAAACCCATTAAGGTTTACCATAAGTTAGTGTTCTAAACTATATAAACATTGCGCAGACCCGGGAGACATTTTTGCGGGTTAAAACACAAAAACCCTGCCATAATTCATACTCAAATGTGGTACAGGGGAAATCAAATAATTCTGCATTATTCCAAATCAACTTTACTTGAGTGCAAGACAATCCAGATTTAGCCCGCAAAAGGAAAAACAAGCCTTTATCTGGTCTTTACTGCAACACCTATGGCATGAGTATTGTCGCAGATGCCAAGCGTGGCATCATCACCGAAGAGATGAAGATCGTCGCAGCCTCCGAAGGTATCTCCGAAGAGTTCGTCCGCCGCGGGGTTGCCGGCGGGCATATTGCCATTCCGGTCTCCCCGTACCGCAAAGTCAAGATCTGTGGTATCGGTGAGGGCCTCCGCACCAAGGTGAATGCTTCAATCGGGACATCATCCGATATTGTCAATATCCCTGAAGAGATCGAGAAGGCAAAACAGGCAGAACTTGCCGGTGCAGATACGTTGATGGAACTCTCGACCGGAGGTGACTTTGCGGAAATCCGCCGCCAGGTCATCGCCAACACGACACTTTCTGTTGGCTGCGTGCCGCTCTACCAGGCATTCATCGAAGCAGCAAGAAAAGACGGTGCTGTCGTCCACATGAAGGAGGACGACCTCTTCCGCATCACGGCCGAGCAGGCAAAGCTCGGCTCCAACTTCATGGCCATTCACACCGGCATTAACCGGGAAACGGTAAAAAGGCTGAAAAACCAGGGCCGTCACGGGGGCCTTGTCTCCCGCGGCGGTGCGTTCATGACCGCATGGATGCTCCACAACGACAAGGAGAACCCGCTGTACACCGAGTTTGACTACCTCCTCGAGATCATGAAAGAACATGAGGTCACGCTCTCGTTCGGGAACGGCATGCGGGCCGGTGCCATTCATGATGCTACCGACCGGGCCCAGCTCCAGGAACTCCTCATCAACGCGGAACTTGCCGACAAGGCGCATGAAGAGAACGTGCAGGTCATTGTTGAAGGTCCCGGCCACATCCCCATCGATGAAATTGAAGCCAATGTCAAGGTCATGAAACGGGTCACCAACAACAAGCCGTTTTACATGCTTGGCCCGCTTGTCACCGATATCGCCCCCGGCTATGATGACCGGGTGGCGGCAATCGGTGCTGCAATCTCATCATCCTGCGGTGCGGACTTCATCTGCTATGTGACCCCGGCCGAACACCTGGCCCTCCCGACACCCGAGGAAGTCTATGAGGGCGTTATCAGCTCCCGCATAGCAGCCCACGCCGGCGATATGATCAAACTGAAAAAGACAAGGGATCTCGACCTTGAGATGGGCCATGCCCGCCGCGATCTCGACTGGGGGCGCCAGTTTGCCGTTGCCATGAACCCGAAAAAGGCGCAGGCAATCCGCTCCGAGCGTATGCCAGCTGACGGGGATGCCTGCACGATGTGCGGAGACTACTGTGCGCTCAAGATCGTCAACCGCCACTTCAAATTCTGATATTTTTCTTTATTTTGTGTTTTCCGGTGACAGCAATCAGACCTGCGCAAGGTGCTCGGTTACCGGAGACCTCAATACGCTCATATAATCTTCCTGCAAAATACTCCGGCACGGTGATTGTGTATCAAAGTGAACTATGGCGGATTTATCCCGCTTTCAACGGTTGACTGGAGAGGAAAGTCCGTATGCACACTCTTTCTCCGGGGTTGCCCTGTCCGCTGCGCCTACTGCCAGAACAGTGCAATCCTTACCGGAAAGGATATGCGGGACATCAAAGAAGTTGTTGCCATGATCCGGGAATCCCTCCTGGCGGTAAGCGCGGTTGTTTTCTCGGGCGGGGAACCCACGATGCAAAAAGATGCTCTCCTGGCACTTGCAACGGAAGCAAAGGCATTAGGGCTTGCCGTAGGAATCCATACCAACGGGGTGTTTCCCGATACCCTTCAGGCCCTGATTGACGGCGGGCTTGTCGACCACATCGCGCTTGACATCAAAGCCCGCTGGGCGCGGTATAATAATCTCCTGAAAGGAAATTATGTAGAGAACGTACAGCGATCACTCGCCCTGTGCCGGGAAGCCCATAAATCCGGGCGCCTTCCCGAATTCGAGACGGTTGTCACGCTCTTCCGCGGGTATGATGACGAGGTGCCCGTAATCGCTCAGGAAGTAGGGGACGTTGATCTCGTTCTCCAGCAGGGAGTGACCGGGCAGGTCCGCCCCCTTTCAGAAGATGAGATGAAAGCAATAGCCGATACCCTCCCACGGGCAGTACGAATCCGGACCCGGGAAGGGGGTGAAATTTTCTATGAAGGTGATAGGAGTCGTCGGGATGCCCGCAAGCGGCAAGGGTGAGTTCTCAAAGATCGCATCAGCCATGGGCATTCCGGTGATTGTCATGGGCGATATGATCCGGCGGGCGGTTGCAGCCGCCGGCCTGGAGCCGAATGACGAGAATTTCGGTGCCACGGCAAACCGGCTCCGGGCAGAACAGGGCATGGATGCAATTGCAGTGCTCTGTGTCCCCGAGATACAGAAACTGGGAGCCCCGCTTGTCCTTGTTGACGGGATACGGGGCGACCGGGAAGTTGCCTTATTCAAAAAGGAGTTCCCCGCCTTCCACCTCATCAGCATCGATTCATCCTTTGCAGACCGGCTTGCACGGATCACCTCGCGGGCCCGTTCAGATGACTTCACCACCGCAGATGCCCTCCGTAACCGCGATACCCGCGAACTTGGCTGGGGGCTCGCAAAAGCCCTGGAAATGGCAGATATCCACCTGAAAAACGAAGGGACGCTCGATGATTTTTCCCGTGAAGTCAGAACACTGCTTATGAAACTGGGACAGGACGCATGAGTATCACCCCGTATTTTTCCTCATCTGCAAAGGTCTGGGACGACATCAGCTGGGTTTTTGGCATCAAAGACGCGGGTTTTTCCGGCTGGGAGATCGTGAGCGACGGGAACTACCGGCTCGAAAATCCGGCCTGCCGGAAAAGGATCGATGAGACCCTTGCGAGCACGGGCCTGAAGGTGACCGTCCATGCCCCCTACGGTGACCTGAACCTTGCAACCCTCAATGACCCGATATACCGCGAGTCGATCCGGCAGGTCTGCACCTGCATTGAACATGCTGCAGACCTGACCGATCGGGTCACTATTCACCCGGGGTATATGTCGCCGGTCGGAAAACTGATGCCACAGAAAATATGGGACCTCCAGAAAGACGCCCTGCGGCAGATTGGGAAGGTTGCTTCCGACAATGGTGTTCTTGCCTGTCTCGAGAACATGATTGGCATTAAGGAATTCCTCTGCCGTTCGCCCGAGGAACTCATCGGGATGACCGAAGGTATCGAAGGCATCGGGATGACGTTCGATTTCGGCCATGCCAACACGGTCGGGAAAATTGCCGCATTCCTGCCGTACGCCGGCCGTGCAAACCATATCCATATCCATGACAACCACGGGCAGTCCGATGAGCACCTTGCTCTCGGGGATGGAACAATTGACTGGAAGGTTGTCGGAAGAGAGATTGCATCGCGTTATAATGGTATTGCGGTTGTCGAAGGCCGGTCGGTTGAGGAAGGGAAAAAAAGCCTTGCGGTATTCCGGGAGTGTTTCCGATGAGCGGCGAGACGCTCCACGTCCATTTTTTGGGAACCGCCGGGGCACTGCCGACACCGCAGCGCAACCCGCCCTGCATCATGGTCCGGCGTGGTTCCGACACCATCCTCTTTGACTGCGGCGAGGGGGCGCAGCAGCAGATGATGCGGGCCCGGTGCGGGTTTACCATCAATGCCATCTTCATCACCCACTGGCATGCCGACCATTTTCTCGGCGTATTCGGCCTTGTCCAGACCATGTCCTTCAACGGGCGCACCGAACCCCTGACTATTTACGGCCCTGACTGGGTGCACGAGTTTGTCCGGACCCTGCGGCAGGTTGCCCGTTTCAACCTGAAATTCACGATGGAATCCGTGGAACTCTCCCCGGGGTCATGGGTACGGTTCAACGGGTATACCATCACCGCATTCGGGGTCAGCCATGGCATACCTGCCCTGGGCTTCGTGCTCGAAGAAGACACCCGCCCGGGACGGTTCAACCGCGAAAAGGCAATTGAACTTGGGGTACCGCCCGGCCCGCTGTTTGGCCGGCTCCAGCGTGGCGAGACCATTAACGTCACCGCAGGAAGCGAGAATCACGAGGTCCAGCCGGAACAGGTCCTGGGTAAACCACGCCCGGGAAGAAAAATTGTCTATACGGGTGACACAAGGGCCCTTGCACCGGCTTCTCTGGATATCGCCCGCGATGCTGACCTTTTCATCCACGATGCTACCTACGATGAGAGCGAAAGTGCCCGGGCTGCAGAGTTCTTCCATGCAACGGCGGGACAGGCGGGCGAGGCTGCTGCGGCACTCGCAGCAAAGACCCTTGTCCTTGTCCATATCAGTTCCCGGTATACCGACGCGGTTGCCCATATCAGCGACGCAAAAAAGAAGTATAGCGGACCGGTTCTGGCACCCAATGATCTCGATATGATTGAGATCGCCTGCCGGGACGAATGAGCGATTATTGCCTGCTTCTCCGGTAACAAGTAAATTAACCTTAGGCGATCCCATTCATTATCATACAAAAGCTGGAGCGTTCGTCCGGTAATCGTGCGAGCGCGTTGACGATACTATACCATATCGCAACAATATGCCAGAACGCTTGTGTGTGGAGAGAGTTATGAAAGATACAGATTCTGATGACGTGACTGTTTACCGCCTCGGATCAGGTTGTGACCTTGCGGATATCGAAGAAGGAAAAGTGTACCAGGGCAAGGTCCAGGGCTTTGCCAATTTTGGCATGTTCGTCCAGATCAATGACCGGATCAAGGGACTTGTGCACAAGACCAACCAAAAGGGCGAATACCATGAACGGGATTCCATCCTCGTCCGTGTCCGCCAGGTCCGTCCGAATGGCAATATCGATCTTGAGGACGTTCATATCCAGGTATACCAGGTGCAGACCATCGAAAGGAAATCCACCCGGGTACGGATAGCCGACCTTGCCGGCAAGGTGGGAAGAACGGTTGCAATCGAAGGGGAGATAGCCCAGATCAAGCAGACCAGCGGGCCGACCATCTTCACCATCGTTGACGACACCGGCACCCAGAACGCTGCGGCATTTGTCGAAGCCGGGGTAAGAGCATACCCGGAAGCCGAGATGGAAAACATTGTCCGGGTCATCGGGGAAGTCATGACCCGGAACGGCCAGCTCCAGATCGAAGTCGACGCACTTTCGGTTCTTTCCGGCGAAGAAGCGGATGAAGTCAGGGAGCGTATTGAAACGGCACTCAATGCACGTGCAGAGCCGGAGGATATCCCGCTTCTCGTGGAGAGCCCGGTGATGGAGAAACTCCGTCCCGAGATGAGAAAAATTGCCAGCATCATACGGAAAGCCGTCTTCACCTCCCAGCCCATCATCCTCCGCCATCACGCGGACGCCGATGGCATCTGCTCGGCAGTTGCAATCGAACAGGCAGTGACCTCCCTGATCCGGGAGTCCGGTGGCGACTTTGACGCTGACTATTTCCTCTTCAAGCGTGCACCGTCCAAGGCACCGTTCTACGAGATCGAGGACATAACCCGTGACCTCGACTTCGCGCTCAAGGACCATATCCGCTTCGGCCAGAAGATGCCCCTCATCCTCCTTACGGACAACGGATCTACAGAAGAGGACGAGCCGGCGTACAAGGTCGCCAGTGTCTATGACATCGAACTGGTTGTCATCGATCACCACCACCCGGATGCCACCATCGATAAATATGTCAAAGCGCACGTGAACCCGTATCATGCGGGCGGGGACTTTGGCATCACGGCCGGCATGCTCGGCACGGAAGTAGCCCGCCTGATCAACCCCAAGGTTGAACCGGTCATCCGTCACCTGCCGGCAGTAGCCGGTGTTGGCGACCGCAGCGAGGCTCCCGAACGGGAAAAATTCCTTGCTCTTGTCCGCGACCAGTACCCCGAAGATGCCTGCAAGGAGATCGCCCTTGCTCTTGACTACGAACAGTTCTGGCTCCGGTTCAATGATGGACGGGAAATTGTCAAGGACATTCTCAACATCAACGGCAATACCGAGCGTCACAAGAAACTCGTCCGGCTCCTGGTGGAAGAGGCAAACGCCATGATCGATGACCAGATGAACGCAACCATGCCGCACGTTGTCCCGCGGGTACTGGCAAACGATGCCCGGCTCTTCCTCCTTGATGTGGAGATCCATGCTCATAAGTTCACGTTCCCGCCGCCGGGCAAGACCAGTGGCGAGGTTCACGACCGCCTGTGCCGGGAAAACGAGGGGAAACCGGTGGTCACGATCGGGTTCGGCCCCGACTTTGCTGTACTTCGTTCCCGGGGAGTTCTCATGAATATCCCCCGTATGGTTCGCGAACTCCGTAACGAGATCCCCGGCGG
>DANA01000008.1 GCA_002508495.1 Methanoregula sp. UBA276
TCCTGCCGCCACCCCGTGGCGCCCCAGTGGCGGCCTCAATTCGGCTTCATGCTCATTTGTATGGTAATCCTCACAATCATACCCGATAAGAGGATGCACGCGATGTACCCCTCCGGAAACCCTGCTCTTCAGAGATTTTGATAATCCGGGTGTGAGCGCCCATTCATGTGCGTTCCAGGAGCGCAAAAAAAGCAAACGGTTCCCGGGTACTCAGCAGAACAAGAAATCAACGCTCGCTCTCTGGCTTCCCGGAACCGTGGGCATGCTCGCCGTCAACCCACCGCCCGCCATCACGGGTGAGCTCTTTTTTCCAGAGCGGGACGCTGTGCTTGATCTCGTCGATGATGTAACGCGAGCCGTCGTACGCGGCATGCCGGTGGCTCGCGCTGACAACGATGACCACGATGTTCTCGCCAATGGCAAGACGGCCGGTGCGGTGGACGATGGCAACGTGCAGGAGGCCGAACTTTTCGGTTGCCACAGCGGCTATCTTTTTCATCTCCGCAACCGCGACTTCCTCGTAGGCTTCCACTTCCATCTCAAGGATAGCATCGTCCCGCACGATCCCGTCAAAGACCACGACGGCCCCGGCCCCGGGCACCTTCGCCGCGGCAACCATAGCGCCGATATCCACATCGCCTGACTGGACGTTGATCGTCATGGCACTTCACCCCCCCGCAACCGGTGGGAATATGGCAATCACATCGCCGTCCGCAACCGGAATTGCCGCAGCATCCGCAGTCTCCACCCGCTGCCCGTTCTGCATGACGATGACAAATTCGAGAAAATTTCCCTTCTGGTCAAAAATTGCATCATACCCTTCCCGGTTTTTTTTTGCAGCAGCGGAAACGACAGCGGCGATGGTCATGCCTTCCCGAGCTTCAGTTACGATATCAGTTCCAAGCAGCTCGCGGAACCGGGCAAAAAATTTCACGTTCACGTTCATGGATGCTCCGTTGACGGGGTACGCCCGGCTCCCGTACCGCAGGCAGGACAGGCCGGGTTCTGTGCAACCGCGACCTCTTCGGCGGATCCGGCAAGGCCGTCCCAGATGAAGAGCCGGCCGGCGAGCAGGTCGCCGTTTCCGGTCAGGTACTTGACAACCTCGGTTGCCTGTACCGACCCGATCACCCCGGCTGTTACCCCGATGACCGGTGAGACCTCCGCGGGCGGGGGATTCCGGACAATACAGGCAAGGCAGGGGGTTTTTCCCGGGATAATCGTGGTTGCCTGTCCGAAAAATCCCCGTATGGCCCCGTGGAAGAGCGGGATCTTCTTCTCCAGTGCCACTTCGTTAAGAAGATAGCGGGCCGGGTAATTGTCCATGGCATCGACTATCCCGTCGACCCTGCCAACAAGCGTCCGGACATTGGTTTCGCTGATGGGCGTGTCTATTGCGTTGATGGTAATTTCCGGGTTATAATCCCGGAGCGTCTCGATTGCCGATATGGTCTTTTTCTTTCCCAGGCCCCGGTCATTATGCAGGATCTGGCGGTTCAGGTTCGAGAGTTCCACGGTGTCCATATCAACAATGGTGATGGTCCCGACCCCGGCAACCGCAAGGTAGATCGCAGCGGGCGAGCCAAGCCCGCCGGCCCCGGCAACAAAAATATGCGCGGCTTTCAGCCGATCCTGCCCTTCCGGCCCGAAGATGGGTATCTGCCGCTTGTACCGCTCCCGTTCACGTTCAGACAGCATTGTTCACCAGCATTCAGGTCCCGCAGGTCATTTCCTCGTGGTCGTGGGCAGGGAGATTCTTTTCCACCCACGGCTCAAGTCCCTGCTTTCTGCGGTAATCATTGATGGCCTTGTGGATACCCTCTTCTGCCAGAACCGAACAGTGCACTTTCTGTGGCGGGAGGCCATTAAGCGCCTCGACAACCGCCTTGTTCGAGAGGTCCCAGGCCTGCTCCAGCGTCTTTCCCGTGACAAGCTCGGTGGCCATGCTGCTCGATGCGATCGCAGCCCCGCAGCCAAACGTCTTGAACTTCGCGTCCGTGATAATGTTGTTCTCGACTTTGATGGAGATGTTCATGATGTCGCCGCAGACCGGGTTGCCGACCTCGCCTACGCCATCCGCGTTCTCGATCTCCCCGACATTGCGGGGATTCTTGAAATGGTCCATGACCTTGTCGCTGTACATGTTTTTTACGCTCCACTCCCTTTTTCGCCCTTCCAGAGAGGCGACATCTTCCGCAGGCGCGATACCACGTCCGGCAGGACCTCGAGCACGAAATCCACGTCCGCATCCGTATTCACCTCTCCCAGCGTAAGCCGGAGCGAGCCATGCGAGATCCCGGCCGGCAGGCCCGTTGCCAGCAGGACGTGCGAGGGTTCGAGCGATCCCGAGGTGCAGGCGCTGCCCGTGGATGCACAGATCCCTGCATCGTCCAGCCAGAGCAGGATCGATTCGCCCTCGATGAATTCGAAACTGATGTTGATGTTGCCCGGCAGCCGCTTCTCCTTATGGCCGTTGAGGTGCGAGTACGGGATCGTTTTCAAAATCCCGTCCAGGAGCCGGTCCCGCAGCAGGCGAATCTTCCGGTTGTGCGCTTCAATATCTGAAGTCGCCATCTCGATCGCCTTTCCAAGTCCGGCAATGCCCGCGATATTCTCCGTCCCCGCCCGGCGCCGCCGTTCCTGGCCGCCGCCATGGATGAGGTTGTCGATCTTTGTGCCTTTTCGGATGTAGAGAGCCCCGACTCCCTTGGGGCCAGAGAACTTGTGCGCGGAGAGGGAGAGCAGGTCGATGTTCTGGGCATTCACATCGATTTGCACATTGCCGATTGCCTGTACGGCATCGGTATGGAACGGGATCTTGTGCTTTTTTGCGATTGCCCCGAGCTCTGCAACGGGCTCGATGGTCCCGATCTCGTTGTTGGCGAACATGACGGAGATGAGGATGGTCCTGTCCGTGATCGCCGTTTCCAAATCCGCAGGATTGACCAGGCCATGCTGGTCCACGGGGAGGTACGTGACCGAAAATCCCTGCTTCTCCAAATAATAACAGGTATGGAGGACCGCGTGGTGCTCGATCTTTGTCGTGATGATATGGTCGCCCTTCTTGCGGTTCGCAAAGGCAATGCCCTTGATAGCCCAGTTGTCGGACTCGCTCCCCCCGCTGGTGAAATAGATCTCGTCGGGAGATGCCCCGAGCGCTGCGGCAACCTGTGCCCGCGCAGTCTCAACGGCATTCCGGGAGTTTCTGGCAATGCTGTAGAGGGATGACGGGTTGCCGAAGTTCTCGGCATGATAGGGTGCCATCGCTTCCATGACTTCAGGCCGGACACACGTGGTTGCCGAATGGTCCATGTAGATGATGCGTCGGTCTGCCATACAGGGTATGTCTCACCAGAATATTGGCGGATCGTCGGGTTATTCTTTTTGTTTTGCCGGGCATTCCTCTCCGGCTGCATACCTGCCACAAGAGTCCGGCGCATCACCCCGCAAGGTTTTTTCAAATGGCGGGCCAAATCACAATCGTGAAAAACCGGTGAAGAGCGATAAACAGGCGGGTGTGGGGTGATGGAGGCCCCCTGGCAGAAGATTGTCTGGGAGATCCTGCCGGCAATCAAAGCCGCGATTGCAGCTGAACTTATCCGGCATCAGGTCTCGCAGGCCGAAGCATCGCGGATGCTCGCGATGGCCCCGTCCGCCATCTCCCAGTACCTGTCCGGGAAGCGCGGGTACAGGATTGAATTTTCCGGCGCAGTGAAAGCATCGGTTGCCGCCCTTGCACAGGACATTATCGACAACAAGGAGCCCGACCTGGTAAAGCGCACCTGTGCAATCTGCCGGCAGATCCGCGGAGAGGATGAGAGCGACAGCATGTCCTGCACCTGCTGCGGGTCCTGAAGGAGCGTATCCTGCCAGCTCGCGCCCGTTCTTCTCACAGGTACAGACCAGATGACGCTTGACGAAAAACTCAGAACAATCAGGGAGATAGTACGAAAAAAGAGATCCCTGCTGGTTGCCTTTTCCGGCGGGATTGACAGCACGCTCCTTGCCCATATTGCCCATACGGAACTTCCCGGGAACTGCCGGTGCGTGCTGGCTGACAGC
>DANA01000089.1 GCA_002508495.1 Methanoregula sp. UBA276
CCGGGAGCTCGGGGACCTCCTCCACTTCGTAAAGGGCCGGATTCTGGACCTCTGAACCCGATCGTGGCAAGAAAAGTACCGCCGCCCCAAAAGGGCATCCGCACGGTATCGTTTTGCCCGTGCAGGGGATGCTTTCCGGCTTTTTCGGCAGTAACCGAAATGCACACGGTAAGAGGGAGCTTCTCTTTCATTCCCTGCGGGCAAAGACCGGCCGTATGCTCTCGAATGCATCCATCTCGTCAACCCGCAGGGGGATATAGAGGACAAGGATGACCGGTTCGTCAAGGATAAAGGTCTTGTTCATCCGCAGCTGTTCGATCTCCACGCCATGGGAGATGATGTCAAACCCGATATCATAGTCAGCAGGCCGGGCATTCCGGGGGATGAACGTTGCATTGATCCGGACAAAGTTCCAGTACGGGGTCGCAGGAACCCCAGCACATGCCGGGCCGCCGATGGTATTGGGATCGATGTACCGTTCGTTGTCGGGATACCGCGTAACCCTGTCCTCGTATGTATCGAGGAAGTTCTCGATCTCTGTCTCGGGAAGGAGGATCAGTTTTGGCACCGGCTGGCGGATCCCGTAACCGGGATCGCCCGCTGCCTGCGGGAAGGCAGCCAGCATGCCACAGGCCGGGATATCGAAGGGCATGCTCTCTTTTTTTATCGCAAAGAACTCGATTCGTGGATTGTCCATGGCTTCTTTCCCGTACAGCCGGGGGATCCGGGTTTGAGATGGGAAAGTTGGTGTCTCGTCCGGGGTCGGGAGAAGGGGGAATACCGCTGGTTCTGGAAAACCTGTCTGCACGTTGGCACTTTGGACTGGCGTGCCCGTGGGGGGCAACCATGATTCCGGGATGGCATGCGGTGAATCATAGAGAGCACCTGCCGGTTCCTGCGGGGAAGTGCACCCGGTACTCCAGAGCAGGCAGGCTGCAAGCAGCAGATACAGGATCGTAACGTATCCCCCATTCATGAGTTCAGGTTTTGTCCGGAAGAATGGTAAAAGTGATGGTCTGATGAATTGCCGGATCCGGAATGTGATAACATTTGGTGATTTCTCAATTCAGGCCGCCAGATACGGTTTTGTTTCTGTTTTTTTAACAAAGTCCTTCCTTGGAACAACATCTCCTGACGTTCCTGGGGACCATGGTTCCACCTCATCCCCCGCCACGGTGGCATCCCCCACTTTGCGATAATGACGCATCTCTGGTTACCGGCCTCGTCCAATCACAATCCGCATCGTCCCCCCGTCGGGGACTGGTAGTGCAAGAGGTTGGAACAGGGATAAATGGAGGTTCTGAATGACAAATAACCAAAAATGATACGGGGTTGTATCAGTCTTCTCGGAAGCAGCGGATTCAGGGTATGCATCAGATCTCTCCCGTCAGCGCAACCGCCGCAGGCCCGCGATGCCGGCGATCGCAAGAAAGGCGATAAGCGCCCCGAATCCCGGTGCCTGCACGAATCCGGAACCATTGAACATGGCCACGGATTCTTCGGATGGGCTTACCGTGACATACCTGCTCTGCGCTTTGTAATCTTCCGGTACTACCCGCACTTCATAATAACCGGGCGGCACATCCGTCTTAACCGCTTCAGTCTTTTCCTCTACAGAATAGATGAGCCGTTTTGTCTCTTTCCCATCGGGATACTCAACCGCCCAGATCATGTAATGGACGAATTGAACAGGACTCCCGCCACTCTCGCGCTCCAGGCAACCGACACAATTGATCCGTATTGATCCTTGCCCGCTTTCCCTGTCGGAACCGGCTGCAGCTTTTGCCGCCTCTGCCGCAGGGGTATCCTCGACCGTCGGAACCGTGGTAACCGTGCGTGTTGGCAGGGGTGTTGGGGTTGTTACTGCCTGCGCAAGATTCACGTCGAGCATTACGGTCTTGTCGTTCTCAACAGTAACCGTAGTCTGGTAATCCGGGTATCCTTTAAGGTGCACCAGTATCGTATGCTGCCCTTCTGCCAGATTGTACAGGGTTATCGGTGTCATACCCCGTTCAACGCTATCAAGCCACACCATTGCACCGGTCGGCTGGGAATGCACGGTAATAATCCCGTTGTCGGCCGGCATGATTGTCGTTGCCGGGATAGTTGTAGCGGGAATGGTCGTAGCAGGGGGAACCGATGTTGGAACCGGGGTTGTTTCATAAGGAACGGTTCCGCCACCCATCGGGTCTGCCCCCACAATGATACAGTCCTGCACAATTTTGGTGTTGCTTAAGGTTCCTGTTGCCTCCTTCACGGTGAGGGAAACCGTGAATGAACCGGGATTTGTCCAGGTATGGGAGGGGTTCTGTTCGGTCGATGTCGCTCCATCGCCAAAGTCCCACAGCCACGATGCCGCATTGGTCGAACGATCTTCAAACCATGCGGAGAACGGAGCAAATCCCTGGTTGAACGAGTCCTGAACAATAAAGTCCGCCACGGGTTGATCCGCAGCAGATCCCATACTCACCATGCCGGTCATCACCAGGATGAACACGAGCAGAAACGAAATCCGTGAACCATACATCATAGAAGGTCGCAGAACGTGTGGTATCTTTGGGAAGGTATTTAATCCGATTGTTTTGGAAAAACCAGAATGGGATGCTCCCGGTTCCCGTGTGCCGGGGGAAAAATCCCGGCGCGCAACTCTTTTTTATCTCCTGCCGTAAAAACTATTGAGAGTACAGTATTCACTGGTGGTATCCATGAAAACAATCGTCATTCTCATTGCCTTAATAACCCTCGCGTTCGCCGCGGGATGTGTCACGCCGTCAGCACCTGCAACAACTCCCTCCGCACCGGCAGCCCTGCCGGGATCCACAGATTCGCTCACATCGCAGGGAGCAGCCCTCCCCATGGGAACGCATGTCCCGTTCACTACCCCCAATACCACGTTTGTGGTCTGGGTAGACAGTTTCGAGATTGGTGACGTGCAGGAGAACGGCGAGCAGGAACTCACGATCTGGGTTGCAGCAACAAATACCGGCACCGGGCCCCTCCGGATGACCTGGTTCAGCAAACTGACGGACGCAAACGGGAAGACCTATGGCGGTATCGGGATCTCCAAGGGAGGATCTGGTGCACGTTCGGGCTGGATCCCGTTCAACATGACCGAGATGGCACGGGATTACGTGGTCGTCCGTTCCGACCGGGATCTTGCAGCCCTCAAAGAGGGTGCGGTGCTGGACGTGTTCTTCATGGAAAAGCCCGATGACGAGACGCCGGTATCCGATATTCCCGACTACCATGTCCGCTGGACCATCGATCCGGGCACAATCCAGTAATCTCTTTTTCTCACCAGAGGTTACCGGTTCACCGTTTCCGGTACATCCGGATCAGCGCTGTTTTAAAAAGTGGTTCATCATTTCCCTTTGATCTGGGCACAACACCATTCAGTCGTCCCATGGCCGGAGCAGTTTTGCCTGCACGGTACGGATCTCCGGTGCCCGCTTTGCATTGCCCCACTCCGGGCCGTCCAGCGCCGGATCGGGAACCACTGCAAGCACCCGCACGGAAGTCCCCGGTTCCTCGTCTGGCCGGAGGGGTGGCAGGGAGACCGGCCGGGGCATGGATCGCAGGTCATCGGCATCCGGGCACTCCCCCTCGACAATAAACGTATCCGTTTCCGGCGGGATGGGCAGGGCGGTTACCGGGGTAGTGGGGTCTTCATAGGGCCGCAGCGGCGGCATCTCGATCCGCTTCTCACCGGTCATAAAAATCCTACCTCACCTGATCCATGTGGCACGCGGACGAATTTATCCTTATCCGGGCAGGATAAAAGGACCCGCCGGTCCGGCACACCCCCTTCTTTACTTTCATCCCGCCCAGCCCTCCCCCTCATCAATGCACACCCCCAACCAGGATCCGGTGATGCGAGAATGCGAAGGATGGAACTGGACCGCGTGATCCTCCGGTGGAAGAAGACGACCCGGGCACTGAAGATCCACGAGCAGGAGTACGGGAGGCACCTCACGGACGTGCTCGAGCAGGTGACGGATGCCCAGCTCGTGCATTTCACCGACCCGGTCGAGGCTGCCGCGTTCTTCTGCATGCTTGACCTGGTCCGGCAGATCGGGGAAGAAAAGTTCCGGAACGCTGTGCCGCGTCCGTCGCTGGAGGATCTGTTTTCCCCGCAACAGCACCTCTGCCCGGAGCGCAGCGCTCCATAAGTCCGGTTGTGCCGGGCGGGTGCAGCGGGTGCCGGATGGTCACTGGTTCTTGAACCGGAAGCAGACAATCAGGAACACGATGCCGTAAAAACAGAGGGCCAGGATCCTGAGCGGGACCGGCATGGTATCAGCCAGTACCACGTACTGGAAGAGGATCCAGAAGACGATGAAAATGACCGCACAGGTGCCAACCCGTGCGGGGGTAATTACAGGTTGTTTTTTTGTGGATTTCCCGCACACGAGGGGGATTATGGATCCGGTGAATATTATATTTTTTGGGGAAAAACGAGCGCCGGAAAGGGCCCTCTTCTAGTGGCCGGGTTTTTTGTACACCTTCTCCGGGTCAAAGACTTTTGTCCCGATGATGGTCCCCTCAAGGGTGCGGAAGAAGCAGGACCGGTATCCCAGGTGGCAGGCTGCGCCTTCCTGTTCGACCTCGTAGATGAGGCAGTCCTCATCGCAGTCAACAAGGACCCGCGAGACTTTCTGGAAATGACCGCTCTCCTCGCCCTTCTTCCAGAGTTTCTGCCTGCTCCTGCTGAAGTAGTGGGCAAAACCGGTCTCCTGCGTAAGCCGGACTGCTTCTTCGTTTGCATACGCCATCATCAGTACGTCTTTGGTCTTCTCATCCTGCACGATGACCGGGATGAGGTTGTTTGAAAATGTTAGGTCCAGCATGCTATCGGTGTCCTAGAAGATAAAGTCCATAAGTACAAGGAGGAAGTCCCCGAAAATGATTGCGGTGACATACCCGGCGGTTATCGGGATGATGAACGGGACGGCATACGATATCCAGACCGTCCCGGCTTTTTTGTACAGTGCCAGTTCGCGCCGGAATTCTTCCGGGTGCTCGCGGAGGTCTTTGGTATAGATCCGGCCTTCTCCCGCGTACATGCGCCGGATCGCGTCGGCAAACCCGATGAACTTCCGTGACACTGCGCCGTCTTTTTCACTAAAGTCCTCCATCACAAAACCCCATGCGTCCTGGATCGCGTCTCCTTTGACCGGAAAACCAAAAAAGAGGTACATAAGCGGGGCACGGTTCCCCCGTGCAAGGTTGATGGCAA
>DANA01000085.1:0-10690 GCA_002508495.1 Methanoregula sp. UBA276
GTAGTATTCCTCTTTCCGGAAAAATGGTCCCCCCCTTGCGCCAGCCCTGCCCCCAAGGGGGCGGGGGCGCATGCGATGCCTCCGCACAACCTGTACGGGACACACTCCCGACAAAAATCGTATCTACAAAATAAAAATTGAGGCCGCCGCACAGGCGCCCAAACGGGTGCGGCGGAAAGTATCGTAAAGGGGGTATGGGGGCAGTGTGCCCCCATCATCACTTCAAATGATTTCTCCAGAGCACGGTTTTCGTATCGTTTCTCCGGGTATCAAACCTTCATTCCCCAAAAAAGAACACGATGGATCGGCACTTCCGGATACCTGGTTCTCCAGTTTTTTCGCGCTTCTCTGGTGAAGCATAGTTCATGTCGGTTAAAAAAAGAGCAGAAAACGGGAATGGATATCTGTAAAACCATTCCTCCAACAACCTGGTGGTGAGATATTACCTGGCATCTTCGCCCAGCGCCTCGCGGCTGCGCATCTGGTACAGGACCATGGGGTCCATCTCCTTGTAGGTCTCGTTTCCGGTCTTCATGATGACATTGGCAATGCCGCTGTTGACGATCATCTTGGAACAGAGGAAGCAGGGCCAGATCAGGGTCGTTGCATCGGTCTCGACATCGAAGCCGGCAAGGTAGAGGGTACAGCCACGGGCATGTTTGCCAGCCTGCAGGAGGGCATTCATCTCGGCATGGACGCTCCGGCACCGCTCATAGTTTGAGCCGGACGGGATGTTGTGCTCTTTTCTCCAGCAGCGGTTCAGCTCGGTGCAGTCCATCTGTTTGCGGGGAGCTCCCGTGTAGCCCGTCGAGACGATGGTGTTGAACTCATCGACGATGATCGCGCCAAAGTTGCGCCGGAGGCAGGTGCCCTGGTGGGCGCACCGCGTGGCAAGGTCAAGGAAGTACTGGTGCCTGTTGGTCCGCATGTACCGGAATATTTGGCAATGACCGGTATTAAACCGGTTGGTTTTTCACTTTCGCGCTGTGCGACCACCGGTAATTTATGAAACAAACGGGAGATCCGCTGGTGATGCAACATGGCAGAGATTCACCTTATTGATATGCCCGAACTGGAAGTCCTGAGTAAGAAAAAGACGGGGACGTATACCCTGATACCGGAACTGCTGGTGCAGGTCGTGATGTATATCCAAAAGAGAGGTATTCCCATCACCGGACCGCCGATCTTCATCTGCAGCGAGACCTCCCCGGAGGCCGTGCAGCACGCGCAGGAGACCGGAACCGCGGTTGTTGAAGTGGCATGGCCGGTCAACGGGCCAATGCAGGGGAGCGGTGAGATCCTGTACCGGAAGCTTGCGGGGGGAAAGATGGCCCACACGGTACACAAGGGACCGTACGAGGCCTGCGAGCCGGCGTACCTGGCGCTGTTTGACTGGATAGCAAAAAACGGCCTTACCATCTGCGGCCCGGTCCGTGAGGTCTATCCCAACGATCCCCGGGAAGTGCCACCGGACGAGATCCTGACCCTTATCTACGTCCCGGTCCGGTGAGGGGACAACCTACCAGCTGCCAAGCCGGATGATGAGCAGGACGTGCAGCGCGGCAAAGAGCCAGACGAGCAGGAAGCGGGTGTGCCGGGTCTTGTGACGGAAAATATACATTGCTGCAAGCGCACCGAACGGGCCGGCCGCCGCGAGCAGGAGGAGGGTGCTCTCAAAAATCCGCCACCCGTTGCGTTTTGCCCGGAACTTGTCCATGAGAAAGACGGCAAAGGAGAGGAGGTTCACCCCTGCGCAGGCAAGGACGAGCAGATCGCGGTACAGTGCGTCCATGAGGGGGCTGGTCACTCCTGAAGGGTGAAATGCCACCGGCAGAACATCTCCGGCGGGTGGGGATCCGGCGGGGCAAATTCACATTCCACAACGATGCGGGGATCGATCGCGCGGGCAAATGCCGTGAACTCTGCACGGTGCATCTCGCGGCACACATACTCGCCATCCCCGCGGCGAAGCCGGGCAACCTGCGTCGGGCACGAGGGGACTTCGATGATCACCTCGTCCTCTTCTTCCCTGATGGTATAGTTCACGATCATTGCCCACGGGAAGTGGCGCAGGGCCCGGACAAAGCCGGCAAGCCCTTTCTCCGTGATGGCGAACCTGCGGACAATGTCCTTTGCCGCCATGCCGGCGACCCTTCCCCAGACCTGCTCGTTGATCCGCTCCGCAACCGGCTGGCTGTACTGTTCCGTGATGTTGATGAACCAGAACGCATCCACCACGCGATAGTGCCAGAGTAAAAATTCCAGGTACTGGTGCTTCTCCTCATCATTCATCCGGTCAAAAAGGTCAAGGTTCATCCCGTCCATCTGCCACCACCCGGCGTCGGTTCATAAGAGGTGTTCCTGCCCTGCATATCAAGGTAGTTGTTTTTGGTTTTTTTTAAAAACACACTCGCAGGAGAGCCTTTGAGACCCCCGGCCGGACAGCGCAAGATTTGCATCCCTGCAGGGACAACGATTACCCTGCATGCAGGATCTTTCCGTTGATCAGGTTATTGCCCTTCATGCCGCCATCATTGCACGGGACGGCGGAGACGGGCGGATCATCTCCGAGGCAAATCTCCACGAGCTGGTTTTCCGGGCAAATCTCACGCCGGACCCGGTAGACCGGGCAGCCCTTGTGCTCTGGTCGCTTGTGGCCTACCCGGCATTCCGGGAGGGCAATTGCCGTACTGCCGAAAAACTGGCTATCGGGATCCTCGCACAGGAGGGATATCGCATCCCGGGCGGGGATAGAGCGGGACTGGGAGACCTGGCCCGGGGAATTGATACATTCGTGGTTGAACCGGAGGACATTACGGCATGGCTGACGACTCATGCCAAAAAAGAGGAGTGACGTCGTTACAGGAGGAGGTATTCGCCCTCTACCCGGACGGTCCCGTTCCCGCCAAAGTAGACGGTTCGCTGCCGTGCGGATGAATCGCTCACCAGCAGGATCCGGTTCGGGTTTTCGCGGCTTTTCCCCTGCTCGATGGCCATCGTCTTCCCGTCCCAGGACCCGCCGGCAAGAAGATGGTAGCCAAAGGCGGCATTCCCGGACCCGGTTGCAGGATCTTCCAGGTACCCGAAGATTGGGGCAAAGACCCTTGTGCGGTATGCTGCACCACCGGTCGAGACTTCCCCGGTGTGGACAAGGACTATCTCGATCCCGTGACGGGTGCAGAACTCCCGCAGGTGCTGGGCATCAGGACGGAGCGTGAGCAGGGTGGCAAGCGAGCGCAGGGGGACGATCAGGGTGACGAGCCCGGCACTGACAACGGCGATGCCGGCGGGATCGGCAATCTCCCCGGGCGGAAGTCTGAGGGCTGCTGCAACAGCATCCGGCTCGGGAATGGTTGGCAGGGACAGGGGCGGGGGGGCGCTGACAAAGATTGCATCCTCTTCTGCAATCTCGTTCCGCACCAGGATCTGCTGGTCGCCAATGTGGATGCTGATGATAGGTTTCAGCAGGAGATCCGGATCGTTTTTCACCAGATCATACATAGCCGCGATCGTGCCATGGCCGCAGAAAGCCACCTCGCGTTCAGCCGAGAAGAAGCGGAGCGTGAGGACCTCATCCTCGTGATACACGAAGACGACCTCGCTGACACAACCCGCCATCTCGCGGGCGATCTGCTGCATCTGGTCGGGGGTAATCGCGGCAGGACTGTCAAGGTAGATGCAGCCTGCAGGGTTCCCGCCGGACCTGTTGAACACAAACGCATCAATTTTCTTAAACCGGAGCCGTTGCATCTTTTCTCACCTGCTGCATCCCGCGGGGAATCAAAACGGCGTTCTGGACCCGGGCGGCGGAATGAAAATATATCGGGCTTCATGGGTTATCAACTTTCCAAACCCTGCTGCCGGTGCCGGGCATGACGTTGCCATATCGATACGGTCAGACCGCGAAGGTCATCTGGTGGGGATGCGTTTTCTCAAGCGCAGAGAGGCGGATGCCGATGAGCCGTACCTTCCTGCCATCATACATCTCCCGAAGCAGTGCACAGGATACCTCCCGTACCATGCCGGGTTCATCCGAGGGGTGAGGGAGGGTCCGGGACCTGGTGCGGGTCACAAACCCGTGGTACCGGACCTTGACCGTGATGGTACGAAAACGCAGGTGCTCATCCGCAAGGTTCGTGCAGACCGATGCTGCAAGGGCATCAAGGCTTGCAGAGAGCAGGGCCGGGTCATCGGTATCGGAGGCAAAGGTGGTCTCGCGCGAAACGGATTTGATCCCGTCATATGCTTCAAGACCGGCGCTATCATGTCCCTGTGCCAGCGCCTGCAGGGCAACAGCACCGCGGCCGAACCGGCCAAGCAGCACCTGGATGTCTGTTTTTGCAAGATCGTCAACCGTCCGGATACCCAGTTCAAGGAGCCGGGCCTCTGCTTTTTTCCCGATGCCGGGAATCTTCTTGACCGGCAGCGGGGCAAGGAACGAACGGACATCTGCGGGTTCGACAATGGTGAGCCCGTTGGGCTTGTGGAAGTCCGAGGCTATTTTTGCCACGGTCTTTCCCGGTGCAAGCCCGATCGAGCAGGAAAGGCCGAAGCGCTCCCGGACCAGTTCCTGGAGATGCCGGGCAAACAATGCCGCGGCGGCAAAGGACCCGCAGGGAGTACAATCCAGGTAAGCCTCATCAATGCTCACCTGCAGGCACCGGAAACCGGGTGTCCGCAAAAGGTCCATGATCTGGCCCGAGATCCGGGCATAATGATCGAAGTCGGGGGGGAGGAAAACCGCATGCGGGCAGAGGGTGTAGGCCTGCGATACCGGCATGGCGGAGCGGATACCATATGCCCGGGCCTCGTAGGAACAGGTGCAGGCAACCCCTCTTCCCCGGCCCCCGTCGGGATCCGCACCCACAACCACGGGTTTTCCCTGGAGTTCGGGGCGGCGCTGCACTTCGACGGATGCATAGAAACTGTCCATGTCGACATGGAGGAGGATCCCGTGCGGACCGCTGTCCGAAGATGCCACGCAGCCGGTTGGCATGCCCACGGACGAGGGGCTCGAGATCATCCCATCGCCCCCCTGCCGGAAAAGTCAGAGAGAGTACACTGCCGCTCGCGGATCGTAGTCCGGAGAAGTTCTCCCTCTTCGATGAACCGCCGGACCGGAAGGGCAAACGAACTCCCGATATGGGAAAGGGCTGACCGGATATCCTCAAATTCTAATGCCGGCTGGTTCATGGCGTTCCTCACATTCTCCCGGACATTGAAGACCCCCATCGGGATGTAACCCTTGTGGGCTTCCCGCAGGATGATTGATCCGGCCTGTTCTTTCTGCCGGGCCAGTGCTTCCAAAACCGCCATCTTGCAGGAGTAGTAACAGCCGCCAAGCGGGGAATATTCCGTCTTCTTTTTGTGGCCTTCGTGATCTGAGAAGACCAGTTCCTCGTTCCCCAGCACCCGGAGGAATGCCTCCGACCATTCGTATTGCCAGCCGGTGGGCATCAGGATCACCGCGTAGTTGTTGTGAAGACTCGAGAACTCATGCACGCGCCACGTATCGATGACCGTGTTCTTCTTCACCTCATTGAGGAGCCGGTCGGCAATGGTTGAGTCGCAGGCAGTGATTGACCACCGGGTCGGGACAAGGTGCCGGAATTTGCCCCGCCCCATTGTCCCGACGGAGAAAGCTTTCTGGATGTGGGAGATCGGGACGCCCTTTTTGTGGAGGTCCACCACTGCCTCAGCAGCAGGCAGGTCGGTATCGTAAAAGACCGATTCAAGGTCGCGGTTCCAGCGCCCGCTGGTTGTCTCGAACCGCTCGATCTCCGCGCTGGGACCAAACGGGGTGTGCTCTTCGGAGAACATTGTCCCGGCCGGCCTGCTGGAAAACGCCACTTCGCTCTCGACAGACGCTGCAGAGAGGGATATGTCCTGGAGCTGTTCGACAAAATGCGTGCCAAGGTCTGCGGCATCGATCATCCGTTTCCCCCGGACAAGACCGAGGCGGTAACCGATGATCTCTTCCTGGGTTTTATTTCCCGAAATCCAGCACTCGGGGGCATCCATCACGGTTGTGTCCCCGTGGACGGGGGTGACAAGGGGTCCTGCATACACATGCGGGTAATTCCAGCTGCCGATAAAAACAGACGGGGGGGAGCTGCCGGAGATCTCCTTGTCCATGGCTACCGATTGCATGGGCATCGTTGATGCTGTCAGTTGCCGGAGATACGCGCCCTTCCCGATCATACCCTGCAGGCATGGTCGGCACCAGGGCTATTTAAACACCGGGCGTGCGGGGAGAAAGTAAACGGGGGCGTGATGAAGGAGCGATACGGGGATCCGCACGACCCGTGCTAATACCCACCAAACGCTCCCCAGATGGCAAAGATAAATTCCATAGCAATCAGGACGATGATGATCCACTCGAGGAAGTTCGAGTGCTGGATCCGCACTTCGTCCGAGAGCATCGAGTAGTTCTCCTGGATCACCTCGATCTTCCGGCTCACGCTCTCGCTCCACTGGCTGCTCCGCAGGACTTTCAGTGCCATCGCATAGACGCGGGCATAGTAGATGTCCTCGGTCACCTTGATCAGGTTGTCGACCTTCTCGATGGTCTCGGAAATACCGGCCGAGGTCTCCATGAGCCGTGCCATGATCGCGTGGTACTCCCTCCCCCGCCGGAACGAGGAGAACCGGTCGGCACGCTCGATCTCGTCGTACATCTTCTCCATCTCGCGGGTCAGTTCCTGGTCATAATACCGGAGTTCCAGCACCTGCACATTCGCAAACTCGATAAGATCGATGAGGTCGGTCGACCCTTCGGGGGTACAGATGAGTGCTGAATCCCACGAAAGGATTGTTATGTCGTCAGTCGTGTAGCTGAGCGAATACTTCGTAATCTCCTCGCGCATCTGGGTCGAGATATTCACCTTCTCGCCGATCAGGAGCGGGACCGGGTCCACCGCTTCATCGCGGCGGTCGGTAACATAGATCGTGTAGTCCTCGTAAAACTCCGGCGTGATGGCAAAATTCCTGATATGGGGCCGGACAATCTCGGACAGGGTGCGGAGGTACTGGATATAATAGTCCGAGAGCCCTTCCTGGCCTGCAAAAAGGAAGGCGATCTCCTCGAGCTCTGCAGGACCGGCCTCTTCACACTCGTACACAAAACAGAAACTGAATGCCCCGATATCGAAGATCCGGGCCTGGACCGAGAATTCAAACTGCCGGCCATCGCGCTCGATCCGGACCGGGAGCATCTGGAGCATCAGCGGCGGTTCTTCAAGCATGATGGACTTGGGCTTGACCCGCACAAAACTCGTCCGGGCAGTAAAATAGTTCCGGGCGAGGGCTTTTTCCAGCCAGTCGAGATCAATCTCGCGCCCGGTGTCGTATATCCGGTAAAACCGGAGGGATATCATCGTCCTTCCTCCAAAAAACACGGGTTTTCTGAGTGTCTGCACTAATGATGAACGATGAAGGTATTAAACCATTGCAGGATTCCAGAGCCAGACCTTGCGGTAAATCGAGACGTGCGTCAAGGATAAAGCAGGGATACGCTGCATGTGCAGAGCAGGAGAGAAGACATTGCAGCGTGTTCCCGTTTTCCTGTACCGCTCACGAACAGGTTTTTTTAGTCCGGCATTGCAACGGTTACGAGCCGCTTATCCCCCCAGGCAAGCGCAAGTGCCTGTAACGCGCTCTTCTCCTTGTCCTTGATCTCGAGCATGAGGTCAAAATCAAAATCCCGCGATTCCGAGAGGAACAGGCTGAAGTTTTCGGGGTCAAGGGTCTCCGCATGGGCACCCGTGCGTTTCCCTCCCTGCTGGGAACTGTAATCCACCATGGGAATGCCGTCACGACGATTCCAGGTTTCGCGGATGGCAGAGAACAATTCGTTTACCGGTTCCCCGTTGTTATTGAGGGAATGGTGAAACGTGTCGAGAATGATGGGGATCTTCGTTTTGGTATGGAGCGCCAGGCAGTCCGCAGCGGAGTACAGGCGTTCGTCATTTTCGATGACCAGGCGGGCCCGGATTTCCGGCGCAAGGGCACGGTAATTTTTCACGAACCGGTCCATGGCGGCAGCCTTGTCCCCGTAGACCCCGCCAACATGGATCTGGACTTTTGCCGTCCGGTCAAGCCCCATGAGGTCGAGAACTGCGGTCTGGTAGGCAAGATCGGCAATGCTGCGCGCAAGCACCCGTTCGTCCGGCGCGTTCAGGAGCACGAACTGGTCGGGGTGCATCGAGATCCGGAACCCGTTCTTTCGGCAGTAGTTGCCGAGTTCGGCAAAGGCGGCAGAGAATCTCACCTGCCACGGGAATGAACAGACCTCATGGGAAGCGAACGGGACGATGTCGGACGTGATGCGCAAAAAGAGCAGCCCATGCTCTGCATTATAGATGAGGATCTTTTTCAGGCAGGACAGGTTGGCCGATACGGTATCTTCCAGCCGCTCGTCCGTGTACGAGGCCAGTCGGAAGGTCTTTGACGGCGAGCAGCCGATCGAGCGGTTGAGGCAGGGGTAGCCGATGCGCATCCGTATCAGGCCTTTCGTTCTCCGGGATCCAATTCACCTGTGGTTTCCAGGTCCAGGGCAACAGAGTTCATACAGTACCGTTTTTTCGTCGGGGCCGGACCGTCATCGAAGAGATGGCCGAGATGTGCACCGCACCGGGCACAGAGGACTTCGGTCCGCTCCATGCCACCGCTCCGGTCGGGGCGGGTGCGGATGTTGTGGGGGGAAACCGGTGCAGAGAAACTGGGCCAGCCGGTGCCGGAATCAAACTTTGCCGCTGAGCTGAAGAGGTCGGTACCGCAGGCGGCACATCGGTAAAAGCCGGCATCCTTTGTTGCATGGTACCTGCCGGTAAATGCATACTCGGTACCTTTCCTTCGCATTACCTCATACTGGACAGGCGTAAGTTTTGCACGCCATTCGGCATCTGTCAGCCGTATGGGTTTACGGTGCTCGATCTTGCCAGTTCTTGCGTTGAAAACGGGGATTGTTTCGGCCCCTTCGTTCTCTCCCATGTCACTCATCGCAGGTCCCTGCCACATAATCCGGACGACCGGATGATAGACCTTTGGTTGGTACCTATCGGACCGGGGGCGCATGAACCGGGATGAGCGGCCGGATACCATCCATAGACAAAAAAATACTGCTCTTTTAATAGTCTTTTATCGCAAAACCATACAGGTCAACGGAGCGGGCAACATGGTATTCCAGTGCCGGATGTGCGGCGAGTGCTGCAGCACGATGGGTGAGATCATCAGTATCCAAAAACAGTCCGGCCGGACCGGGTTCCGGATCGGGTATTCCACCACCCTGGAGACGCGGGACGTGGTGCTGGATACGGACAAAGAGGACCTCTTTTTTCGCACCCCGCCGCAAGGCTCCCTGGCATGCCCGTTCTTACGCGAGCTTTCCCCGGACAGGCGGATCTGCACGGTACATGATTCCCGCCCCGACCTGTGCCGTCAGTACTCCTGCTTCCGCATCCTTATCCTTGACCGGGATGGGCGACGGGCCGGACGGGTGATGGCGGGAAACCGTTCCTTCACGGCAACGGATGCCCGGCTCCATGAGATCTGGCAGGACCAGTGCCGCAACCTCGATATTCCCGACGATGAAGCGTGGGAGCGTGCGGTCGGGGAGATCCTTTCAGGGGAAGGCTACCGCGTGATCCGGTAGGGAAATTCTCCTGCTCCAAACCATGCCGGTTCCGTTCATAACCGCAAATAATATTACTCATAGTGATAAAAACCTGCTTCATACCCACCATTTGACCAGTAGGTTTGAATACTAGAAGTATTATTTAACACATGTGCGGATGTGAACCATGAGAACACAGAGTGTTACCTATTTTACGGAACGCGAAGAGGAATTTGTGAACCTCCTGATCGAGATTGGGATGCGGCGAACGGTTGCCAAAGTCCTGGTCTACCTTGCCAACACCGAAGAGGCAACATCCCGGGATATCGAACGGGGAACCGACCTCCGGCAACCCGAAGTCAGCATTGCCATGAACTACATGTTCGAGCGGGACTGGCTGAAGAACCGCGAGAGCAAGGCGATGAGCAAGGGCCGGCCCGTGAAGATCTATTCACTCTCCAAACCCATTACCAAGATCATGGACAGCATTGAACAGGAAAAGAAAGAAGAGGCACGGCACCGGCTCGATCTGGTCAAGAAACTCCGGCAATACCTCCCCTGATGAGCGTTTGGGCATCTCAATCACCATAAAAACGTCAGGGCCGGCGCACGACTGCATTACCAGGGATTCAATTCTCCCGCCGGCTCCTGTGCACCGCATTACCGGTAATCGTCCCGCGGTGGCGAGAAGACTTCCAGCGCAACGGAATCCTCTACAATTTTCGCTTGGTGTTCAACGTTACCGGGGATTGTCCAGCTGTCGCCCGGGCGGATTTCATACACATCGTTTCCCACGGTAAGGACCATGTGGCCTGACAGGAGACAGCCGGTCTGTTCCTCGGCATGGCAGTGGCGGGGGATGAGAGCGCCTTTCTTTAAAAGAAACCGGGTCATCATCGTATGGTCACCATGGACCAGGGTCTTTCTGGAGATCCCCGGGGCTGCCACCACGTACCCTGATTCATCATCGGATTTTGTATACACCTTCATTCCTCCCGCATAAGCCGGTTCAGCAGGGCATCGCCAAACTCCCGGGTGCCATACGATCCGCCGAGGTCCCGGGTGCAGATCCCCTGT
>DANA01000085.1:10719-12664 GCA_002508495.1 Methanoregula sp. UBA276
GGGATTTGCGATATTTTTTCCGGCGATATCCGGGGCACTCCCGTGCACCGGCTCGAACAGGGCATGCACATCCCCGATATTGGCGCTCGGGACAACGCCGAGACCCCCGACAAGGTAGGAGGCAACGTCCGAGAGTATGTCGCCGAACATGTTCGTGGTTACGACAACATCGTAGTTTTCCGGTCGCTGGAGGACGTCAAGCGAGAGGGCATCAATGAATTTATCGTTATAGGGGATCCCGGCTGCCTCTGCTTCCCTCTGGCAGATATCGCGGAAGAAGACGTCAGACTTGATGACATTTGCCTTGTGACCGATAGTCAGGATGCCCCCGCGTTCTTGTGCCAGCCTGACAGCAACCCGGGCTATCCGTTCGGTACCTATCCGGCTCACGACCCGGAGCGTGGTTGCCCGGTCCTGGGTGATATCTTCGATGCCGGAATAGAGTCCCTCGGTGTTCTCCCGCACGATCATGATGTCGAACCCTTCACCGCTGACCGGGCGCAGGTTCGCATACAGGTCAAGGGACTTCCGGATCCGGAGGATAACGCTCTGGTAGTCCTTCATGGGGGGCGTGGTTATGGCGCCAAAGAGGACCGCATCGGCAACCTGTAACGATTCAATGTCCTGGTCATTGCACGGGCAGCCGCTCTCCACCCACCGGCCGTACCCGACTTCAACCGGGTAAAACTCGTACTCGGGGTGGAGCAGGGCAAGCACGTCCCGTGCCACCGGAATGACCTCGTGGCCGATCCCGTCACCTTCCACGACCGCTATCCGCGTCATTTCGCCCTCCAGCGGCGGACGAGATCCCGTACCGCTTCATAGATCTTCACCGGCTCTGAACCCCAGTGCACCACGGCGCCGGTATACCCGCTCCATGCCGGGATGCCTTCCCGCTCGGAGCGGCAGCACCGGGCAATGAAGGGTTCTTTTGCAACCTGTTCAAGCGGGCAGATATTGATGAGGGTGAAGTCACTCCCGTAACATTCGGTGTAGAACTGGGAAGCGGTCAGGCATCCTGCAACCTGTTCGCCACCGTGCATGGGGTCCGCGTCCAGGGTCCGGGTAAACCCGGCTGCCCGGCACGGGAAGACATCCGCAGGTATCTGGGAGATATCCCGCACGTGGTGGCAGAACTGCACGGAGAGGTCACCGAACATGCCGGCGGCTTCCAGCTCCCGAATGCAGGCGGAGAGGGCTGGCCGGGGCGGGGTGACGTCGTAGACGTGGATCTGCAGAAAGCCGGAAAGATCGGGGTCGAGTACGAAGGTCTGGTGCTCATCGTGGCCGGTGAAGACCGTGCACCGGTACCCGGACGCAAGCGCAAGTTCCACAAGCCGGGTGCGGTTGTGGAGGTTCACTTTCTCCGGGTACCGGTATACCTCGTTTCTTGTTGCAAGCACCCGTGATGAGAGGAGGGGGCGCATCATGCCTTTTGCGCCAGGGTTTGGCTCGACCTCCAGCACCTCCAGGCCACCCTCGGCATCCCGCAGGAGGTACCGGCTGAGAAAGTAGACCTTGTCATCGCAGGGTCGTGATGACGCGTGCCCGACATTTTTGCAGTGTTCGGGAAAGATCATTGGTGCGCCTTCCAGTAGTCCACCAGCCCGCCGGCGGCAAGGATCTCCTGCATCCGTTTTGAGAGGGGGCGGATTTCATACTTCTTTCCTCCCGTCTCAACCCATCCTTCGCCGAGGTCGAACACTACCGGCTGGTTATCCCGGCAGGGGACGCTGCATTCAATGGCCGGAAGCCCGATATTGATTGCGTTCCGGAAAAAGATCCGGGCAAACGAGGGTGCAATCACGGCAACGACCCCGGCTTCACGGAGCGCAATGGCTGCCTGTTCCCGGGACGAGCCGCACCCGAAGTTTTTGCCGGCAATAATTACTGCCCCGTTGAGCCGGGGCGCGATGGTCCGATCGAGATCCTCGAACACGTGGGC
>DANA01000006.1:0-14238 GCA_002508495.1 Methanoregula sp. UBA276
GGGGAGAAATATCCCTATATCGCGCCATTCCTGTATGTTTTTGACGGATCGTTCCTGTACTTCCTCTCAACCAAATACGGCAAGAAGATCGAGTATTTCCGCAAGAGCCCGTATGCAGCAGTAGAGATCGAGAAATACACAAAAGACCTCTCCAGTTATACCTTCGTCACCCTGCACGGGTACCTTGAGGAGGTAGAGGACTCAATTGAGAAAAAACTCATCAGGGAAAAATTTGTTGACCTGATTGTCGAGCGCAACCTGTCCTGCAATATCCTGGCAGCGCTCGGGCACTCGCCCATGGATGCCCCGGTTGCCATTGCCGAAGAAGAACGGTCCCTTGTCTGGAAACTTGCCGGTGTCAAGGATATCGTGGCACTCAAGAACCTCTGATATCACCCCTTTTCTCCCCATCCAGGTGTGCTGCAAGATCTTCAACCGTCATCACCGGTTCAGAACAGGTTGTCCCATGGCAGACATATGCGGTTGCTTTCCCATCGCGGGGAATCATCGTGCGGGAGAACGGAACAAGACTGTCAAGTCCCCATGACACAGAATCCGGGGTCCGGACAACAAGGTTCACCGCCGGGAGGTACCGCTGCCAGATCTGCTGAACCATCTCGTTCATATCCTGCGTGTCTCCTTCACTGGCAATGACGATACAGGTAGCCGGACCAAGAAGGTCATCAAGCCCGCAAAGGTACGCTGAACAGGCGTACGGGGATTCTTCTGCGATCCGATAAAAGGCTGCAGCAAGCGCGGATGCCCGTTCGGTATAATCGGGATTCCCCGTGAGGTGCCCGAGCTGGACGAGATTTTCCAGCATCACGGAATTTGCTGAAGGTGTTGCCCCGTCATAAATCTCCCGGGTCCTGATGATGAGGGGATCGCCCGTATCCGATGAGGAATAATATCCGCCGCGAACCGGATCAAAGAAATGTGCCGTCAGGTACTGGTCAAGGCGGACAGCCTCGCTGAGCTGGCGGGGATTAAAGGTCGCGCCATACACTTCCAGAAGTGCCGCGATCATGAAGGCATAATCATCGGCAAACCCGAAAATTGCTGCTTCTCCATCACAATACCGGTGGAATAATCCCCCATCCGGGCTCCGAAGGGATGACCCGAGAAACTGCAGGCACTTCTCTGCAGCAGCAAGGTATGCCGGATCACCAAATGCCCGGTACGCGTGCGCAAGTGCTGCAATTGCCAGAGCGTTCCAGTCAGTCAGGATTTTTGTATCCCGTGCCGGGCGGGGGCGCTGGTTCCGGGCAGGAAGAAGGCGGCCGGTTATGTTCTCTCTCCATGCTTCTTCTGCTTCCGGAAGAGAATCCTTTTTAGGAAAAACGAGGTTCTTTTTTGGATCCAAAAAAAGGACATTGGCTCTCCGGTTGCTTTCAGGAATGACAAAGTTGCCGGCTGCGGTGACCCCGAAATACCGGGATGCCGAAGAAGCATCGTCCCTGCCAAGAACACGTTCGAACTCTTCCTGTGTCCAGACATAATATGCGCCTTCTCCTTCTACCGTGTCCGCATCTTCTGCAGCAATGAAACCCCCGTTATCCACCTGCAGATCCCGCAGGAGATACGTTCCGATACCTTCAGCGGTTTTCCGGTATTTTCGATTTCCTGTTGCCAGCCATGCATCCGAGAACGCGATGAGGAGTAATGCCTGGTCATAGAGCATCTTCTCGAAATGCGGTACTTGCCATGAGGCATCGGTTGAGTACCGGTGGAATCCGCCGCCAAGGTGATCATGAATTCCCCCGTGCGTGAGAGCATCGAGGGTTCTCGTTACCATGTTCAGGGCATGTGCAGTCCCGTTCCGTTTCCAGAAGCGGAGCAGGAACCAGAGCGATGTCGGTGCCGGGAACTTTGGTGCCGTGCCAAAACCCCCGTTACGGGCGTCAAACCGGAGGACAAGATCCTCATATGCCCGGGTAAGGAGTCCTGAATCGACCTTCCCCATTGAAGGGAACGCTGTTGCGCTTCGCAGAGTCTCGGCAACCCCTCGTGCGGATCGTTCAAGATCCCCGCGCTCGTTGGCCCAAATTCTGGCTATTTTTGGGAGGAGGTCCAGCAGGCCGGGCATGCCCGCGCGCCCCGACCGGGGGAAATACGTGCCCGCAAAGAACGGCTCCTTTGCCGGTGTCATGACAATGGTCAGGGGCCATCCTCCCTGGCCGGTCATCTGCTGGCAGGCCATCATGTATACATGGTCGATATCGGGTCGCTCTTCCCGGTCCACCTTTAGGGNNAGTGTTCATTCAGGATTTTGGCAACAGCTTCGTCTTCAAATGATTCGCGGGCCATCACATGGCACCAGTGACAGGTTGCATACCCGATAGAGAGAAAGACCGGTTTATCTTCCCGTATTGCACGGGAAAATGCCTCCTCCCCCCACGGAAACCAGTCTACCGGATTTCTGGCATGGTTTTTTAGATACGGGCTCTTTTCATGCTGCAGGTGATTGAACGGGCGCTCAGGCCGGTCATCTGGCGGAGACACCGGACCGGGTTTTTCGGGCATATAATCCATCATGTACGATATGGCCTGATGAGTTTTTGCCCCACTTCGATAAGAAGAGCCTTATGAGGAAGCGGCAACAATGATCCGGTAGTGGATGCGCTCATGGGATACGACGGAATAATCATCATTTTCCTGATTGGTGCGACCGTGGTTGCCATATCGTATATCCTTGACCATGTCTGGGCTGCAACAATCCCGTCCCGCCGGATATATTACATCATCCGTGCCCCGGGCGTGATTCTTCACGAAGGTGCCCATATGCTCGGCTGCATCCTCACCGGGGCGCGGATAAAGAACGTGGTCCTGTTTTCCAAAAACGGGGGATCGGTCACCTATACCCGTCCGCTGCTGCCGTATCTGGGAGATGTCATCATCAGCACCGCACCCCTTTTTGTCATCCCCCTTGTTCTCTCGGGCATCACGGATCTTTTTCGTATTTATCTTGGCTGCACGTTTCCGGCCTTTCCTCCCCAGATAGTCACGCCGGAAGCCCTGCTCGCACTCGGAAGTGCAATCATCGGAACATTCCGGGCAAATCTCGTCACCGGATTCAATGGCTGGTTCCTCCTCTACCTGTACCTGACCATCAGCCTCGTCCTGTCGGTTTCCCCGAGCCGCCAGGACATGAAAAACGCCACAGTCGGCATCGCCCTCCTCCTGCTAGCAGCACTGATGATCCTGGGAAGCGGGATTCCGGCAGCTGTCGGTTTCCTTGACAGGTGCCTGAACCTGCTCGAAGTCGGGTTTACGCTTGGCCTTGTCTATGGAATAATTGCGCTCCTTGTCTCCTTCCCTCTTATCGTCCTGTATGCATACCGCATGGGCAGGTAAGATGGGCAGGGGTGCAAAGATCGGTATTAATTGGTCCAAAAAACCACCTTTTAACGCTATGGCACGGAGGACCGGATCCGACAGCACAACGCCCGATGAGGCACCTTCCCGCCTAACACCGGTCATGCAGCAGTACCAGGAACTCAAGGAGCAGTACAAGGATACCATTCTCCTGTTCCGGATCGGGGATTTTTACGAAACCTTCAACGCGGATGCCGAACTCATCAGCCGCGAACTTGATATTGTCCTTACGTCACGGTCAAAAAGCGGGGATACCCGCATTCCTCTTGCCGGCGTACCCTACCATGCGGCTGACGGTTATATTGCCCGGCTGGTCAGCAAGGGATACAAGGTTGCTGTCTGCGAACAGGTTGGCGATCCCCGGACAACCAAGGGGATTGTGAAGCGGGAGATAGCCCGGGTCATCACCCCGGGCACGGTCATCGACCCGTCAATGCTCCCCTCATCTGAAGCCAGTTATCTCATGGCTCTCTGCCCGGATGCAAAAGAGAAGTCCTGGGGAATGGCCCTCCTTGACATCTCGACCGGAGATTTTTCTGTCGCAACGCTCGGGCATGATCCGACCCTGCAGAATCTCTTGTCAGAAATAGTCCGGTACAGCCCCCGGGAATGCATCATCCCCTCCAGCGCCCCGGATGAACTTGCCGAAAGGATTGGCAAGAAGGAGATCATCATTTCCCGTTTCCGCGACGAGGCGTTCGCGCCGGAACGCGCCGAAAAACTGCTCCTTGACCATTTCGCTGTTGCCTCGCTTGCGGGATACGGGTGCACCGACAAGGCAGCAATCGGGGCAGCCGGGGCAGCGCTCAGGTACGCGCAGGAGACCCAGCAGGCAACGCTTTTGCACATCACCGGCCTTGCAACCCGTTCATCATCGCAGTCCATGATGCTTGACGCCATCACGCTGCGGAACCTGGAGGTCACCAAAAGCATCCGTGACGGGACGAAGGGCGGAACCCTGCTTTCGTGCCTTGACCAGACAAAAACCCCCATGGGAAACCGGCTCCTCAGCCAACGGCTTGTCCGGCCGCTTCTCGACATCCCGAAAATTGAGCGGCGGCTCGATGCAGTTGATTTCTTTAGTGGGGCAACCACCATGCGCCTTGCACTCCGTTCGGTACTGGACCGGTTTTCTGATATCGAACGGATAGCCGCCCGGATCTCGTACGGGAATGCCGGCCCCCGCGATCTTCTTGCCCTTGCAGACTCGCTCGGTGCCCTTCCGGAACTGCGCAGCACGGTGACCGGCAAGGGCAACGTTCCGGTACCCGAACACATCCGCGCTGCACTCGCCGACATCCGGGATCTTCCGGATACTATCTCGCTCATCCGGACAGCCATTGTCGATGATCCCCCGGCCATTGCCCGAAACGGGGGTGTTATCCGGGCGGGCTATTCGCAGGAACTTGACGACATGACCCGGATCCTCCATTCCGGCAAGGACTGGATTGTCCGTCTGCAGGAACAGGAGCGCGAAAAGACCGGGATCAAATCACTCAAGATCGGCTATAACCGGATCTTCGGGTATTACATCGACATCTCGCGGCCCAACCTCCACCTGGTCCCGGACCATTACGAACGCAAACAGACCACCGCAAGTGGAGAGCGTTACACGCTCCCCGAGCTCCGGAGCAAGGAAGCCCTGATAACCAACGCGGACGAGAAAGTCCTGGCACTTGAACGAGAGTTGTATGCCGGTCTTATCGAAAAGCTGCGAGTGGATGTCCCCAAAATCCAGCTCATTGCTGCTGCGATTGCGGTGCTCGATGTCAGCGCAACGCTGGCTGAGGTGGCAGTAACCAAGAAGTATGTACGGCCGCACCTGGATGACGGCGATGCACTGGTTATCCGGGACGGGAGGCACCCGGTGGTTGAATCCGGGATGAGCGGGGGATTTGTTCCCAACGATGCAGACCTTGCCGGCAGCGGCACGCAGATCCTCATCATCACCGGTGCGAACATGGCCGGCAAGTCAACCTACATGCGGGCAATGGCCCTCATCTGCATCATGGCACAGGCAGGCAGTTTTGTTCCCGCACGGCATGCAACCATTGGCATCATCGACCGGATCTTCACCCGTGTTGGCGCCTTTGACGATCTTGCAAGCGGCCAGAGCACATTCTTTGTTGAGATGCTGGAACTCGCCAACATTTTGAACAATGTTACCCCAAAAAGCCTTGTCATACTCGATGAGATAGGGCGGGGGACCAGTACCGCTGACGGTTGTTCCATCGCCCGTGCCGTGCTCGAATACCTGCATGGCCGGGGAAAAACCGGGCCAAAAACCCTCTTTGCCACGCATTTCCACGAAATGGTACTGGCTGAGGATGCATTAAAGCGGGTGAAAAATTTCCATTTTGCCGTCCGGGAAACAAACGAGGACGTGGTTTTTTTACGAAAACTCATTTGCGGTGCAACGGACAAGAGTTACGGCATCCATGTTGCCCGCCTTGCAGGAATCCCGAAAAAAGTGACCGAACGCGCCGAGACCCTCCTCTCCGAAGGTATGAACCGGAGTCTTTTTGGACAGGGCAAGCCCCAGCGATATACCCAGATCCTCCTGGTCGATGAGGAGAAATCACAAGCCCCTGCAGAGCACCCTGTGCTTCTGGCCCTTTCCCGGATAAAACCGGAAGAGATGACGCCCCTGCAGGCGCTCTCGACACTTGCAGATCTGAAAGAGAACCTTGAACGGGAGGAGAAGGATTGACCGGGAAGGAAAATGCGTCCTGCATCCGCGTCCTGGATCCGGCAACCATCAACCAGATTGCTGCGGGCGAAGTTGTCGAGCGACCGGCCTCGGTAGTCAAGGAACTGGTCGAGAACGCGATTGATGCCGGTGCCGATTCTGTCACCATCGAACTGAAATCCGAAAAAGACGCAATCACGGCAATACAGGTTTCGGACAACGGGCGGGGCATGTCCCCCGAAGATGCCCTTTTGGCATTCACTCCTCACGCCACCAGCAAGATCTCTGGTATCGAAGACCTTTCCCATATCGACACGCTGGGTTTCCGTGGCGAAGCACTGGCGACGATAGCCGCGGTTTCCCTGGTAACGCTGACAACAAAACCTGCAGGAAGCGGCCCGGTTCCCGGAACACGGGTGATACTACGGGGAGGAACCATTATCGAAAATATGGGGTGCGGGTGCCCGGACGGGACGCGCGTCATGGTCGAGGATCTCTTCTTCAATACCCCTGCCCGGAAGAAGTTCCAGAAGAGCAGGAATACGGAGCTTGCCCATATCCACGATATCTGCGAGGGTATCTGCCTGTCTCACCCCGATATCGCGTTTCATCTTGTCCATAACGGGAACGAATACCTCACCACGGAATGTACCGGCCGGCAGATAGACACAATTGCCCGGCTGTTCGGCAGCAGCACCGTCGCAGAACTTATCCCGGTTGCGCACACCCTTCCTTACCTTACCATAACGGGATATATCTCCCGTCCATCCCTTTCCCGGAAAGACCGGGCACGGATGCCGGTATCGGTCAACAAGCGGTATGTTACCTCCGGAGTAATTACGGACGCGGTCAAGGCCGGCTATGGCACCCTCCTCCCAAAAGACCGTTTTCCGGTCGCGTTCCTTTCCATCACCATCGACACAACGCTTGTTGATGTGAATGTCCACCCTACCAAAAAACAGATCCGGCTCTCCCGGGAAAAGGAGATAGCTTCTGCGATTCAGGCTGCCGTCCGGGATGCCCTTTTCACGAGCGACCTTATCCCGTCAGCTGCGCGCCAGCCGGAACCCATTGTTCCGAATACTGAAGAGCCGATGCGTTCAGAACCGGTCATCTACCCGCATTATGGAAAAACCACTCCTCCGGTCGTTGCCGAGAGCACGCATGCCGGGACAACTTCCACGGACAAGCGACTGCGGCAGACTGAACTGACCGCCGGCTCCGGAACTACCCCCGGTGCATCCCTCCTGCCGCCAATCGGGGTTATCGGGGAGTTCGGCGGAATTTATATCCTTGCACAATCGGAAAACGGCGAATTCCTCATCATCGACCAGCATGCGGCCCACGAGCGGATCCTGTATGAACAGGTCAGCGAACGTGCAGCAGGCCCGTCATCGGCACAGGAACTCATCAGTCCCGTGGTCCTGCACCGCACCCAGAAAGATGCTGCAATGATCCGGGAACTCCTGCCTGCCCTTGCTGCCGAAGGTTTTGTCATGGAAGATTTTGGCAGCGGGGCGTTCATCGTGCGGGCAGTCCCGGTCGTGCTGGGCAGGATCGAGGATTCGGCAACCATCGATGAGATCATCAGCGATCTTGTCAGCAATGATGCCGCGCAGCGGGTCAGCAACCGCGAGCGAATAACCCGCATCGTTGCCTGCAGGGGGGCAGTCAAGGCCGGCACAACCTGCACCAGGGAACAGTGCCAGCGGATCGTGGACCAGCTCCGCCAGGCAAAAAACCCGTTCACCTGTCCGCATGGCAGACCAACCATCATCCGGTTTACCCGGAACGACCTGGATGCCATGTTCCAGCGGGTGTGAGGGGGATCACCGCACGCATCCGGCTTCTGCCGCGATTCGTACAATGATACGATCACGCACGAATAGTTCCGGCATAACGGTTTCTGGCAGATGAGATTATGAAGGATACGCGGCAGTCAACCCTTGTGCCGGCCCGGCCAGGATTTTCCCGCGATGATGAGCGGGATATCGAAGCTTTTGGCCATATGGTGCTTGGGTTCTATGCAAAAAACGGGCGAGACCTACCCTGGCGAAGGACAACCGATCCGTACAGCATCCTCGTCTCCGAAGTCATGCTCCAGCAGACGCAGGTAGACCGGGTCATGAAAAAATATCCGTTTTTTCTTGAAACATTCCCGGACTTTTCCACCCTTGCGGGTGCACCGCTGGCAGATGTCCTTTCGGTCTGGCAGGGAATGGGATACAACCGCCGGGCAATCGCACTGCGGGATTGTGCCTTTCGTGTCTGCTCCGAATTTGCAGGAACCCTTCCCCGCGTTGTGGAAACGCTGGAAACCCTGCCGGGCATTGGCCATGCTACTGCATCATCCATCTGCGTGTATGCATTCAACCAGCCCCTGGTCTTTATCGAGACCAATATCCGGCGGGTGTTCATCCACCATTTCTTCAATGACCAGGAGGTTGTTACCGATACGGAGATCCTGCCCATTGTCCGTCGGGCACTCTGCGGGAAAGATCCCCGTACCTGGTACAATGCGCTCATGGACTATGGCACAGAACTCAAAAAGACCGTGCCCAACCCCAACCGCCGCAGCCGGCACTATACACGACCGGCAGCATTTGAAGGATCCGACCGGAAGATCCGAGGCCGCATCCTGAAGATCCTGCTAAAGAGACGGCGCATGACGAGAACGGAGATCCATGCAGCCCTTGCAGAAGACCCCCGGCGCGTAAACCAGCTCATACGGAATCTGGTTGAGGAGGGATTTATTACGCAATCCGATCGCTTCGTGGAAATAGCGTCACGCTAGCGAAAAATACTGGATAATCACTGCCATGGAACCATTGTTGGTAAGAGATATCCCAAAAGAATGTCCGGGGGGGTGATCGTAAAAAAAAGCAGGGCAGCGCATAGTTGATATGGGACGGTTTCCTATTAAGCCGGTAGATTTCGGGGACGCATCATGGCCGGCATCAATTCTGTTCCGGATGAGGTGAAATGGCGGATTGCTGCAGAATTCTCCGCAATCCTGCCTGCTTTGTACGACCGGGTGTTCCGCGCCGCTATCGGGGACACCTACAGCACGATGGAACAGAAAGTCTGGCTGGAAACGTCGGTAATTGTTGCCGACATGGTAAAGACCCTTTCTCTTCCGCACCAGACAGCAAAGCAGCTTGCAGAGACGGTGGATACGGCCATGAAAATCCTCTTTGGCCCGGAATTCAAAAATGAGGTCCTGGATATCCCGGGCGACAGCGCAGTGATAATTGTCCGACGCTGTCCGATCCTTGCGCATGCTTCCCGTTCCGGACTGACCGGGGAACAGGCATTCAACAAGTGCATGGCATTTACTCTTGCCAGTGTGCCCATGCTCAACAAGGAGTTCTCTGCACGGTTCGTCCGAACCATGTGCACCGGTGACCGCCAGTGCGAGATAAAGATCCAGAAGGTTTTGGCGCCTGAATCATCAATGGCGAAGGATCCTGATAACCGCGCTTAACGAACTTCCAAGCCCGGTACCAGGAATGCTGCGCCCGACGGGAAGCGAAACCGAGAGGACCATGAAATGCAGCGGAACTTTCCCGTGCGGGTTCTTCATTCTCCTGCATCACGATGCTTTTTAAAAAATCCGCGCCGGAATAAACGGTCGTGAACGTAACCGGTTTTCGGGAAAAGAGGTGGATTGGATCTCCGTTTCATGGGAGAAAGATACGCGAGGGATTCACCAGCCATTGCACTGTATGAGCCGCTGTGGGAGCACTCGCAATCCGGTTTCAGGATTATTTTCCATGAAAAACACGAAATGCTCTGATGGTGAACGCTGATCCTTCCATATCCCTGTTATGATGAACAGCCGCCGACCAGAACGGGCACCTGTGCAGCGCCCTCAATTTCTGGTTTGTGAAAACAATTTTTGGGCTCTGTTGAAACCCTTCACAATACTTGCATATGGGGCCCGGATTGCGGGATTGGTCATTAAATAGGGATTAAAATAGGGGTTTTCCAGGAAAATCACGATTCCTGATCGTTTCTTGCGGGGGGTAACACTCACTGATTGCGATGCCTGCCGCCGCCCCGGAGGGCGCGCTCCCGCGGCGGCCTTACTTCGGTTTTCATTTTTTGGTTTGGACAACAATCCGGACCGGCATGGTCCGGAAAGGATCTGGAGTGTGGCCCCCTCCTGATCCCCCTAAATCTTCCGCGATTTTCATCATCCGGGTGTGAACCCCGTTCATGCTCGTTTCAACAGAGCCGTTTTGGGAAATTGTTTTGGGATGACGCGCTGCCCACGAATAATTCCCGGTTTTCCCTTTTTACGCTCCAAAAAAACTCTCACCCTATGGTGGCCGGCCACGTGTTTTTATGCCCATGATAAAGAGAAGGTGCGTTTTTCCGGCCATGTTGAACGGTGGACAGCGTATCGCACCGGATACCAGGATTCTCCGGCGTAAACAAACAGTGGCGACCGGGATGTGGACACGATCTGCCACATGATATGTCCACGCGTTTCCGGAGACGTGAGCGGAGCCCGATATGGGCTCCTTTTGACCTCGGGTGGGATGAAGTATTGCCGGGTGCATTTTTTAAGGATTTTTTCTCTCATCTGGTTGCAGGAAGGACGTTATCGAAGAGACCTATGGCCGTGCACGTTCTCATGCCCAAGTACGAAAGAGAGATGGCAGATTACCCTGATGAAGCAGCGATTGACACCTGATGAAGCAGCGATCATCGTATCCGATGCACGGTATTTTCTTGAGAGAATAACCCGGGTGTTTGATGAAATGGGATTTGAGAAAAATAATCCCTGGCAATAGCTCACCACACGCCTCCTCTCATTCTGGAGAGATTGGTGTATCAGCCGTTTGCCAACCCTGCGGCCCGGCGAGGCGCCGCACCAGCCGGGATCCATCCTGCCGGAGGTTTGGTGGCGATACCCCTGCATGGTTATTTTGAGGAGGAATCCACATTCCGATTGCGGTAAGTGGTTGTAATTGAGGAATCACCAGGGGATTTCCAATGAGGTTTTCTTATGAAAAATGGCTGATTGTACGTATGATTTATATCAGAAATGAATCCGGCAATTCTCTTTTTCCTGCTTCGGGGATGAACACCCGTTCATCTGCGTTTCACCAGAACAAAAAAATCTAGAAATTACCGATAACAAGAGAGTAGAGCGCCGAACCCGGCATGGGGGGGGATGCGATATTGCCAACGGCAATCCGTTCGCCCGGATAGGCCAGGTTCTCGCAGAGCGCTACCTGGAGCGGGCCGGGAACGGTTTTTAACCTGCGGTAGAGCTCCTGCACATCGAATTTTGGATCAGCGAGTAAAAAGACGATCTTCCCCCGGTTGGTTTCGTCGAGCGTGTCCTGCATCCCTTTCTCGTGGCCCCCGCCATGGGCAACAACAACCGAGACCCGGGACAGGGGGATATGGAGGCGTGCAGCGGCAACCTGGAGGGACGATACTCCCGGGATAACCTCGCCTTTCAGGTATCCGAGACCCGCGAGCATGGGGTCTCCGGTGGAGAGGAGGACCGCATCCTCCGATAAGGTGTGGAGTTTTTTGTAATCGTCAATGGATTTCACGGAGCAGTTCTGGGGCAGGAACGGGCGGGCAAGCGCAATCGCCCGCTCCGAACCATACGCAAACCGGGCCCGTTTCAGCTCTTTTATTGCCTGCGCCGTCAGCAGGCCCGGGCCGCACCCGACACCGATGATCTTCATGGACTCTCACCAATCACTGAGCCTTCCCGGTTGATGAGGATCACGGTCACGTTCGGCCGTATCTTATGGAAGCCAGTAAGGCTGGCCCGGACAATTTCCGGGAACCGGGGTGACGCGGACAGTTCCTCCACGGTCGCAAACCCGGTACCGGAAAGAATATCCGGGTTGATGTGCCGCAGGATAAGTGCGGGGAGACCGCAGAGGGTAACCTCCCCTCGCGCTGCATCCAGCCCCTGCCGGAGTTTACCGCCGATAAGGATCACCTCACGCTCCGGGAACAGGAGCCGGGAGAAGCGCAGCCCGACCCGTCCGGTCGTGAGAACCGGACGGTCCGCTGCTGCGATTCGTCCAAGTGCCGATTCGGTGAGGTGATCGTCCCAGGGTTCGACAAGGCCCGTCGTGCCGAGAACCGAGATACCCCCGTCAACCCCCATTTTGGGGTTCAGTGTCCGTTGTGCAATCGATGCCCCGGCAGGTGCTGATATGCGAACCGAGACCCCTTTCTCACCAATCCGGTCAAGCGCCTCCTGAACAGCGCGGACAATGGCTGAAAGGGCCGGGGGGCTTACGGCAGGGACCCCGGCCTTGTACCGGGGCGTGTCGCGCGAGAACCGGCCAATCCCCTCACCAAAGAGGATCGTGATCCCTTCCGGCTGCCGGGTTGCCACTGCATGGAACTCGAGCCCGGCCGTGATATCCCCCGGGTAGTCCCCGGCATATTTTTTTCCAGCCGCATGACCGTCCTTCGCCACAATTGGTACATCAACAACGAGGCCTGATGGCAACGTTATCTGAACTGATTTGGTTGCAGTCTCCAGCGAGAGGACTGCTGCCTTTGCTGCAGCAGCTGCCGTTGTGCCGGTCGTAAAACCCCGCCTGAGGACGAGTCCTCCCGCAGTCAGGACGCCAAGACCCGTCTCAGCGAGCTGTGCCTGCTTGGGATCAGAACACTTCTTTACCCAGTCATCGGGATACAGAAAACCGGTGACCGGGTCCCTCATACCGCGCTTCCTTCAATAAAGATGGTGATACACTCGTTGAGTGCAGCAACAGCAACCGGTGTCCCGCCCCGTGTGCCCTCGTTGGATACGGAGGGGACCGGCATGGTGCGAAGAACCTCTTTTGATTCCGCAGCATTGACAAACCCGACCGGCGTCCCGATTATCACCGCCGGCCGGGAGCCTTCCTCTATCATGGAGCAGAGCGCAAGGAGAGCGGACGGTGCATTTCCAATTACGATGATAGCGCCATTAAGACGGTCTTTCAAGGCAATGAGGCCCGCAGAACTGCGGGTGATCTCCCGCTCCTTTGCAATATCTGCCCCGAAGTCAAGAGCGCAGAGCACTTCGCTCCGGTGCCCGTTCTTCTGGATACCGGTCTGGACCATCCGGATATCGGTAATAACCGGTGCCCCCGCCGCAAGTGCTGCAAGCGCAGCGGGGACCGGGTCATGGCAGAAGCGCACCAGGTCTGCCATCGCAAAGTCGCCTACCGCGATCGAGCACCGCTGACGGATACGGTCTTCCACGGTTGCATTCCCTACAACTTCACGGGCAAGGGTACGGGACTTTTTCGATATTGCATACCCCTCGGGCGTATCTGCGCCCGGATCAATATACGTACTTCCGGTGGTATCCCCGTGGCGTGATGATTCCTTTGACATGATCCTGAATCCTCCAGATCCTGCTCTCGCTGCCCCCGATAATGACGGTCGTGTGCATGTCGATGGCGGGTTCGTGTTCTTCGATCTCATCCAGTGTTGTTACGATGGTATGCTCATCATCCCGCAGGGCATTCCTGACAAGGGCTACCGGGGTTTTTGGACCAAGGTGCTTTCTGGCATGCAGGACCGCGAGGGAGAAATTGTGCGGCCGGCCCCGGCTCCGGGGATTGTAAAGCACGACGGGAATGCCAATAGAGAAGACCGCGTCAAGCCGTTTCTCTATTACGTCCAGGGGAGTAAGGAGGTCGGAGAGGCTGATAACGGCAAAGTCCCCCGAGAGCGGAGAGCCGACCCGCGATGCAGCGGCAGTTGCTGCGGTGACGCCGGGGATGACCTCGACGTCGACCGGTGTGCCGTCATGCTCAAGCACTTCAAGGACAATGCTTGCCATGCCGTAAACCCCGGCATCGCCTCCCGATACGATGGCTACCGCCCGGGTGCGGGCTAGCTCAATTGCCTGCCGGGCCCGGTCCACCTCCTTTCCCATCGAACTGCTGATAATCTGTTTTCCCGTAAGGAGTGGTTCCAGGGGATTGAGGTAGGTCGAATGGCCCAGCACGCAGTCTGCTTTTGTTATCGCCGCGATGGCCCGGCCGGTCATATACTCCATCCTGCCGGGACCAAGACCGACAATGGCAAGGCTTCCTGTTGGTTTACCGTGCGATGGCAACCGTGACTCTCCCGAATACTTTCTTCTGCATGACCATTTCCTTCCTCTTTGCCGTTGCACGAGCGCAGGG
>DANA01000006.1:14401-25510 GCA_002508495.1 Methanoregula sp. UBA276
TCCGATGAGACACCTTTCCTGCACCCGATCCCGACCGAATATTCGCCTTCCTTTACGAGAATAGAAACGTCAGGGCCGGCAAGGACGATTGCCGGGCCTTTAACGGCATGGATCGGAACATCCGTCTCCAGAAGCGCCGCATTCACCGGGCGGGTCGAGGTGCGGTTCACCACATCAGTCCCGCTCCGCTGTGCAATCGTCTCCACGGAATCCCGTCCCCGGGATTCGGTAGCCGTGGTGATGACCGGCTGCATGCCCAGCCCCGCAAGCTCCCGTGCAAGATCGTTGGCGCCATGGTGACCCCCCAGCAGTGGTATGGCAAAACGACCGTCCGGGCTGACAACAACAACCGCGGGGTCTTTCCACTTGTCATTGAGGAGCGGAGCAATCTTGCGGACAACAATACCCATCGACATCAGGGCAACAATCCGGCGGTACCGCAAAAAGACGGCCGGAAAAGCATCGGAGGTGTAATTGAGGAGATCTGCATGCAGGAATGCAGCTATCTCCTGTGCTTCCATGCACGAATACGGGAACGTGATAACAACGGTTTCCTTCATGAGTAGAGGTGGGACCGCTGATATTCCGACCCGGTCCCGAGGACTGCCTGACCGACGATCAGGAGCGCGGACCTGGTGATGCCGGCTGCCTGTGCTTTCTGGGCAATATCGTCAACCGTACCGGTGATGATCTGCTGGTCAGGCCATGACGCATGGTACACGATGACCGCGGGGGTGTCCGGGGGGCAGGAGAGTTTTTTGGTTATCTCAAAGAAGTGCTCGCTGCCGAGATAGAACGCCATGGTTGCCGGAACTTTCGAGAGTTCTGCAATATCGTCCTTTTCCAGTGTTTTTCCAGACGGCCGGGTGATGATGAGGGTCTCCGAGACCCCCCGGGGGGTGAATTCCGTGGTGAGGGCTGCTGCAGCGGCAAAAGCCGACGAGACCCCGGGGACTATCCGGACCGCGATATGGTTCTTTTTCAGTTCCGCGATCTGCTCAACAATGGAGCCATACAGGGACGGGTCACCGGAATGGAGCCGGACAACGGTCTTTCCGGCCCGGGCCCGGGCCGTCATCAGGGAGACCAGAGCGTCGAGTTTCATGCCCCAGCTGTTGATCTTTTCTGCCGCAGGGCTGATGGTTACCAGTGCCGGGTTGACGAGGGATCCGGCATAGAGGAGAACATCGGCCTTTTCTAAAAGAGCCCTGCCTTTCACGGTGATAAGGTCCGGGTCCCCGGGGCCGGCCCCGACAAACCAGATGGCGGGTTCAGCTTCATTTCCGGGCATACATCACGCTCATGTAATCACTCTTCTCGGGTAGTTCATCATCATGGTACACGCGCATATCAGAAAAGAACATCCGTTCAACCAGGACAAACGTTTGGTATCCTTCTTTTTGCAGTTCAGCTGCCTTCTTTTTCGGGCTCCTGACCTTGAGGAAGATACCAGCACCGGGCTCCGAACCATCGGTAACGGAGAAACCGCTGTTGACACTGACACCGGAAGCTGCAGCAAATGCGGTTATGGAACTGATGCCGGGTTCGGTCCGGAATTCAATGGCCGGGTGCGTTTCTGCGATGACTGCGCAGAGGCGTGAGAAGGTCGAGAAGAAGTTGGGATCTCCCAAAATACCAAATACCGCAAGACCACGATCTGCAACCGGGGCAATCTTTCTCGCATTCTGTTCCATGCATTCACGGATACGTGCTTCGTCATCGGTCATCGGGAAGTCAAGCATAACCGGTTCCCGGTAGGGAGAGACAAGGTCATGGGCGATCCGGCCCGGTACAAAGACCTCATCGGCCTCCCGGATAAGCCGGACCGCCCGCAGGGTAAGAAGTTCGGGATCGCCCGGCCCGAGACCGAGACCTACGAGCATGCAGCCCCCCGGGCAACGATGATATACACGGGGTCGATGGGCCGGAACATGATGCTGCCGGCGATTTCCTGCGACCGCGAGACCTGCACTTGGACCACTTCGCAGAAGAGTCCCAGGCCGGTCAGTACCCGGACCGCCCGTTCAAGAGTGCTGAGCAGGACTGCATTGATAACGATCGTGCGTTTGACGTGGGCTGCAACCACGGGGAGCAGATCTTCAAGGCCGGAAGTCCCGCCAAGAAATGCGCAGTCCCAGACCTGACTTGTTTTCAGGAAGTCTGCGGCATTGGTGCAGAAAAAATCGATATTCTGCACCCCGGCCGCCCGGGCATTGCCGGTAGCCATCGAGACTGCCTCCGCCCGTTTGTCAAGGGAGATGACTTTTTGTGCAATCTTTGCCATTGCAACAGAGACCTTGCCGGTCCCGCACCCGATCTCAAGGACCGTGTCGGTGCCATTGAGCCCCAGTTTCAAAAGAGAGACTGCCAGGATCTCGTCCTGGGTCGGGCCGCCGGCCAATTTTTCCCCGCTCATCTGCACAATTTTGGTTGTTTTATCGTATTAAGGCTTGTTTTGCATCCCGCTCGCTGGTACATCCGGGTTCCCGCAACCGTATTCTGGCCGGGTCCATGGATAATAATACATTTCACCTCAAACGGACAAAACCGCTAGTGAAGCATATGAAGCATGAAATAATCGGCGACAACCTCCAGATGGCAACCATTCACCTTGTGCCCGGCGAGGGAGTATTTGCAGAAGCCGGGGCCATGGTCAACATGAGCGGCCATATCGCCATGGAGAGCCAGCTGGCCGGCGGGATCATCTCCGGGCTCAAGCGGGCTGTTGGCGGGGACAGCATCTTTCTGACAAAATTCTCTGCACGGGAGAAGGCCGGGTTCGTCTCCTTTGCCGGCACGATGCCCGGCAAGATCTTCTGCATCAGGCTCATCGAAGGATCATCCTTCATCGCCCAGCGAAGTTCGTTTCTGGCCTGCGAAGAGACCGTGACCCTCGATATCACGATCACGAAAAGTCTCCGTGCGGGCCTCTTCGGGGGGGAGGGGTTCATCTTCCAGCACATGACCGGTTCAGGTCTTGCATTCCTCCACTGCTGTGGTGACATCGTTGAACTTGACCTTAAGCCGGATGAAGTGATAAAAGTCCAGACCGGCCTTGTTGTCGGGTTCGATCACACCGTGAATTACGATATTGCACTTGTCGGTGGTATTACGACCGCACTCTTTGGCGGGGAAGGGCTGTTTGTCACCACCCTGACCGGGCCGGGCAGGGTGGTCCTCCAGTCCATGGATCTTGCCAGGATCGCTGCATCCCTTATCCCGTACCTGCCCAAACCGGAACCCCAGAACCGGCTTACATAACCCTTTTTGGCTCTCGTGGAACTAAAATTATTCCGGCATTCATTTACATTTTCTCTGCTCTGGAGAAACGCGTTGAAGTGTTGATTGAGCCTGACGTCCCCATACCCCCGTTAAGATGCTTGCCGCCACCCCCACCATGGCAACCCCGTGGTATCCTCCTTCGGTTTATTCCCCATGAGAATGCCCCAGCACGGTGATTCCTCAATTCAAGCCACCAGAAATTTTTGTTTCGGTTTTTTTTAAAACACCCTCAAAGCAACATTTCAGACGTTCCCGGGGGCTACGGGTCCACCTCTTCCCCATCACTGTAGGACCCCCGTATTGCAATGACGACATATTTCCTGGTATCGACTTCGTCCAATCATAATGCGCCCCTTCCCCCTCGGGCGACTGGAGGCGCAAACGGGGGGGTATGGTTATAATTGGTGGCTCACACGGAGGAATAACCCCCAACAAAGTTCATCGCCCCCGTGCGTCCAGCATTGAAAATATAGGGGACACAATCGCATCCGCAAGCCCTTGACCCTTGCACGACGCTGGGGGCCATGCCGCCCCCATAAGGAGCGTAAGGATCCGGGCAAGGACGTCATTCATCATGCCGGGTTTTTTCATCATGCGGGAGTGGGCCCACGCACATGTGCGTTTTGAAAAGAGCACTTATTTTTTCTTCCAGCCAAGCTGGGCAAGGAGGTTTGCGGTCTCGTCCTGTGCCTTTTCATCCGGGCTCCGGGGCTGGACGACTAAGGTGATCGCATCTTTGAGCCGGACATTTTTGGGCTTTTCCCTGCAGAGGACATGGTCTCCATTAAACCGGCTGAGGGCCCGTACGAAGGCCCCGAGGATCTTCTTTCTGCTCCGCAGGTCGCGCTTATTCAGTTTCATGAGATGCTCCATGATGGAGATATCGATGAGCGTGCTTGCCATCCAGCTGATCTCGCAGGTATACCCGAATATCCACGCTATATGGGAATTTTTGGTTGTGGAGATGAAATCAGAAATATTGGTCCCGATGTTACAGGATCCGATGAGCACTCCCTCGATATTGGAATAGTTTGCAGCATTCTGCAGGGTCTTGAACATCCGCGGGAGCTTGACACCGGTCTTTGCCTTGAGGCCGCCAAGCCGTTTTCCGGTCCCGTGGGCAGCAAGGTAGAGAAAGAGCCGGTCCTCCCGGGTGTTGGTGAGATCGTCTTCCAGCGCGTGGCGGAACCCCTCCTTCTCGTAAAAATTGGCATAATAGATATTGAAGTCCCCTTCCAGGCTCTCCAGTCCCTCGAAAAAATGGAGCACTGAAGGGCGCTTGGGCTTCTCTTCCGGGGTCCACCACAGCCCTTCGATAACCAGGAGTGCACTTCGTGTCATGCCCTGCCGCCGCATTAAACTCTTACACCTTATGAAGCACCGGCTACGTGATAAATTTTTTTAAGGAAACACGAACCCTGCCGAATCTATAAATCCCATGCAGGCCGAGCATGTATCGTTGTCCGGCGGGACTGCGGTCCCCGGCCGGCCCTTTTCGAGGTTTTTTATGACCGACCCCGACCCGGAACAATCTCCTGCCCCTCCCGCATCGAATAGCGCTGCGACCGTTTGTGAACCGGATATCCTCCCTGCCAACCTGACGCTTGAGCATCTTATCGATCTCACGGGCGAGATGGAGCACCTCAACGAACTCGTCCTGCTCCACCTGGAAAACGTTGGGGGGTTCACCTGCACGGCAGCCTATTTCTCCACGGTCCAGCCCGTCCTCGACCTGCTGGAGGCGGAGATCCGTTTCCATTACCGGGCAGCTATGAACCGGGACGAGATAAAAGCAATAATCAGCGCGTGGATCGATGAGGAGATCTGCCTGCTGCAGTGAGGATCAGAAGAGCCCCGCCACAAAGGCCCCCATGTTCTGGAAGCCCAGCGAGATCACTTCTGCCGGGTCGATCCCGAGAATGGGGAAGAGGAAGATGAAATACAGGACGGTCCCCAGAATGCTCCCGAGGTTCCCGAGCGCAGCGACAAGGACCACTTTAAAGAGCGGCACCCGGGCCATCTCCGCAAGCGATTCGGTCTCGTAGATCTTCCGGAAATCGGTTATCGGGGGTTGTCGTACCCGCGCCTCGACATACGCCCCGATCCACCCCGCCTGGAGCATGGGGTTGAGCGAGGTCATCCAGGCAACCGAGAAGCAGGCAAGGGCAGAATACGGGTGCCCGCCGGCAACAAGGACAAAGAGTCCCGAGAGGATCCCGTGGATGAGGACCCAGAAGACGAATGCCTCGAATATGACGCCCGTGCCAACGCCGGAGAACCAGATGGCGGCAAGGAGGAACGCGAAGAGGCCGGTGACCAGGAAGCCGAAAATCTTTGCCCAGGGAAACGACCGCGGCTCAGCCGTGAGGGAAGCGAACGGGGGGAGCGTTGCCGGGTTATCGAGATATCCTGCTATTCCCTGGCGGTGACCGGCCCCGACAATGGCAAGGATCCTGCCCTCGGGACGCTGGGCTTTTAAGAGTACCAGCTGGTGCGCGATGAACGCATCGCGCTCGTCGATAAGTGCCCGAGCACCGTTTGGCGAGAACTTCCGGAACTCTCCCATGACCACGTCGATAACGTTCTGGTCTTTGAGGGACTCGATATCAATCTCCTGGCCGTTATCGATCTCGGCAATCGAGACGATGAGCGCCCAGCCCATCTTCACCTTTTCGATAAAGCCAAGCGATTTCCAGAACCGCAGGAGCGTGATCCGGATGTCGCGGTCGATCAGGGCAATGGGCAGGTTGCGCTTTTCGGCCTCCTCGATTGCTGCTTTCATCTCGGAGCCGGGCTCAACCCCGACATCGAACCCGATGCGTCGCTGGAGGTAGGCAAGGAGCCACTGGACGAGCAGGGTGTTGAAGTTTGATGCGGCAAGGACATCCTTGACATCCGGGTCCCGTGCCTGCCGTTTCAGCGCCGAAAATCGCGAGGGGTCCAGTTCGATGGCTACAACATCCGGGTGGTACTCTTCAATTGCGTCCCGTACTTCGTCAACGCTCGCCTGCGAAACATGTGCAGTACCAACTATCCGGATATCAGCCATCTGCCACCGTTATGCCATTTCTATATGCGCTGCACCAAGATAAGCGTGAGGTGCGGGTGTTTTTCGCCGCAGGGTCTTACCGGACAAGGAGGAAATCCGGATCCGGCGGGGTCTGGCTCCGGGAATCGTCCTCAAGCCCCTTGATGAGCGCCATCCCCAGGATCAGGACCGGCACGATCTCCAGCCGGCCCAGCCACATCAGGGTGATGAAAATCCACTTGATGGTTATCGGGGAAGCTGCACTGATGAACCCGACCGAAAGCCCGGTGTTCGAGAGTGCAGAGACCAGCTCGAAGACCACCTGCTCCATGGCAAATGACGTGATATACAGGTGAAGGATAAGGATGGTAGCAGTAAAGATGGTCAGAACGTAGATGATGATCACGAGCATGTTCTTCGAGATAGCAAGGTCAGAGACTTCGCCCGATATCATCCCCCTGCCGAACCGGAACGGCACCATCACCCGGCTGGAGACAAAGAAGCGGCGGAACCACCACCGGACGCCATGATACATGAGCAGTATCCGGTTCACCTTGACACCCCCGGCTGCACTTCCCATCGAGCCCCCGATGAATACCAGCATCCCGATGATCGCAAGGGGGATAGCCGGCCATGCATGCAGGCTGGTGTTCTGCAGGCCGCAGGTAGAAAGCCCCGAGACGGCAGTAAATGTGCCCTGGCGGAGTGCATCCGCGAGCGGGATACCTGCGGAGAGCCAGAGGTCGAGCGAGACCAGGAGCGACCCGATGACCATAAAGATCAGGAGGGCGCGGACGATCCGGTCATGGAGCATGTCCCTGACCTTGCCACCATACATGAGGAGGAAGAACTTGAACGGGATTGCGCCGGTTATCATGACCGGGATGAGAAGCGCTTCCAGCAGCGGGTTGTTGTAATACCCGATACCGCCGGCATGGACGGTAAACGCCCCGGTTGCTATTGCCGCCATGACAAGGTTGAGCGCGTCCCAGAGCGGAAGGCCGGCCATCATGACAAGACCCGTAAAGGCAAAGGTGAGGACAAGGTAGATCATCCACATCCGCCGGCTCGTTGAGGCGGTTGCCGAGAGCACTTCGTCAACCCGGCCCTCGGATTTGTACATCCGGAAGAGCGAGACGCGGGTCTTACGCCGGAGCGAGATGCTGAACGCGATGATCCCGATCCCGCCGATCCAGTGGGTGAACGAGCGCCAGAAGAGAAGTGTTTTGGGCGTCGCGTCCGGTGCAACCAGCATCGTAAAGCCGGTCCCCGTCCACCCCGACATTGCCTCGAAAACACTGTCGGTGAACGAGAGGCCGAGGCCGTACACGAACGGGAGCGCCCCGATGAGGGCGATTGCCAGCCAGGACAGGCTTATGGCCGCAAGGGTCACGGTGGTGGAGGGTTCGATCTCATCATGGGGGATATTGGATATGAGAAACCCAAGGACAAGGAATGTTGCCGGAGCAGTTGCCATCGGCATGAACAGGTCCCATTCGCCAAAGATGGCAAGGACCAGGAACGGCAGGAGCGAGACAATCCCGAGGAACTCGAAGATCAGCCCCATGTCATGGGCAATCATGGCAAGCTGGCCGGTTCGCTTCATCGCAGGTACTCTGTAGTCTTTTTTCTCGTGTTAAGTGTTATGAGTATCGTTTGGAAAGGGCAGGACGGACACCCTACTTTTTTAAAGACGGGAACGGAACATTAGATCGTCCAACACCATGCATGTCTTTCGTTCCGACCAGTTCCCGTTCCTCTTAATGGTCATCTTTGCCGCGACCTGTATCGTGGTGTTCTGGTCTATCATGGACATGGTGCTGCTCGGGGCATCGCTTGCCGTCGTCCTCATCCCCCTCCAGCGCAGGCTCTCTCTCCGGATCCGCCCGCTCGCCTCCGCAGCCCTCATCACCCTCATCACCCTGCTTGGCTGCAGCGCCCTTTTGTATATCACCTATTCCATATTCTCGGCCAATACCGCGACGCTCAGTATCATGTTTGCCACGATTGCCGACTGGGTAGAGAATCCTGCGACCAATCCCCTCATGTACGGCATCCCGCTCAGCAAAGGGAGTCTTTCGGCAATGCTCGTGCAGGCGGATGCGATCTTTGTCAATTTCCTCGATACCGTCATCGAGTACCTGCAGGTCATCCTGTTCAAGGTCTTCACGTTCTTCTTTACCCTCTTTATCCTGCTCCTGCAGGGCGATGAACTCAAAAGCCGTATCATGGAACACCTCCCGCCATCCCTGACCGAGTACGTGATCCGGCTGTCGGCTGTCACCGTGGATGCACTCTACGCCATCTATGTTGTCCAGATCGCGATAGCCGCCCTCACCTTCTTCATTGCCCTGCCGGTCTTCTGGCTGCTCGGGTATGGCAATGTCCTCTTCTTCTCGTTCTTTGCCGCATTCTGCGAACTCATCCCGGTTCTTGGTTCCTCCGCCACCTTCATCGTCATCGGTGCCTATGCCCTCGCCCTTGGGGATACCCGGGGCGTCCTCATCCTCTTTTTCCTGGGCTACCTCGTCGTGGCGCTCATGCCCGAAGTCTGGATCCGCCCGGTACTGGTGGGAAGGAGGGTGAAGATCCACCCGGTCATCATGTTCATCGGCATCATCGGGGGGATCCTGACCATGGGGCTTGCCGGGTTCGTGCTCGGGCCGGTCATCATCGTCCTCCTCATAACCACCTACCGGATGTATATCCGGGACCGGCCTGACCACTCCCTGTCCGTCGTTTTCCGTCGCAGGAGCGGCTGATCCCGCGTCAAAAAGAGAAAGGATTATCCCTGAATCGACTGACCGGTATGAAGCGATGCTGAAAGGAAACGTTGCCCCATCGGACATTGTCAAATCGATGGGACTGGTCTTTGGCGACATCGGAACGAGCCCGATCTATTCCCTGACCGCGATCTTCTTTCTTATCCCGCCAACGCCTGAGAACGTGATGGGGATACTCTCGCTCGTTGTCTGGACGATGACGATTTTGGTCACGTTCGAGTACACGTACCTTGCCATGCATATCGGCAAGAAAGGTGAAGGGGGCACGATCGTGCTCAAGGAGACGCTGCTGCCGCTGTTGAAGTCCGGTAACCAGGCCGCGTTTGTCTCGCTCCTTGCCATTGTCGGCATCTCGCTTTTCATCGGCGATGGCGTCATCACGCCGGCCATCAGCATCCTCTCCGCGGTTGAAGGGGTCCTGCTCATCCCCGGGTTCGAGCTGACTGCCCAGACTACCCTCATGCTCCTTGCCGGGCTTATTGCTATCGGCCTCTTCTCGATCCAGTCACGGGGTACCGAGCGCGTTGCATTCCTGTTCGGCCCGGTCATGGTCATCTGGTTCCTTGCTCTTGCGGGCTTTGGCCTGATGGCCCTTGTCAGTGCTCCACAGGTACTGCTTGCCATCAGCCCGCTATATGCCATCAATTACCTCATTAGCCACGGCATCGAAGGGCTCCTGATCCTCTCATCTGTCATCCTCGTTGCAACGGGCAGCGAGGCGCTGTATGCCGACATGGGCCACCTTGGCCGGGACCCCATCATCAAATCCTGGTACATCGTTTTTGTTGTCCTGACCATCAACTATCTTGGGCAGGGCGCGTTTGCGATGACCCACCCGGAGGCAAACAACCTGCTTTTTGAGATGGTCTTTACCCAGATGCAGATCCTCTATGTCCCGTTCCTGCTCCTGAGCATTGCCGCTACGGTTGTTGCCTCGCAGGCGATGATATCCGGGATCTTCTCGATCGTGTACCAAGCCATCACCACCCGTATCCTCCCCCTGCTGCGTATAGAGTTCACCTCCCCCCAGCTCCGTTCCCAGATCTATATTGATGTCATGAACTGGCTGCTGCTCTTTGCGGTTCTGCTCGTTATTCTGATCTTCCAGAACTCCACGAATCTCACGCTCGCGTACGGGCTTGCGGTCAGCGGCGACATGGTGATAACCGGCATCCTTCTGATCATGATATTTGCCTACCGCGGGCAGATCGCAAAGACCCTGTTTGCACTCTGCATTTTGGGGGTGAATTTCACCTTCCTTTACGCAACCATCCACAAGATCCCGCACGGAGGCTATCTCTCCCTCGTCATTGCGTTCATCCCGTTTACGATTATCATGGTCTTCATCTATGGCCAGACGAAGCTCGGCGAAGCGCTCAGCCCGGTGCCGCTCGATACCTTCCTGCCGAAGTTCGAGAACGCCTACAGCACCATGAACCGTATTGCCGGCACCGCGCTCTTCTTTGCCCGCGACTTCCGCAGGCTCCCCCAGTACATCCCGCGGATCATGTTCACGAACAACATCCTGTATGACGATAATATCGTCATATCCATCATCCGCACGGAGCAGCCGTTTGGCGTAACGTGGGGGTTCACCCGCGAGATCACAAGAGGGCTCTCCATCTTCGAGATCTATCTCGGGTACATGGAGGTTGTCGATATCAGCACCATCCTGAAAGAGGCCGAGATCGAGGAGAAGACGATCTTCTATGGCATGGAGGATATCATCACCACCCACCCGGTCTGGCGGATATTTGCCGCCATCAAACGGTTGTCACCATCGGTTGTGCAGTTCTACAAGCTGCCGTCCGACAAGATCCATGGCGTGGTAACCCGCGTGGATATGTAATATACGGGTCATCATGAAATACCTGCGGTGGATCAGCTATTTTTCCGGTCGGCTCTTTTCTGAGCAAATGCACTGTACCCGCATGACCAGTTAAAATCCCCTTCGGCAAAAAGACAATATGGTCTCTGGTTCAACTCATACCCAAGCGTGGATATCCGAGTCTGGTC
>DANA01000007.1:0-2288 GCA_002508495.1 Methanoregula sp. UBA276
CCGGGGAGATTTCCGGCATTGTTGCTGGCCATAACCCCTTCATTCATGACGGGCCGTATGAACGTCCGGTCGAGATCGCCCTGCAGGCAGCGGACAGCGCATCCGGCCTTATCATTGCCTGCGCTCTTGTAAAAGGCAGGAATTTATCTGATGTCTCGGTCAGGACAATAACCAAAAAAGCAAAAGAGAAGTCTTTTGCTGCCGGCTGTGACCGGGGCCGCATCGCACTCATTACGCGCCTTATGGACATTCCGGTCTTCTACGACCATGCGCTGCAGGGGATGAAGGAGGTCAGATCGGATCTTGGTCTCCAATAACCGCGAGGATTAATCTCATGGTACGGTGATTACTGGATACGATGGATCCGTCACGCGAACGCGCTGCAGTGATCGCTCGTCTTGAAGATGCCCTAAAACCACTGCTCGCGCATCCAATCATTCCCCTTCTCCATCCTTACGGGGGCGCATCGTTTGCTTCTGCAATGCGGGGAGCACGGGACAGCTCCGGTGTTGCGGCTGCAAGGATAGAACCTGCCGGAAAGAAGGGGGAAACGGTGTCTTGTTCGCCATGCGCATTCGCTTCCTCTGAACCTGCAGTACGGGTTCTCCTTACGGCCATGAAGTTTGACCCCGCCATCCGGTGCGCGGCAGTCCTCAAATATACTGACCGTGCCTTTGAGGTCTTCGAAGATGGCCTTTTCTTATCCTGCTCTACTGTTACCCCCGGGCCCTCTGCTCACGGGACCGGCCCGATGGACTGGGGCATCGCATCCTGCTGCAGGGAAGAAGTACCCGATGTAATTTACGAGAAAAAACCCGATCCGGTCCAATCACGGCTGCTCCTTTTTGGCGAGGGTCCGGCTGACGTTATCAACAATATCATTATCTGCTTGGGCCGCATTTAAAATAGTGAACTTTAGAGGAACCATCAATGGGAATCAAACCATCCTACATCAAGACCCTCGGTACTGAACTCCTGGCAAAGCAGCGCGACAACTTCTCAAACGACTTTGATGAGAACAAGCAGCAGCTCGCGGCATCCGCGGTCATTGACAGCAAGCGTGTCCGGAACCGTGTCGCCGGATACATAACGAGAAAAGTAAATACTAAAAGACACGCATAACCCTATTCATGTTTGAAGGTGTCCTACCGGCAATCATTACTCCTTTTAAAAGAAACCCGTCCATGAGCCTGGATCTTCCCGGCTTAGAGGAAAACATCGGGTTTCTGCTCTCCTGTGGCATCCACGGGATAGTGCCCTGCGGTTCGACCGGCGAATCCGCCACGCTTACATTTGAAGAACACGAGAAGGTCATCGATGTTACGGTGAGCAAGGTCAATGGAAAGATACCGGTCCTTGCCGGTACCGGATCCAACAACACGGCCGAAGCTGTTCGCCTGACCAAAGCGGCTAAGGACATCGGTGCGGACGGCGTTCTTGCCATCAGTCCGTACTACAACAAGCCGAACCGCGCCGGGCTCATCAAGCATTACCACAAACTGGCAGATCTCGATATTCCGGTCATTGTGTACAATGTCCCGAGCCGGACCGGCCAGAACCTTGAACCGGACCTGATCGCGGAACTTGCACAGCACCCAAACATCTGGGGTGTCAAGGAAGCGAGCGGCAATATTGGCCAAATCTCCCGGATCATCGAGGAGACCCAGGATGATGACTTCATCGTTATTTCGGGCGATGACAATATCACGCTGCCCATCATGGCCCTTGGCGGTGCCGGTGTCATATCCGTAGCGGCAAACGTTGATCCCAAAAGGATGGTCGAGATGTACGATGCCCTCCTTTTGGGTGACTACCAGAAAGCCCTCGTGCTCAACTTTGCCCTCTCGCCGCTCTTCCGGTCGATGTTCATCGACACAAACCCGATCCCGGTCAAGAAGGCAGTTGAACTCATGGGAATGGCTGCAGGCCCGGTCAGGCTCCCGCTATCGGAGCTTGATGCACAGAAGACCGCTGCCCTCAAAGCGGTTCTTGCAACGATCCCGAAACGTGCCACAAAGAAGTCGTCCCCTGAAAAAAAGGCGGCAAAACCCGCAGGTAAGGCGGCCCCCAAAAAGGTGGCAGCACCAAAAAAAGCAGCAAAGAAAAGCGTAGCACGACGGACCCGGTGATCCGCGTATGATCAAGGTTGTCATATGCGGGGCCTCCGGCCGGATGGGACAGACGCTTGGCCGGATGGTCCACGAAGCGCCGGGCATGGAACTGGTTGGTGGCATCAACCTCAAACCCAGCTCCTTTTTCGGTGCCGAGATCGTTGAGGCAAAAGACGC
>DANA01000007.1:2303-10091 GCA_002508495.1 Methanoregula sp. UBA276
CAGGTGGCAGCACAGAACGGGTGCGCCCTCATTGTCGGAACAACCGGCATCTCTCCTGAACAGCGGATGGAGATGGAGAAAGCAATCATCGGTCATGTTCCGGCCGTCATAACCACCAACTTCTCGATTGGAGTGGCGATCTTCCAGCAGCTGGTGCGGGAATCGGCACGTCTTTTGAAAGACTATGATATCGAGGTCATCGAGGCGCACCACCGCAACAAGCTGGATGCCCCGAGCGGCACAGCCAAGACCATCCTCCAGATTATCGAGGAGGAAGCCGGTACCCGCGAGAAGATGTACGGGCGCGAGGGGATGAAGAAGCGGGAGAACGAGATCGGCGTTCATGTCATCCGTGGCGGTGACATCGTGGGCGACCATAAAGTCATGTACTCGAAGAACTTCGAGACCATCGAACTCTCCCACCGGGCGTACGACCGCTCGGTGTTTGCCAGCGGTGCGGTGATGGCAGCCCGATGGGTGGTTGGGAAAAAGCCCGGCATCTATGGCATGAACGATGTGCTCGACCTGAAAAAAATTTAAACCCCCGGCTCTGTCGAAACCCGTTACAATACTTGCATATGTTGCCCGGATTGCGGGATTGGACATTTGATAGGGATTCGAGGGTTTCAACAGAGCCGGTTTGTGAAATTATTTTGGGATAGCGCACCGCCCACAAATAATCACCGTTTTTCCCTTTTTACACTCGAAAAAAATCTTGCACCCGGGTGGCCGGCCACGTGATTTTATGCCCATGATAAAGAGAAGGTGCGTTTTTCCGGCCATGTTTAAGGGTGGACCGCGTATTGCACCGGATGCCGGGATTCTCCGGCGTAAACAAACAGTGGGGGCCGGGATGTGGACACGATCTGCCACATTATATGTCCACGCTTTTCCGGAGACGTGAGCGGAGCCCGATACGGGCTCCGTTTGACCCTGGGTGGGATGAGGTATTGCCGGGTTCATTTTTTTAAGGGATTTTTCTCTCATCTGGTTGCAGGAAGGGCTTTATCGAAGAGACCTTAAGCCGTGCACGCTCTCATGCCAAAAAACGAAAGGGAGTCGGTAGATTACCATGTTGATGCAGCAATTGACACCTGATGAAGCAGGGATCATCGTATCCGATGCACGGGATTTTCTTGAGAGAATAACCCGGGCGTTTGATGAAATGGGATTTGAGAAATAATACTGGCGATAGCTCACCACAAACCTCCTGTTATCCTGGAGAGATTGGTGTATCAGCCGTTTGCCAGCCATGCGGCCCAACGAGGCGCCGCACCAGTCGGAATCCATCCTGCCATAGGATTGGTGGCTACAACCCCGGCATGGTTATTTGAAGCGGACTCCACATTCCGATTTCGGTAACTGGTCGTGATTGAGGAATCACCAAGGGATATAAAATGAGGGTTTCAACTGAACCAAAACTCTCTTTTTCCCGTGCAGGAAAGCAATCCTTTTTTTTCCTGTGTGCCAAATGTATCCTGTGGAGTAACGAGATGGTTGCCATTGTTGATTTGGAGAAATGTACCGGTTGCGAGACCTGTGTCAATGAATGTCCTGCATCGGCCATAGCGATGGAGAATGATAAGGCAAAAGTTGACAAAGACATGTGCGTTGACTGCGAAACCTGTGTTGATGTCTGCCCGTCCGAAGCTATCCACATGGAGTAACCCGATGGTAGCCGTTGTCGATCCTGAGAAATGCACCGGTTGCGAGACCTGTGTTAACGAGTGCCCCGCCTCTGCAATTACCATGGAGGATGGGAAGGCCAAAGTTGACAAGGACATGTGCGTGGACTGTCAGACGTGTGTCGATGTCTGCCCGTCCGAAGCTATCCACATGGAATAACTGCTGGTCTCTCCGGCGTCTTTTGTTTTGGTAATTTCCTCTTCCTTTCCGGCAGGGCATTATTCTTCGACGATCCTGGTGCTGCAGGCATTGTTGGGGATTTTATATTTCCAAAAAACAATGTTTTTATCATCGCAGGTGAAATGGGATTTTATAAACCCGCCAGAACAAACGTGAACGGGGAATTACATACCAGACATCACAGGACTAAACACCATGATCAATGTTGGAGTGCTCGGTGCAACGGGTGCGGTTGGTCAGCGATTCGTTGAACAGTTAGCAAATCACCCCTGGTTCAATTTATCGACCCTTGCCGCTTCCGAACGCAGTGCGGGAAAACCGTATGAAAAAGTGGTGAAATGGCGTCTTGAGTCGCCTTTCCCGGAAAAGATTGGAAAGATAAAAGTTGTTCCGACCTCGCCCAAGGGGATGAAGGATGTTGACCTTGTCTTCTCAGCCCTTCCGGCCGAGATAGCGACCGGAGTCGAGCAGGAATTTGCCGATGCCGGTATCGCCGTCTGCAGCAATGCCAGCTCCCACCGGATGCTGCCGGATGTTCCCCTGGTTATCCCGGAAGTGAACCCGGACCACCTTGGTCTTATCGATGTCCAGAAGGATGCCGGCCGCGACGGGTTCATCGTAACCAACCCGAACTGTTCCACCATTATGATGGTCTGTGGCCTTGCACCCCTGCGCCAGTTCAAATTCTCTGACGTGCGGGTTGCAACCATGCAGGCAATTTCCGGTGCAGGGTTCGAGGGAATAGCCGGCATGTCCATCTTCGATAACGTGGTCCCGTATATCGGCAAGGAAGAGGAGAAGATGGAGAGCGAGGCCCTCAAGATCATGGGGACGCTCAAGGGAAAGAAGATACAGGATGCCCCCTTCAGGGTGAGTGCAAGCTGCCACCGTGTTCCGGTCATCGATGGGCACACCATGGCGATCTGGGTTGACATCAAGGAACCGGTTGAAAAACTCAAGCGGGCATTTCGCGATTATAAACCGCCGATTAAAGGACTGCCTACCCAGCCAAAGGAGTCCATCCACTTCTTTGATGACGAACCTGACCGGCCCCAGCCCCGTCTTGACCGTATGCGGGGAAACGGTATGACCGTCTCGGTCGGCCGGCTCCGGGAAGGTGTCCGGTTCGTTGCCATGGGGCATAACACCATCCGCGGTGCTGCCGGTGCAAGTGTACTGAATGCCGAACTCATTGTCAAGAAGAAGTATCTGTAATCTCAAGGTGGATCATTCATGCAGCAGCCAAAAGAGAACACAGTATTCGTAGGGAACAAACCGGTCATGAATTACGTCCTTGCAGTGGTGACGCAGTTCAACAATGGTGCACAGGAGGTTGCTATCAAGGCCCGCGGAAAAGCAATTTCCCGGGCGGTCGATACGGCAGAGATCGCCATGAACCGGTTCCTTGAGGGAGTTGCGAAAAAAGAGATCGTAATCTCCACAGAGATCATCGACACCGATGCCGGCAAGACCAACGTATCCTCCATCGAGATCACCCTGGCCATTGTAAAATAAACCTTTTTCCCCAGCGGTGAATGGGTGAAATTTCACGTCGGTGGATGAACGTTTTTCCCAAAAACCTTTTATGGTGTCTTCCCCCACGTACTATGCTATGCGGGCTTGTACCATTGTACTGCTGCTCTTCCTTACCACCTGCCTTGCTGTTCCGGTACTGGCAGCAAGCGAGGATCGCTACGGGTACATCACCATCGAAGAGGTCGGGATCCAGCTGGAGAATGGTACCGCTACAATTCACGTGGATTATTCCGTTGATGAAGGCACCCGGTTCATCTTCTTCCTTTTTGGCAAACAGGACCTGAAAAATAAACTGATGAAGATCCTGAATTACCAGGATGCCCGGATGCAGCGGATCGATTTAGCCAGTGCTGATTTTGTTGTCGATGAGGCAGCACATTCCTATGGGAATGGGGTATTCTGGTACCCGTCCCATGAGTTTAATATCGTCATCCCCCGGTTAACCGTCCAGTCTCCCCAGGCAACCAAGACTTTTCTCCAGACCAACCGGTTCCCGGGGGGTATGGGTTACTTTGCTGACGGAAGGCCGGTTCCACCACCTTCGGAATATCCGGATGGGAAATAAATCCTGTTTCATTGCCAACGACAGATCGAAAAGCCTTTTTTTCGTGGACTGGCATCCGGAAAAATTTTGTTCTGGAAAAACACGCATGAACCGTAAGGGCTCGCACCCGAATGATGAAGAACACTGGGAATTTGAACAGGGGTGCGTGCTCCCCGGCTCATGGGCCCCTCACGGCATATGGTGGGGAAAATCCCGGTTTGAGAGAATTGGTGATTGCAAGGCGCCGCAACAGCGTACTTTCTGGTCGGCGGGGGGTCATCAAAACAAGATGCATGTGCGTAATGTGCCCCCATCACTCTACTTTTTCCGGGTTTTTCTAGAGTAGTAAACTTATAACCGAATTGCGGCAGCCACGGGAGCGCCTTTGCGGGGGTGGCGGCAGGCATCGCAATAAATTTTCAAAAGTTCTGGAGATGTTTTTGTCGGCTATGTTTTTCATAAATAAGGAAATTGATGCCACCGTAAAGCTTCCCGTTTTGGTTGACTGCACGCATTTTAGTGGGGGTGTGTGGGCAGTGTGCCCCCATCAACCCATCCAAACATTTCTCCAGGACAGAAAAATTGAACGGATTCTCCAAAAAGAACCCCGATAATTCCGGGTATCGAAATGCTGTCCCGGTCCCACCCTGCACCGCCATATTTTCAAACGTTTTGGCAAGTAAAAAATGGTGCGCGAAGTATGCCTTTCAGATGACTTCAATGATCTCCTGCTTGCGCTGCGCCACCATCTTGCGGTTGATGAAGAACTGGACGAGCACGCCGATAATAGCAGTGATGATGCCGGCGATGGTGCACTGGAAAAGCATGGTGTACGCCTCATCTGCGGCAAAGGGGAAGTCCGGGACCCCGCTCATGGTGAGGAGGAAGACACTTGCACCGTACAGGATGATACCTATCGCGGTCACAAAGAAGGGAAAGACAATCACCTTGCCAAGACCGCCCCGCTCGTTTGCATAGACATCGATGATGATGCCGACCGACATGATGAGGCCGGCAAGGATGAACCACTCGATTGCCCCGTAGATGAAAGCCATCAGGTACAGGATGAGGCCGAGGCCTTCGTCAGTTGCATAGTATTTCAGGATATTGAACGACCCTGCAGTAAGGCCGATGATGAACAGCAGGATGGTTATCATGTAGGTGATGAACGAGAACCGTCCCCGAGATAACGATACCCTGAGGGCGCCGAGGATCCCGTGGACCAGTTCATCAAACCCGAAGCCCTTGTAGAGCAGGTAACTCCCGATGACCCCGACTACCACGATGGTTGCCGCTCCTGGCCAGCCGGAAAGCCAGGCAACCGCATACAGGAGCATGGCAAGGCCAATGGGGATGAATACCATCCGGGATACTTTGGGATCATCGAGAAGTTTCTTGAGGATATAATACGTGCCTTCGAGGTTGGGCATCTGGTTTACGATGACCCGCTTGATGCTGGAGACCGGGATCTTGGACTGGATGATGGGAATGACATACTCGTCTTCCGCCCCATCCGTGACAAGGATACAGCTGGTAACCTGCGTTTCATTCACTACCTCTTCAAGCGACCGGGCTATCCGCCGGTCGCCCTCAATCATGTGGAGGTGGTTACCCGCCACGACCGCTATTGCTGCGTCTTCTCCTTTTTCTGTCAGCTCATCGAAGATCTTGATCGCCGAGAAGATGGCATTGACATCCGAATCCTCGGGATCGGCGAGTGCAAGCGTTGTTGCCGCCTTCAGGCATGCGGCACGGCCAATGCAGGGGCTCTCGATCTTACCCTTCCAGCCGATATCATCGTCCCGGTCAACACTCAGGACCAGTGTCCGCCCCTGCGTCATCAGTACAGTAAAATCGCAGGATATCTATTAAATTATTGCTGACGGTAAAAAAAACGAAGAAAAAAATATCAGATAAGTTTTGAACGCTGGAGGAGCAGGATGTCGTCAGTGGTGAGTTTTTCCCCGGCACGGAAGTTCTTGAAGAGACTTTCTGCTTCTTTCCTGACAGCCTTCTGCTCTTTGGTGACCTTGACCTTCTTGGTCTTCTTGCGCAGGCCGGAGATGACCTTGTCGTAATCGCGCAGTTCCTTCTGGCAGGCGATGAAGAACTTGTGTTCAGCGTCAGCTGCCTCCTGTGCCTCGACAAAACTCTTGTGGGCTGCATCTGCAGCTTCCCGTGACTTGTCGGCCTTGCGGTAGGATTCGACCATCAGGTCATGGTGTTTCTGGGCAAGTTCGGCAACTTCCGTCACTTTCGCGTGGAGGTCGGAGGCCTGTTTCCGAAACTCGCGGGCATCGTTGATCTTGGTGCGCATCTCCTTGTTCTGTTCGAGTTCGGCTTCCTGATCGCGGACCTGGCTCTTCATCTGCTTGATCTTGTCGATCAGCTCGCGCTCCTTATCGGTGGAAAAGACCTCGGTCTGCTGGCGGTACTCCATGTACTCGATCTGCTTCTGGAGTTCCTTGACCCCGCGGTTCTTCTGGGTGCCGTGCTCCTTTTTGAAGGCCTCGATCTCTTCAAAGAGGACGTTGGCCTTGTCGTTGAACCCGTTGCGCTCGGCCTTGATGTCAAGGACTTCCTGGTTGTATTTATCCCGAAGGTCCTTGTTCTTCTGCGCTTCTTCAACAAACTCGCGGGTCTGGTTGTTTAATGTATTGCGCTCGCGGGCGAACTTGCTCGCACTGGCATTGAGTTCGTTGCGGCGGTTTTTGTGTTCTTCAGACTCTGCAAGGGTTTTCTTTCTCTTTTCCATCAAATCGTTCAACATGCGTTACCACTCCCCATCAGGTTCTCCATTCGCACGGGAAGATGACTGCATGCACCGGTGGACTCCGGAAGAGAAGAACCCGGCCAATGGGTTCTCTGATTTCACACCGTAACAGATCACGCTGCATGCAAAATGCAGGGCGAAAAACACCAGAAAAGGCAAAAGACGCTAAAATACTGGAAGGCTCGAAGGTGAAGCCTTTGGTCAGCACACTGTTCATGATGTTCAACTCCCGATACCGGGGCATAACCGTGAACCGGATTAACTGCCCCCCATCCTCACATACGAAGGACTGGTCGAATGTACTATATTTTAAAGGTGGGGAGTGCTATTAAGTGTTTCGCCGGAACGACGGTATGAGCATTCTCTGCTGACCGGATGAAGTCCGTTCAGAATGTTTTAAAAACGTACAAAAAAGGGCGTTGGCCGATTATTTGGATGCCAACCGTACCCGCGTTGCATATGATGGGCTGATAGTTCAGAGATTTTTGTGCGTGGCTGAATGGTTGTCTTACCCGATCCACTCAAGGACGCCGCCGCCACTGGGCTGGTCCCTGCCGCTGCTCCGCTTCGGTGCCGGCATCTCTACTGCCTTGGGGTTGGAGCGCTTGATCTCGAGGTCCTGGACCATGGTCTTGTAGGACTGGCGGGTGCCAAGGATCTGGGCACTCTTGACGCCGGTCATGATTGCGAGGACGCGGATCTTGCCCTCCATGTCGGGGCGGACGCGTGCTCCCCAGATGACGTCTGCATGGGGGTCGAGCTCGTACGTGAGCGAGGTTGCGACTTCTTCTGCATCCTGCAGGGTAAGGTCGGTCCCGCCCGTGATGTGGATCAGGCTGCCGGTTGCACCGCGGTAGTCGATATCCAGCATCGGGTTGGAAAGACACTCGCGGACAACGCTCTCTGCCTTGTTCTGCTGCTTGCTCTCGCCAACGAGCATGACGGCGACCCCACCCTTGGACATGATAGCGCGGACATCAGCATAGTCGATGTTGATGAGCGACGGCTGGGTGATGGTCTCGGAAATACCCTTGACGGTCTCACCAATGAGCTGGTCCATGACCGAGAA
>DANA01000049.1:0-4014 GCA_002508495.1 Methanoregula sp. UBA276
CGCGGAAGACCCGGGGCGTTGCACCACTTCCCCCGCGGAACCCGTCCACAACCACCGCATCCGCACCGGAACGGGCAATGCCCGCTGCTATCGCCGCGGAGTTGTGGACCGCTGCTATCTTGACAAAGATCGGTTTTTTCCACTCGGTCGCTTCCTTGAGACTGATGACGAGCTGCTTTAAGTCCTCGATACTGTAGATGTCGTGGTGCGGTGCGGGACTGATGGCATCGCTGCCTTCCGGTATCATGCGGGTGCAGGAGATGTCGGTGCAGACCTTGTCCCCCGGCAGGTGGCCACCGATACCCGGCTTTGCACCCTGGCCTATCTTGATCTCGATTGCTGCGCCGCGTTCCAGGTAATTGATGTCAACACCGAACCTTCCCGATGCTACCTGGACGATCATGTGGTCCTGGTATGGGTACAGTGATTCATGAAGCCCCCCCTCGCCGGTTCCCATGAAGGTGCCGATGCGGCTCACGGCTTTTGCAAGCGCGGTCTGGGCATTGAGGCTGATCGCCCCGTAACTCATGTGGCCGATCATGATGGGCGTCTCTATCTGGAGGTTTGGGGTGAGGCGGGTCATGAGTTCTACATCCCCGTCCGGTAACGGGCGGAGGCGGAGCGACGCGGGTTTCTTGCCAAGGTAGGTACGCAGTTCCATGGGCTCGCGCAGGGGGTCGATGCTCGGGTTGGTGACCTGGCAGGCGTCAAGCACGAGCTGGTCGAAGATGATCGGGTATGGCTTGGCGTTTCCCATACCGGACAGGATGATCCGCCCGGTCCGTGCCTGGTTGAAGATCGCCTCGCGGACCTCCCGAGTCCAGACCGGGTGGCTGCGATAGTTACCGGGTTTCTCTTCGATCTCGATCGCGTCCCGCGGGCAGAATGCACTGCAGCGATGGCAGGCTACACAGTTTCGTGAATTTATCCGGATCGTATCGTCCTTCCGGCTGAATACCCCGTACGAGCAGTTCTCAATGCATCTCCCACAGTTCATGCACCGTGCCGGATCGATAGTGACCCTGAATTTCAGCGGCGTACTCCCGATACTCATGAGTACAGCCTCCCGATGACCGGTTCACCGGCTTTTGGCATGGAGATCTTTTCAACATCCTTGTCGATACGCCGGATTGCCGCCTCTTCGCTCGATAGAAAAAGCCGGTCGCCACTCTCCCCGACAACCAGCGGGCGGAGCTTGATCCGGTCGGTGAAACCGACGAGTGTGTTCTCGTTGGCAACGCAGATCGCAAACGGCCCGTTCATCAGTGCCGGTCCGTATGTGAGCCGGATTGCCCGGTTGAGCTCCTGCTCCTTTGCCGGCATACGGTCGATATCCTCCCAGAATGGTGGTGCAAGAGCCCGGACGGCCATCTGCTCCGAGAGCCCGTGTTTGCGAACCAGGAGATCGACAAGGTACGCGACAACTTCGGTGTCCGTGTACATGGTACATTTGTACCCGAAACTCTCGATATAGCGGCGATTGGTACCGTACGAAGTGATTTCCCCGTTATGGACAACGCTCCAGTCTAGGAGGTTGAACGGGTGCGCTCCTCCCCACCAGCCTGCCGTGTTGGTCGGGTACCGGTTATGGGCAAGCCAGAGGTATCCCTGGTAGTCCTGGATGCGGTAGAAGTTTGCTACATCCTCCGGCCAGCCGGCAGCTTTGAATACGCCAAGATTTTTACCGGACGAGAATATGAGTGCACCATTCCGCTCGCTGTTCACTTTCATGACCAGGTGGGTGATGATATCCTCTTCAGGAGTGGTGCTCTTGGGCATCAGGGCCGGGTCGGGCCGGAAGAAGTACCGCCAGGGTGTATGGACCTTGCGAAGATTCGGCTGTTCACAGGTCTTGATCTGTTCATCATGGACAATGGTTCCCCACTTTTCCAGCAGGTCCTCAAGCGGTACTTTGTGTTCTCGGATGTGGTCAAAGAAGACATGGAGTGCGTAGTAATCCTTGTATTCCGGGTAAATGCCGTAGGCAACATACCCGGCGCCTTCCCCGCTGCCCCGCTCGTTCATGGACGCGAGCGCCTCTTTGATCCGGGAGCCGTCCATGAGATGGCGGCGCCGGTCGATTACACCAATAATACCACACATATTATCACAATGGAAATTGATCCAGTACTGTTGAGCATCGATTCACGATCCTATGAACGTTTGTTCAATTGCATACAATCATTGGTTCAATAGGTATTTATACTGGTGGGTGGAACATGTCTTCCAATATGTCAGCGGACGTATCGAAATTACTGAAAAAGATTGAGGCGGATAAAGTCAAATTCATCCGCTTGCAGTTCACGGACATCCAGGGGCTTCCCAAAAACGTGTCAATTCCGGTTGTCCAGGCAGAGAAAGCATTGACTGAGGGTATCTGGTTCGATGGGTCTTCCATTGAGGGCTTTGCACGGATCGAAGAGTCCGATATGCTGCTCAAACCGGACCCTGCTACCTATTCAATCCTCCCATGGAGGCCTGAGGAAGGAAAGGTTGCGCGGTTCATCTGCGACATCCAGTCCTATGGCAACAAGCCGTTTGAAGGAGACCCCCGCTATGTGTTGCGCAAAACCATAGCCGAAGCAGCAAAGATGGGCTACACGTTCAACACGGGCCCGGAACTCGAGTTCTTCCTCTTCCGGATGATTGACGGGATGCCCACAACAGAGTTCGAGGACCGTGGGGCATATTTTGACCTTGCGCCAACCGATGCGGCAGAAGATGTCCGCCGGGATGTTGTCCTTGCCCTGAGTGACATGGGATTCGAGATCGAGGCCTCGCACCATGAAGTTGCCGACAGCCAGCACGAGATCGATTTCAAGTATGGGGATGCTCTCACGACCGCAGACCGGGTTATCACCTTCAAGTTTGCAACCAAGTCAATTGCACTGGAGTACGGGCTTCATGCTTCCTTTATGGCAAAACCGATTGGGGGTATCAACGGCAGCGGTATGCACACCCATGGGTCGCTTTCAAAGAACGGCAAGAATGCGTTCTATGATGCAAATGCAGAACTGCAGCTTTCTGATACCGCGATATACTATATCGGGGGTATCCTGAAACACGCAAAAGCGATCACCCGGCTTGCTAACCCGACTATCAACTCGTACAAGCGCCTGGTACCCGGCTATGAAGCACCCTGTTATATCTCCTGGAGTGCTGCAAACCGTTCGGCTCTTGTCCGTGTTCCGGCTGCCCGGGGCAACAGCACCCGTGCCGAGTTCCGCAGCCCTGACCCGATGTGCAATCCCTACCTGACCTTTGCCAGTATGCTTGCAGCAGGGCTTGACGGCATCAAGAATAAGATTATGCCGCCTGAGCAGACGAATTCAAACATCTATCATATGGATGCGAAGGCAAGGAAGAAACTCCGGATCGATATGTTACCGGGAAGTCTCATGGAGTCAAATGCGGCACTGCTCAAGGACGATGTCCTTTGCAAGACGCTGGGTGAGCACGTTGTCACGAACCTCTCCCGCATTGCTGAGATGGAAACCGATTCGTTCCGGCTTGCAGTCCACCCGTGGGAACTCGAACGGTACCTTGCAACGTATTGAAGCACAGGCCGCCTCCGCTGACCGGGGATTAAACGATTCATGATCCGTCAATGCGGGACGCGAAAACGAGACTTCCCGCCATCCGCCAATTTTTTGCTGTGCGGATCCCGATACCGGACATGTTCCGGTCCCTGAAGGCCGGTGCCTGCGCTCATCGCGCTCTTTTATCCGGCAGCAGGTAAGGTGAACCATGCATGACCGTGTAAGCACCGGAATAACCGGTTTCGACCGGGTGATCGATTGTCTCCGGCTGGGGGATAACGTAGTATGGCAGGTGGATTCGATCCCGGATTACCGGAGGATGGTTGAGCCCTATGTTGTCCGGGCTCACCATGACGGCAGGAAACTGGTGTATGTGCGCTTTGGCAGCCACGAAGCGCTTCTTGATGATGGCCCCGACATCCGGGTCTACCGCGTTGACCCGACCCATGGATTCGAGCACTTTGCAACCGAGGTA
>DANA01000049.1:4090-11453 GCA_002508495.1 Methanoregula sp. UBA276
GAACTGGACACGATCGCCTACTTTGCGATCATGCGTAATGCCCATACCTATGGCACTATTGCAGATATCCGGGAGACCACCCAGCTCCTCCTCGACCTCTACCTGGTAAATGACCGCATTTACATCCACCCGCTCAAAGTCTGGCAGCGGTACTCGCCAACTATGTTCTTCCCGCACCTGATCCGCGGGGATGAAGCGGTCTGCATAACGGCCAGTTCCGAGGTCGCAGAATTATTCTCGAGTGTCGAGCGGAGGGGTGAGAGGCCCGATTACTGGATTGTGGCATTTGACCGGGCGCATGATGCCCTCGCACTCCCGGTTGAAGAACAGGAGCCGGTGAAGAGATCATTGATGAACATCCTGATTGGACGGCCATCACGGATGTTCGATCTCTGTTCCCGGTACTTCACCCTTGCCGACATACTCGCGATAGCTTCCCGGGAAGTCGGCACCGGGTACATCGGGGGGAAGAGTGTCGGCATGCTGCTGGCCCGGAAGATCCTGGAACGGGACGGGGGCGAGCGTTTTACCCCATTCCTGGAATCCCACGACTCGTTCTATCTGGGATCGGATATCTTCTACACCTACATTGTCCGGAACGGGTGGTGGCGGCTCCGGACCAAACAGAAGACCCATGAAGGATACTATGTCAACGCACCCGGACTGCGGGAGAAACTCCTGCACGGAGATTTCCCCAATACTATCCGCGAGCAGTTCATGCAGATGCTGGAGTACTTNNAACTCCTTCTCTGGAAAGTATGAGAGTGTCTTCTGCGCAAACCAGGGCAGTCCCGAGGAACGGTACGAGGCGTTCGAGAATGCGGTCAGAAAAGTTTATGCAAGCACGATGGGTGAGGATGCGCTTGATTACCGGATGACCCGGGGTCTCGTTGACCAGGACGAACAGATGGCGATTTTAGTCCAGCGCGTGTCGGGGGACCAGTACGGGGATGATTACTTCCCGCATGTTGCCGGGGTAGGGAACTCCTCAAACCTCTACATCTGGGACAAGAGCGTTGATATGGATGCGGGGATGCTCCGGCTGGTATTCGGGCTTGGCACGCGGGCGGTAGACCGGACGGTCGGGGATTACGCACGGATTGTCTGCCTTGATGACCCGTTACGGCTTCCCCCGATGAATTATGGGGATGAGAAGAAGTTCTCCCAGCGGATGGTCGATGTCCTCTCGCTCAAAGAGAACATCTGGTGCAACCGCAGGCTCGAAGAGTTCGTTTCCTATGATCTCAAAACCGATCGGGCACTTTTCATGAGCATTGATCTCCAGACTGCAGAGCGGTTGCGGGAGATGGGACGCAGCGATATCAGCGCATCGTATATTCTCGATTTTAAACATCTGCTGGGCAATTCCGAATTCCCTGCCCTCATGCGGGACATGCTCTCCTTCATCTCGAAGGTGTATGATTATCCGGTCGATATCGAATTTACGGCAAACTTCTTTCATGACCGTGATTTCAGGGTCAATTTATTGCAGTGCCGCCCGCTGCAGACGCGGGGGCTGGGCAGGAGTGTCGAGCTCCCGCAGCTTACGGATGCAAACGACTGCATCTTCTCGATGAAAGGCAATTTCATGGGCGGTAATGTCCGGATACCCCTTGACTATCTCATTTATGTAAACCCACAGGAATACCTGAATCTTCCCGAGCAGGATAAGTATGCCGTGGCCCGGCACATCGGGGTGCTGAATACTGCACTCCGGGGAAAGAACGTTATGCTGCTCGGGCCGGGCCGGTGGGGGACCACTACGCCAATGCTTGGTGTGCCGGTCCGGTTCGCGGAGATCAGCCACATGGCTATCATTGGCGAGATGGCATCGAAGGAGGCCGGGTTCATGCCGGAACTTTCCTACGGAAGCCATTTCTTCCAGGATATTGTTGAGTCCGGGATCTTCTACGTTGCGATCTTTGATGGAGAAAAGGATGTTGTCTTCAATGCCAGTCGCATCCTTGACCAGCCAAATATTTTAGAAGATATCGTTCCGGGAGGCAGCAGGTTTTTGGAGGTTATCCATGTTGTTGCGGCTGCCGGGACCGAAGTGTATTCGGATGTTGTTACGCAGACGGTTTTGTACCGGTGATGCTTCGAACCAATCGAATCTGCATCCAGACCTTCCTGCGCCCGCGCGGTCTTGCAGGATCCTGCCACACGATCGAAAAACCAGTGTCTTATTCCCGCAGCGCAATCCCTTCAGAAAAAACCCTGTACCGGGTCATTTTCCGAGATGAATTCCTGTTGATTTTCATCGTTTTTAAAAAACCAGGTTCATGCCACAATAATTAATTTTAAATATACTGGAACACAACTTCCTACTAGAAAAAGAGACAAAAGAACCCCCATGGCAAAACGTGGTGGCACGCCATCATGAACCCGGTTTCCCGGACTTATCATCCGGCATTGGGCTCATGCGAGCGTGTGAAAGAAAATCCGGCATTCCGGATTTTTTTCAAGAAACGTACCGCACAAAAAACCGATGCAAATCAGATAACCAGGTGAGAAGAATGGCAATAGATTCTGGAGCAACAGCATGGATTCTGGCCTCAACGGCGCTTGTCATGCTCATGACGCCAGCGGTAGGATTCTTTTATGGGGGGCTTGTTCGCAGGAAAAACCTGATCTCCATGATCACCCTGTCGTTCGTCGCCTTTGCACTGGTCAGTATCCAGTGGGTAGTGATCGGGTACTCGTTTGCGTTTGGATCCGATACCGGCGGGTTCATCGGCAACCTCGAGTACCTTGGACTGAATAACGTCACCATGGACCCCGGACCATTCAGCGAGGCCATACCCGGCCTCCTGTTCATGGTATTCCAGCTGGTCTTTGCAGCACTCACAATGGCAATCGTGACCTCGGGAATTGCCGAGCGGGTCAAGTTCAGCGCATACATCGTCTTTGCCCTGCTCTGGACTACCCTTGTCTATGATCCCCTTGCCCACTGGGTATGGGGAGGCGGCTGGGCAGCACAGTTCGGCGCGCTGGACTTTGCTGGCGGCACTGTGGTGCATATCAGCAGCGGGTTTGCTGCACTGGCCCTCGCGGTGGTCATCGGGAAACGGGCGGGTTTTGGGCAGTATGTCATGGAACCCAACAACATTCCCCTGACCATTCTCGGAGCCGGGCTGCTCTGGTTCGGGTGGTTCGGGTTCAACGCGGGAAGCGCGATTGCTGCCGATGGTCTTGCGGCGAACGCCTTTGTTACGACCAACATCGCAGCAGCGGCAGGTGCACTGGCATGGATGTTTGCCAGCTGGGTCAAAGGCCGGCCCAGTTCGCTCGGGTTTGTCAGCGGTGCAATTGCCGGCCTCGTTGCTATCACCCCGGCTGCAGGGTTCGTCACGCCCCTTGCAGCCATCCTGATTGGTGCTGTCGGCGGGTTGTTCTGCTACCGTATCATGCTCTGGCGCATCCAAAAAGGCCTCGATGAGAGCCTTGATGCGTGGGCAATCCATGGCATGGGGGGTCTCTGGGGCGCGCTCGCAACCGGTATCTTCGCGATTGCTGCAGTCAACGGAGCATCCGGTCTCATTGAAGGAAACGTACACCAGTTTGTCGCAAACGCAGCCGGTGCATTGGCTGCCGTTCTGTACGCGTTCGTGGTGACGTATGTCCTGGCAGTCGTAATCGACAAGACCATCGGCCTGCGGGTGACGGAAGAAGAGGAGTATGTCGGCCTTGATATCTCGCAGCACGGGGAGCGCTGCTAAAAAAGGAGGAATGACCCATGAAAATGGTAAAGGCTATCATCAAACCCGAACGGTTTGAATCGGTAAAGAATGCAGTGGAGAAGAACGGGTTTTCCGGCATGACCGTTACGGAAGTCAAAGGGCGCGGTGAACAGAAAGGCATCACCCTTGCATACCGCGGGGGTCGCATGAATGTCGACCTCCTGCCCAAGATCCAGATCGAGATAGTGGTCAATTATGACCAGGTCGATTTTCTGGTCAGCACAATCGCGGAATCCTGCCGGACCGGAAAAGTCGGGGACGGCAGGATCTTCGTAACCCCGGTCGAGAGGGTGGTACGAATACGGACCGGGGAATCGCTGGATGAAAAGTCAGTCGAACGGGGGCCGGACCTCACGGCGTATGCAGCGGCTGATCTCATCTCCTCTGCAACAGAAAAGGAGAAGTATGTCAGCCTGGAGATCTCGCAACCAGTGACCGCAGAATCGCGAGGTGCGTAAGGTCCATGAAACTGGTGCGGGCAGTACTGCGTCCTGAACGACTCGGGATACTCTGTGAGGCCCTCAACACGAACGGGTTCTTTGGTCTGACCGTCATCCCGGTTGAGGGCAGGAAGCACAAGGGTTTTAGCAATCAGGAGCTCTGCAGGGATCTCCAGCTTGAGGACACCCTCCCCCGCATCCAGATCGAGATCGTCACGACTTCCGCACGGGTAGCACTCCTGACAAGCATCATTTTGGAGTCCTGCCGGACCGGTAAAGCCGGCGATGGCAGCATCGTCGTCATACCGGTCGAAAGAGTGTTCCGGATACAGAGCGGAGGGCTTGTAACCCCTGCACGGGAAGTTCTGGATTCTTCCGTTGACGGTCGTTCATGCAGGTACAGGATAGCGAACAACGAACAGAACAGCACCAATGTCCCGCACCCTGTTGCAGCGGACCAGAAAGGAGAACGATGACAATGAAACTGGTAAAAGCTATCATCAAGCCCGAGCGGCTGGAAATGGTAAAGAAAGCTCTTGAAGAGAACGGGTATGCCGGCATGACCATCACAGAGGTCATGGGACGTGGTGAACAGAAGGGCATCTCCTTAGAGTACCGCGGCGGCCGCATGATGGTCGACCTCCTGCCCAAAGTCCAGATCGAGCTGGTTGTCCCGTATGACAACGTTGACCTCCTCATCAGGACCATTGCGGATTCGTGCCGGACGGGGAAAGTCGGCGACGGCATGATCTTTGTCCTGCCGGTCGAGAAGGCAATACGGATCCGGACCGGCGAGGCACAGGAAGATCTGCCGGCCAATGCGCGAATCGACATCGGAGCATATTCCCGGCCCCCGCATCTCGCAACCCGGGAGTAGAGACAAAAGTATCTTCCGGGCGGATGTAAGGTATCAATCCCCCGGATCTCTGTTTTTTTACGTGCCTTTATGCAATAGAGAACGCATCCAGGACCTGGAGCGCCGCCCGGGCCCCCAACGTCGGCTGGATCGATTCGAGCCAGAGGAAGAACCCGACCCGGGGCGGCGTGGGGCGCTCGAACCGGAAGTGCCCGTCCTTTGTCTGGATCATCTTGTGATACTCCTTCTTCTGCTTTGACCGCAGGTAGATGATCAGCTCGTAACCGGGAAGGTCGGTTGCAATGACGGCTTTTGAATACAGCCCGAAAAAGTCCTCATATGCGACCTTCTTTCCCCGCACCACAAGGCCGTACTGGTCGCATATCGCTTTTATTGCCGGGGGAAAGAGTCCGCCGTACAATACTTTCTTGACCAGTTGCTCGGTAGTGCCTGGTATCTCCGGCCGGCACCTGCCCGGTTTTTTGGCGATCTCGCTGAAGATACGGTTTTTCAGTTCGTCATGGTAGCGCTTGTATTCAAAGGGGTGCTTCATCGGAAAGTCCGTAGCGCGAGCCAGCTTGGGGTGGTCTTTTGGCAGGTTGTAGATGATCCGGGGCCGGTAGTGCTTGACCAGCCTCTTGATCTCCTCGCAGGAACTGGTGTGGATGATGGCGTTGGTCTTGTCTTTTGCAAGCCGTTTCACCACGGAATAATTCGAGAGGTCGAACGAAGAGACTAATAAGAACGGCGTGGTCTTCTGGTCGTACAGGTACCCGAGAAGTTTCTTCTTGTACGCGATCTCGATCTCGAACTCCCTGAGGTCCGATGGTGAGGTTACGACCTCGGCAAACGCGACATGGTTGCGGGAATCCATGAGCAGCATGTCGAACTCTGCAAGATCCTGGCCATTGCCCCGGATGGTAATATCGCCGTATTTCGAGTAAAAGAGCCCGTTCTGCCCGAGCCGGACGTTCTCGCGCCGGCTGGGGGCATCGGCACCTTTCATGGCAAGATACCGGATAGTATCTGACTTTCTGGCGATATCAAGGAACATCTCGTACACGATCGCCTCGAACCAGCGCCCTTCGGCAGTCCGCATCGGTTCGATGTCGGGAGAGAAGAGTTTTTTGCGCTCGACCTTGTTCATGTGCCGCGTGGCATTGATGGCGATGGCGGCTGTTGGTTTGAAATGCCGGAAATTGGAATTCAGCCACGGGATCATGATAGTTGCTAAAAATTTGCGGTACTAGTAAATAACAACCTGCCTTTGGGGCATGGCGGTTTTCGTGCACTGTGGGCAGCGCGCAGATGCCGGATTGGGGCGGCAAAAAAAGGTTAGAATATTCCCTGCGCCCGCATTGCCGAGGCGACCTTTAAGAAACCGGCAATGTTTGCTCCGGCAACGAGGTTGCCTTCCATGCCGTACTCTTTTGAGGCATTGTAGGTGTTGTGGAAGATATTGACCATGATCTGCTTGAGTTTTGAGTCAACCTCTTCGGCAGTCCACGAGTAGCGTTCGGAGTTCTGGGACATCTCAAGACCTGAGGTTGCGACACCGCCGGCATTGGATGCTTTGCCCGGGGAGTAGACGATCTTTGCAGCAAGGAATATCTCGGCAGCCTCGGGAGTGCAGGGCATGTTGGCCCCTTCGCAGACCGCGATGACCCCGTTTTTCAGGAGTAACTTTGCGTCTGCGCCGTCAAGCTCGTTCTGGGTGGCACACGGCAGGGCAACCTTGCAGGGTATCGACCAGATCTTCTTGCAGCCCTCGTGGTATTCGCTGCCGGGCACAAGAGTGGCATATTTGCTGATCCGTGCGCGTTCAACTTCCTTGAGCTGTTTGATGATGTCAAGTTTGATCCCCTTGGCATCGTAGATGTACCCGCTGGAGTCGGACATTGCCACAACCTTTGCACCGAGCTGCATGGCCTTCTCGGCAGCATAGATCGCGACATTACCGGATCCGGATACAACCGTTATCTTGTCCTTCATGGACTCTTTTTTCATGACCGCAAGCGCTTCCTGCGTGAAGTACAGGAGACCGTAACCGGTTGCCTGGGTCCGGACAAGGGAACCGCCAAAGGAGAGGCCCTTGCCGGTCAGGACACCGGTGAACTCGTTTCGGATCCTCTTGTATTGGCCGAACATGTACCCGACTTCCCTGCCCCCGACCCCGATATCTCCTGCGGGGACATCGAGGTCTGCGCCGATGTGGCGGGAGAGTTCAGTCATGAATGCCTGGCAGAACCGCATGATCTCGGCATCCGACTTGCCCTTGGGATCGAAATCGGACCCGCCCTTGCCGCCACCCATGGGGAGGCCGGTGA
>DANA01000032.1:0-3509 GCA_002508495.1 Methanoregula sp. UBA276
TCGGGGACTGCGAGCTGGTGCCGATTGCCTCACTGAAGGAGACGCCGGGAAAGATCGTACCGGCAGCAGACCGGATCGGTATCGTCTGCCCCGTGTACGATTCCGGCATTCCCGTGATCGTAAAGGAGTTTGCACAGCGGCTGGACCTCCGTGCAGTGCCGTACGTGTTCGGCATTGTCACCATGGGAAGGCTGGGCATTTCGGCCCTTCACCAGCTCAACGGTATCCTTGAAGAGGGATGCAAAAAGAAGCTCGACGCTGCCTTCGCGGTGAAGATGCCCGGGAACTTCCCCCCGGTCGGGATCCCACCGGCAGGAGAGAAGAAAGAAGAGATCCTCAAAAAAGCGGATGCAGAGCTCGCAGCCATTGCCGGCGCCATCAAAAAAGGGCAGGCCGTCCCCCCGTCCTTTGCCCCGGTCTCCACCCTGCTACATTACCTCCTTTACCGTCCGTTTTCAAAAAATGTCCATGGCATGGGCACGTCCTTTTCCGTGGAGGACACCTGCACCTCCTGCGGCACCTGTGAAACGGTATGCCCGACTGGAAACATCCGGATGGAGAACGACCGGCCGGTCTTTTTGGACCGGTGCGAACTATGCTGTGCCTGCGTGAACTTCTGCCCCGTGGAAGCGATCCAGCTCAACTTCCTCCGTGGCACGAAAGACCGGGGACGGTATCGTCACCCGGACCTGAAGATCAAAGACATGAAAATCCAGCGGGGGGATAAACCCGTACAGGACACTCCCTGAACATTAGGAGATTCCCATGACAGAAACCAACGAAACAAAAAGAAACGAATCGTCGCGACAGACCATCCGGAAATGGATCCTCATCGTGTCCTTCCTGCTCGTCCCCGTGACGATATTCTATACTTCGCCCATCATCCTGATGATGGGGGCAGCAGAAGGTATCGCAACCGGTAGCATGATCCTCCTCATCCTGCTCTTCATCCTCGCGTTCTTTGTCGCCCGTCTCTGGTGCGGATGGCTCTGCCCGATGGGGGCATGGCAGGAGATCTGCTCGCCGATCATTCAGCACACCGTCAGGGAAGGCTGGCGGAAATATATCAAATACGGCATCGCGGCACTCTGGCTTGGCATGCTCGCGCTCACCATCGCAACAGCCGGCGGAATCCGTTCCGTTGATCCGTTCTACGGCACGGTGAATGGCATCTCGATCTCGTCAGTTGAAGTCCTGATGATGGTCGCGATCATCTTCGGGATCATCTTCATCACCGCATTCCTGGCCGGCCGACGCGGGTTCTGCAACGTGCTCTGCCCGATGGCCATCATAATGATCGCGGGCCGGAAGATCCGCAACCTCGTGCACTGGCCGGCGCTGGGGCTCTCCGCAGATGCCTCCCGCTGTATTGACTGCGGGAAGTGTTCGAAGGCATGCCCGATGGGCCTTGACGTGAACGGGATGGTCCAAAAAGAAGAGATGGAGAACGCGGACTGCATTATGTGCGCGAGCTGCGCCGATGCCTGTCCGAAGGGTGCAATTACCTACGGATTTATGAGGGAGTGAGAGGATTGGTATCCCCGGTCAAGGATGAACAGGAAAACCGTTCAAGGATCCCTCCGGCAGCAGGAATGAGGACGGGGCCGGCATCATCGCGGCAGCGGATACGCCTTTGGCTCATCATCCTCTCATTCATCCTTTACCCGGTCACCTTTGCCTACATATCCTGCCCGATCATCACCGAAGCAGCCGGGCTCGGTATCGTGACGGGAGGGCTCGTCGTCTTTGCCCTGCTGTTTGCGAGTTCGCTCATGGTCGGCAGGCTCTGGTGCGGGTACCTCTGCCCCTCAGGCGGCCTGCAGGAGGCGTGCAACCTCGCCCTCCGGTGGCCGCTCCGTACCCGGAAAGCCGACTGGCTGAAGTACCTCATCATCCTTGGGATTTTCGGCGGGATGGGCGCCGCGATCTGGTCGGCCGGCGGCCTGAAGACCATCGATCTCTTCTACCGGACGGAGAACGGCATCTCGATCCTTGCAGCAGGAGGTGTTGCCGCGTTTCTCGGGCCGGTCATTCTTATCATTATCTTCACGCTCGTCTTCGGGAAGCGTGGCTTCTGCCACACGTTCTGCCCGATTGCGCCGATGCTCATCATCGGCCGGAAGATCCGCAACCTGTTCCGCTGGCCGGCGTTGCAGCTTGCTGCCGACTCATCGCGCTGCATCGACTGCGGGAAGTGTTCAAAGGCATGCCCGATGAGCCTTGACGTGAACGCGATGGTGCGGCAGGGGCAGATGGAAAATGCCGAATGCATCCTCTGCGGGAACTGCGCCGACACCTGCCCGCAGGGTGCTCTCCGGTATGCCTGGAAGGAGCAATGAAGATGGATGCAAAAAAGATACTGGTAATTATGGGAAGCCCGCGGAAGGGGAACACGTACCGTGCATGCGAGGAACTCCGCGGGATGCTGGAAAAGGAACTGCCAGTGGCTTTTGAATACCTGTGGCTGAAAGACGCAAACCTCCAGCCGTGCAAAGGCTGCCTTTTGTGTTTTACGCAGGGGGAGGAGAAGTGCCCCGGCCGCGGCGACGACGCATCCCGGATCGAACAGAAGATGCTGGACGCTGACGGCGTGGTCTTTGCGACCCCGGTGTACGGCTTCAGCGTCACCGGCCAGATGAAGATTTTCATCGACCGTCTCAGTTACATCTTCCACCGTCCCCGGTTCTTTGACAAAAAAGCCCTCCTTCTCACAACTGCCGGTGTGATGGGGAACGAGGATGTCCTGAAGTACCTGGACACGGTTGCCCGGATCTGGGGGTTCGAGGTTGCGGGAAAGGCTGGCATGATAACGGCGGCGCCCGTGCCGCAGTACCGGATTGATAAGAACCGGCAGGCGCTTGCGGGTGCCGCAAGGGAATTTTCCGCCGCCCTCAAGCGCGGGTTGCAAAAGAGCCCGGGCATGATGGACGTTTTCATCTTCCGCGGGCAGCGGGGGGCATTCTCGCAACTTGCGGATGTATCGCCTGCCGATTACGCGTACTGGAAGGAGAAGGGCTGGTTTGACCGGCGCACAAAATACTTTGTCGATGTTCCGGTCAACCCCCTCTGGCATGCAATCGGCACTGTTGTTGAGTGGTTCTCGGCACGAGACATAAAACGGGACCGGGAACACGGACCCGGAGAGACATCATGAAGACGATCATTTACTACTTCACCGGCACCGGCAACACGCTTGCCGCTGCCCGTATGCTTGCAGACAAACTGGGAGACACGAAGCTGATCCCGCTGCGCCGGGCCATGTACTATGGCGGGCATACCCCCAAGGCGGACGTGGTGGGGATCGCGTTTCCCGTCCATTTCCTCGACATGCCAGCTATTGTCCGGCAGTTCGTCTTCAATATCCTGTTTGACGAAGAATCCTACATCTTCGGCCTTGCCACCTGCGGGGAGCGGCCCGGCGGGGCACTCTTCCGCTTGCAGGAACTCCTTGACGAGAAGGGGTACCGGCTCTCGGCCGGCTTTGCGCTCGTGATGCCGGAGAACTTCAT
>DANA01000032.1:3518-7227 GCA_002508495.1 Methanoregula sp. UBA276
GGCCCGGATCCCGGAGATTGCGGCCGCGATCCACGATCGGAAGGTCCTGGTGCCCGAGGGGAGCAACTCCGCCTTCTGGAAACTCGGGGGGCGTTTTTCCCGCCACCTTGCCACCTGCGTGTATGACACTCCCTCGCGGCTCCATGCAACCGCTGCCTGCAACCAGTGCCGGACCTGCGAGCGGATCTGCCCCACGCGGAATATCACGGTGGGAAAGGGCGGCGTTGTATTCGGGGACGACTGCACCCAGTGCTACGCCTGCATCCACTGGTGCCCGAACGGGGCAATCGAGATCGGCGGCAGGACCGCGGGAAAAATGCGGTACCACCACCCGGACGTGACGATACGGGACATGCTGGAACAGCGGGGGGAGTGAGACCGTGGAAGGAGACGATAGCGGCATGAGGATCCTCGATGTTGTCTCGGACCGGATCATCGCAATAACGTCGCCGCGGATGGTGTTTTTGTCCCTTCTCGGGTTCCTCATCACGGCATTCCTCATAAACGGCCGGCCGTTTGGGGTCGCACAGCTCAACGAGATCACCGGCGGGGTCGGCCTCCTCGACATGGAATTCCTCTATACCCCGCAGCAGGCGTATGCGCACCTCGCGGCCATGGGGGAAGCCGGACGGGCCTTTGACCTGACGCACATCGTCCCGCTCGATCTGGTCTTCCCATTCATGTATACGCTCTTTTACGCGGTGACCATGACCTGGTTCCTGCGCCAGTGGCTGCCGAAAGCGAGCGGGTGGTACCGGCTCAACGTGATCCCCGTGATCGGGGGCACCTGCGATTACCTGGAAAACGCCGGGATCATTGCGATGCTCCTTGCATGGCCAACTCAGCTGGAAGCCGTGGCGCAGTTTGCGATGGTTGCCGGCCTGGTCAAGTTCGGCGCCATCATCCTTGCCGGCATCATCATCATGATCGCGTTTGCCGGCTGGGCCGTGACGAGTGTACGGCGGCGGTGCCGGGCGGCAGCTGCATGAAAAATATCTCCCAGCAGTGAGGAACGATGACGGACATCGCGGAGAACTACCGGAAGACATTCGATGCAACGATTGCAGAAGTCCTTACATCAGCGGTGCGGATCATCGCCGCCGACCCGGTGCTCCTCGTCCCTGCGGCCCGGGTCCTGCACCACCAGAAGAGGGCGGCGGCACTCCGTTCCCGCTATGAGCGCGACGGGCTTCTCGTCCCGCCGGTCATCATCGCGAGCATCACCTCGCGCTGCAACCTTGCCTGTGCCGGCTGTTACATGCAGCACCGCGGCGGCACAGCGCACCGGGCCGAGATGAGCCCTGCTGTCCTCGCTTCACTTGCGGACCAGGCCGAAGAACTCGGCGTCTCGGTCCTCGTCATCGCGGGGGGCGAGCCGCTGGTCCGTCTCCCTGAGATCCTCCTCCTTGCAACGGCCCATCCCGCCCTCCTCGTCCCGGTCTTCACCAACGGCCTGTTGATCGACGATCCGTCTGCCGAAAAGATTGCGGCATGCAAAAATATCGTCCCGCTCATCAGCTTCGAGGGCTTCAGGGAGGAGACCGATGCCCGGCGGGGCAGCGGGGTCTTCGAACGGCTGCTTGGAGCCTGCCGGCGGCTGAAGGACCGGCAGGTCTTCTTTGGGATCTCGGTCACAACCACGCGGGAGAACATGGCGCGGGTCACGGATGCGGCATTCATCCACCAGATGCTGGATGCCGGTGCCCGGACGTTCGCATACGTCGAGTACGTTCCCATGGAACCGGGTACGGAAGGTCTTGTCCTGATGGACTGGCAGAAGAAGGACCTGCAGCGGATTCTTGCAGAGCACAACCGGAAGTTTTCCGCCCTCTTCCTCTGCTTCCCGGGCAACGAGGGCTATTACGGCGGCTGCCTTGCAGCAGGCCGGGGGTTCGTGCACGTGAGCCCGTCCGGGGATCTCGAGCCCTGCCCGGCGGCACCGTACTCGGACGCGAACCTTGGCGGGGTGCCGCTTGCTGTGGCACTCCGTTCACGACTGCTCGCCCGCTTGCGCGAGGAGCCGGAAATCCTCACGGAATCGGAAGGGGGTTGTGCCCTCCATGCAAACCGGGCATGGGTTGAGGCACTGGTGAGCAGGGAATACCACCACGAAAAAAATGTCCGGTAATCAGCCCCGGACCCCGGCTACCGTTGTCGGCCGGATAATTTCAAAGGCCTTCTCCTGGATGCCTGCCATGAACCCATTGATCGTGGAGAGGAGAGAGTCAAAGAATGATTTTTCCCGCATCTGGCCGGTCGGTTTACCGGATTCTGTCTCCATCACGCATTCGGCCCAGCGGGGGTTCAGTTCGAATACGGTCTTTTCAGGAACCAGGATGATATCCAGTCCCTCCTCGATGAGAACAGACGACCCCGGGCCGGTGATGATCGAGACATGATCGCCAAAGGATGTCGTGGTCCCTGCCGGGATCTGGATCGCAAAATAGTCCTTTTCCCCAGGGTTTTGGGTGTAATGAACCGCATATACTGTGCCGGATACTTTTGACACCATGAATGCGCTCTGTGGCAGGTGGCCCCGGCAGTCGATGGTCCTTTTCACTACGGAATAACCGGAGGTGTCGGGGATCGTGCTATACGCCCTGCTGTTCGTCCCAACGGGTGCCAGGCCGAACGCAGCGTTCTGACCCCACGCACCATACGCGGGAACGGTATAGGTGTAGGGCCCGGTGATAGTATGCAGGACGCCGCCCGGGTAGCGTATGGCAACACGGACACCGTCCCCAACCTCGATGTTCCATCCCTCGGAAACCACGTCCCCCCGCGATGCAGAGATTATGCTCCCGCCGGCATGGATCTTCACCTTTGACGGGCTGGTGAGCTGCGAAATATACGCGTATGCAGTCGGAGAGGAGAAGCTGAGCGCGTACGTGATATACTGGTCAAGGGCCGCATCGACCGTCATACTGTCTGTGATATCGGCAGATTTCAGGTACGATGCAGGCACATAATCCCCAAATTCTGCGGCTGACGTTATACTGTTTCGGTCAACAAAGGCAGTTGCAGGTACAGCGGTGCAGATTGCGATGATGACGACAAGGAGAAGTGGGAGGAGCCGGCGCATACTCATCCTTGAGAGCCGGAAATAATAAGAATTTGTATACGTTCTGCGGGTTTTTCCGTTTTTGTGCCGGGTTTGCCAAGAGAACATGCGACAATGGTCCTGCAGAACAGGTATTGCTCCAGGAACGGGCCCGGGAATTTGACGGAGGGGTGCGTTTTTTTTAGCGCAGGCCGTACCGTCCCGATGCTTTGAGTGCGCTGGTGGCAAAGATGATGATGAGCCCGATGAGTGGATCTGTGGCGATTTAATAAAAAGGATTCCGGCCAGGATGGCAAGGAGCCTGGTCACAATTTGGAGTGTGTTCTTCGAAATTTCCCTGTAATCTTTGGATCATCTCGGAGAACCATGACCGTCCGGCAAAGGAGATCATGGAGCAGATACTTGCCACGATTACTGCCTTTGCCGGGGATACTCCGCAATTTGACGATATTCCCCTCATGATCCTACGTGCGGCGGGATCTGGGCCGGGATACGGAAGGGAGTGTTCCGGTTCGCGGAAGAACAACAACAATAAAGGTTTGTTTCTGGCCGGAACATGACCCCGGGCCAGTACCGGAAAAATCCGGCTCTAAAAAAAACGGGATCAGGGATTGGTGGAGAGAAATTCCAGATCCTTCATCTCTTCTC
>DANA01000013.1 GCA_002508495.1 Methanoregula sp. UBA276
CGGACACCCGATATCCTCTTCTGCCTGGTTGATGAAGTCCCGGGCTTTTTTGCTGAGCTGGCTGTACTGTGTTGCCCCGAAGCAGTCCTTGTCAATCCGGTCGATGCCCGTGATAGCAGCAATTGTGCAGCCGTTGATCATGGCAGAGTACCGCGCCATTTGCCCGTCCCAGCCGCCAATCCGGCGCTTGCGGTGGGTGACGGTGCCGAACTCCTGGATGCCCATGGCATCGGAGGTTTCAGCACTCATCTCGGTGGAGAACGGACCTTCCCCGACACGGGTCGGGTATGCCTTGAAGACGACGACGACATCATCAATGCGGGTCGGACCGACCCCATTGTCCGCCGCAATCTGGGAAGCGGAGGTGTCCTTGCTGGTCACGAAGGGATACGTGCCATAATAGAGGGAGATCCCAAAGCCCTGGGTGCCTTCAAGGAGAATGTTGTTGCCCTTTTTCAGCTCATCGTCGATTGCCTTGGGCACATCCAGCAGGTACTCGGCAAGTTCGGGAACATCCTTTGCCTGGGGAGAGACCCGCATAACCCGGTCGGAGTTCGCCGGGCCGCACCCGGAACCGGTGCTGCCGATGGTCTTAGCCAGGTGCGAGCTGCCCTTGTCCCGGGCAATGTGGTCTTCGGTGATGATACCACAGCGCTTGTCGACAAAGACACGGCCTTTGACCCCGAGCGTCTCGACTTCGTGCTTGAGGACCCGCGGGTCAACGAGGACACCGCTGCCGATACAGAGTTTTGCATCCGGGTATACAAAACCGGAGGGGACCATACGGACACCATATTCCTTTGTCCCTACCTGAACGGTGTGACCGGCGTTCGGGCCAACACCCCCGCGGGAGATGATGACCGGCTTGTCCTTATGGGCAATGTGGGCAACCATCTTGCCCTTGCCTTCATCTCCGAAAAATCCGCCAACGATGATTATACAGCTCATTTTTGTTTCATGTAGTATAGGAAGGGTCCCAAAATAAACTATCCCAACCCACGATGCATGGGAGTAATGATTACGGGAAACGCGACAGCAGGCAAAAAAGGTGCGGGAAGGGTTACAGGTCGGTGATGAACGACTCGATCCGTTTGAGTGCTTCGCTTAAGTCCTGCCGCGATACCGCGTATGCACACCGGATGTGCCCGGCTCCGCCTTCGCCAAAAACGCTGCCGGGGACAACGGCAACTTTCTGCTCGTGGAGGAGACGTTCGGCAAACTCGCTGTCGGAAAGGCCCGTCTTTTCGATGGACGGGAAGGCGTAAAACGCACCCTCCGGCACGTGGCAGGGAAGGCCCGCCCGGTTGAGGCCGGCGATGAACATGTTGCGCCGGAGGCGGTACTCGTTCACCATGCCGTTCTTGTCCTCTTCGGCCGAGTGGAGCGCTTCTGCTGCACCAGCCTGGCCTATCACCGGTGCACAAAGCATCACGTACTGGTGGATCTTCAGCGCCGCATCGCAGAGCTCCGGCGGTGCACAGAGATACCCGATACGCCAGCCGGTCATGGCATAGGCCTTGGAGAAGCCGTTGAGGGTGATGGTCCGCTCCCGCAGGTCACCCACCGTTGCCGTGGCACAATGGGGCTTCTCGTACGAGAGCTCACTATAGACCTCGTCACTGATTACGACAAGGTCATGGTCAATGGCCAGGTCCGCAATCGGTTTGAGATCGTCCTTTGACATCACGGCTCCTGTCGGGTTGTTCGGGAAGTTGATGAGCAGGGCCTTTGACTTTGGCGTGATCTTCTCGGCGAGCAGGTCCGGGTTCAGCTTGAAGTGATCTTTTTCTACGCAGCGAACCGGTACGGGTTTTCCCCCTGCCAGGGTCACGCACGGGGCATAGGAGACATAACTGGGCTGGGCGATCAGCACCTCGTCACCGGGGTCTGTTACTGCCCTAATGGCGATGTCCAGACCCTCCGAGACACCGGTGGTGATGATCATCTCGGTGTTACTGTCATAGGAGAGGTTGTACTGCTGCGCAAGGTGCCGGGATAAGGCATCGCGCAGTTTCTGGATCCCCCGGTTCGAAGAGTATGAAGTCGCTCCCTGCTCGACAGAGTAGATGCCGGACTCGCAGATGGTCCATGGCGTCCGGAAGTCCGGCTCGCCGACACCAAGCGAGATGACCCCCTCCATGGTTAAGACGAGATCGAAGAACTTCCGGATCCCGGAAGGCGGGATCTCGCGTGCACGTTCTGAGATAAAATCGCGCATCTCATCACCTCTATGGCGAATACGGGAGCCGTTCCGGCTCGGGCTGCTCGAAGAACGCGTTGCCGTTCTCCTTGTAGGTCTTCATGATGATGTGGGTGGCAGTCTCGCGGATGCGGTCCATCGGGGCGACATGCTCCGATACGAAACGGGAGACTTCCTGCATGGTCCTGCCGGTTACGATGAGCTGGAGATCATACGTTCCGGTCATGAGCCGGAGGGTCTTCACCTGCCGGAAACGTGAGAGCCGCTCTGCGATACGGTCGTACCCATAGTCCCGTTCGGGGCTGACCTTGAGTTCGATGATGGCAGAGACCTCGCTGTTGCCGGCCTTCTCCCAGTTGACCACCGTGGAATAGCCCTTGATTACCTGGGCGGCTTCAAGAGCAGATACCCGTGCTGTAACCTCGCCCGAGGCAAGGCCCGTCATGGTCGCTACTTCTTCTGCCGAAAGCCGGCTGTTGTCCTCAAGAATCCTGAGGATTTCGAGATCTTTTTCATCCATTGCTTATCACCTGAACCAGGTCTTGAGCCACTTGGCTTCATTCTGCGATACGTCAAGGTCCCGGAGCCCGTTGAGGCGCTGGTCCTTGAGCACCACTTCACGGATCTTGCCCGTGTTTGAGTCAAACCACATCTCCTTGGTCCTGCCGTACCTCCCGCGGCTCACGACCCGCGTATTGATAACGCCGAGCATGTTCAGCTCGGAGATCAGGTCCGTGATCCTGCGATGGGTAAGGACGTCAAGCTCGATGGTCGGGGCAATGTCCTGGTATATACGTGAGACTTCCCCGCTCGTAAAGATATTCTGTCCCAGTTGTTCCAAAATGAGCATCGAGAAGAGGATCAGCTTGCTCTGGGTCGGCAGGGTTGCAATGCATTCGATCATGCTGTCGGTCTCAATCTTTGCCTGCGCCTGCTTGACATGCGCCTCGGTAACCTGGGTGGAATCGTCCCGGTCAGCAAGCTCACCGGAGATCCTGAAGAGATCGAGGGCCCTCCGTGCATCCCCGTGCTCCTGCGCGGCAAGTGCTGCACACAGGGGAATAACCCCGTCGGCAATTGCGCCATTCACGAATGCCCCGTCAGCACGCTGGGCAAGGATGTCCACGAGCTGCGGGGCGTTGTAGGGAGGAAATACAATCTCTTCTTCTGAGAGCGATGACAGGACGCGGGGGTCAAGGAAGTCTTTGAAACTGAGATCATTGGAGATGCCGATGATGCTCACCTTGGAATTTTTCAAATCCACGTTGATCCTGGTCAGGTTATAGAGGGTATCATCCCCGCTCTTCTTGACCAGTTTATCGATCTCGTCAAGGACAATGACCAGCACACCGCCACCGGCTTCCAGCTGGTTCTTGAGCTCAGCATACACCTGATCGGTAGGCCAACCGGTCATCGGGATGTGGGTGCGCGTCTTATCGCTTGCAACCTCGTCTGGAACATCGAGGCATTTTGCGATCTGTGCCAGGACCCGGTACTGGGTATCGATAACTTCGCAGTTCAGGTGGACAATCCGGCAGAGGGTGCCCATCTTCGCGCTTGCTTTTTCAAGCTCCCAGCCAACATAGCCAACGCATGCTGTTTTTCCCGTGCCTGTTTTTCCATAAATCAGAATGTTTGAAGGTGTTTCGTTCCGGAGCGAGGGGGCAAGAATGGATGCAACTTCATCAATCTGGGGTTTCCGGTGCGGGAGGATCTGCGGGCGGTACGAGTGCCGGAGAATCTCCCGATCCTTGAATATACGGTTGTTGGTTAAGTATTTTTTAAATAATCCGGTTGAGGTATCTTCGGTATTGGGCATGGTTACACTGTGGAGCTGAGAATAAGTACGTCAACACTAAAAAACCGATCGGTTCATGTGATTGTACGACCCCTTTATTTCCTTTGGAAATCTCGTATATTGTTGTTTAATTTAAGAACTAAAAGATTTTCTTTGTTTTTTAGAATTAATATTTTTCATTCCCGATGCCGGGATTTCCCCTTGACTTCCACTGTCTTTTCGGCTTATCCATTTTGATTCTACCAGCATTTTCTCCAAAATGAGGTCAGATTTTCCTAAATGGGGGACACCCCTTTGTTTCCTGTGGAACCTATTGGGGAAAGGTTACCCTTTCCAAAAAAAAGATATTGTGAAAAGCCATTTTAGAATTAATCTTTAATACTATATAAATAAACCGATATTGTTTTTGAATTATTTCTGTTTTTTAACTACCATTATTGCAGGTTCTTCACTCGATGAAACTGAAATTAATAACGGTGATGAATATATGGGGAGACTTCCACAGGAAATGATGGGGGGTGCTGGTCCAGAGTTCAATCAAAGGTGCAAACAGGGTTACAGGTTGCCGCGATCCAGCCCTTCTCACCAAATGCTTACTTGCCCCGCCGTACCCTGTGAGGGGGCCTGACGTGGGGTGTACTCACACAGATCCAAATTGTAAGTGTTTTTCATTATTCGGGTGCGAACCCTGCCGCGTACCTGCGTGTTTCAACAAAGCCGGATTTTCAAAGGGCATTCACAATTCCCTAAAACCTGGTAAATATCCCTTGAGGGCAGGTACGCCCCCTCCCCTTTTCCGCGGCCCCCCCTTTGACAGAAGAACATTCATATTTGCGGGGGTATTTACTCCACTTCCTGATATATCGTCCAAAATTCTCATTACTCTTGAAAAGTAACCACTCTCTGTTATGGTCCACCATCATGTTCAGCCGGTCACCATCACCGGGGCGGTTATTACCGTATCAACGACACGGAATGAAAAAACCGATACCAGCGGAAAGACAATTATCAGTTTGTTTGAAGAGAACGCAATTCCGTTGGGATACTATAGCATTGTTCCCGATCGTATCGACAGGATCCGTGACGAGCTCTTCACCGCTTTAAAAAAAGCAAACTGCATCATCATCAATGGTGGGACCGGCCTGACCCGCGATGACTGCACCATTGAAGCGGTAGCACCGCTTCTCGACAAGAAAATCGAGGGTTTTGGGGAGTTTTTCCGGATGAAGAGTATCGGGCAGATTGGGACAGCATCGATGTTGTCCCGTGCAGTTGCGGGCCTGATAGAGGGAAAAGCTGTTTTCTGTATCCCGGGATCGACACCGGCGGTCACGCTGGCGACAACAGAGCTGATACTTCCTGAGATAGCACACATCCTCAGCCATGCGAACCGGTGAACCAGGCAGGTGTCTTGAGAGAAAATGCATCTTTGCTCCCTATTACTCGCATGTTCCAAATTGTGGGCCGGTCTTAACACTTACCTGCTCGCGTGCAGAGCAAAATAATAGCAAAAAGAAGGTACTCAAGGCAACTAACGCTCTACCGGAAGACCTGTAACAGGGCTACCCGCTCCAGGACCAGATCCGACAGACGTCCCGGCCCCCCGGCTGCCGCCAGTTCATCAGGGGTGATAGCATAAACGGTCATCAGTTCCGCTCGTTTTTCCTGA
>DANA01000069.1 GCA_002508495.1 Methanoregula sp. UBA276
CCTTCCCAAACCGCTGGTCGAGCCGTGCTGAGACCGCGGAGACCTCGAGCAGCATAAAGACGGTGGTCACCGCAACGAAGAAGAGGAACATGAGTCCTTCGGAAAGGCTCTGGGCACCAGCCATCCCCATGGAGAAGATCTGATTGAGATCAAGGGAATGCAGCAAGTCCTTATTCAGGGAGATGCCCAGCGGCTGGAGGATGGCGGAGAGTTCGGAAACCCGCAAGGCCATTTCCTGCTGGAAGAGCGGGATGTCATTGATGAGCATCTGGAACGAGAGGTTGGCAAAGAGCAGGAATGCGCCGACAATTACGCAGGCAACCAGCGTGATGATGCCAACCGCACCCGGGTTTGACAACCCCTTCCCCTTAAGCCAGACCAGCGCCGGGGTACCCAGCATGGTGATGATGATCGCCATGAGGATGAGCGAGATAAAATACGAAGTCACCTGTATCGCGATGACAATGACAAAGACGAGCGCGATCATGAGTATCAGGCGCTCGGTACGGGACAGTCCAGGTAATTCCATGGTTGCTGGTACTCTGTTCCGGAGGGTAAGAAAGCTTATCCCCAAATGGTGGTGAGATGCGTGGGCCCTGCGGAATATTGGCATCCGCTGGCGCCGGGGATGATCCGGCCAAAAAAACGCCCGGCCTTATTCAGCCCTGCGATCAGGGCCCTGTCCGGGGCGTGTCGCGGGATGTACCGGAATAATCCGGCGCCGTGGATCTTTGTAGTATTTGCCGGCAACAACCCGGCGCACGCCCCCTTTGGGGTTGTCCGTATCACCGGTATAGCGGGGGATCAGGTGGCAGTGGCAGTGCATGATGCTCTGGCCGGCAACCGTGCCGATATTGTACCCGATATTGTAGCCGGCCGGCTGGAAATTGTCCTCGATTACTCCCCGGCATTCGTCAATGAGCTCCGTCATCGCCGTTTTCTCTTGAGCGGTCAGGGAGAAATAATCGGGCGTGTGCCGGAACGGGATGATGAGGAGGTGGCCCTTGGTAACCGGGAACGCATCCCAGCGGGCATAGCAGAGGGCGTTTTGTGCAACAACCTCTTCGCCGTACGGGTTGCAGAACGGGCAGTGGTGGTGGTCCCGGGTCATGGTTCACCCCCGGAAACGGGCGGAACGAGCTGGCTGACCCGTTCGCGGAACAGGACATACCGGATCAGTTCGGGCAGGGAAAAGACGATATGGGCATGCCGGAAGTAGTCCGTACCCGGAGAGATTCCCCCTTCCGCAAACCCGCCTGCCCGGACCGTGCCATCAGGGGTGAAAGTCCGGGAAACATACTCCTCGTCATCAAGATATTCGGCCGGCACGTAGCTGGCACAGAACTGCTTCTCCGTGTCGTAGTAGAGGAGCGGGGCCGCAATTTCCCCTTCGAACCGGCAGGAACTGCAATAAAAATAATTGATCCTGCCGGTGATGAGCTGCTCCCTGACCTCCTTGTTGCGGGCCGCATCGATAGCCTGCCAGATCCTGATGTCCTGGCGTGCCCTGCACGCGGGGCATTCGACTTCGATCTGGTGGAATGATGACATCCGGTCATTATTTTTGGCACAAACAGGGATAAGCATACGCTGTTTGACTTCCCCGTCCGGAACCCCGGTATCGGCACCGGCCGAAGATGAGTACCTGGAAGAGGCGGGCCGGCAATTCCCGCGTTACTCCGGTTGCTGCTGGTCGCGCTTTGCTGCCTTTACCCGCCGGGTGATGGCGTGGATGGATGGGTCGATCCGGCAGAACGTGGGCCGGGCGCTCTTCAGGGTTGCGAGCAGTTCGCGGGGCGATGAGAAGGGATCGAGTTCAAGGAAACAGCGGCCCAGCTCCTGTACGGTATGGGCATCGGACCCGACCGAGACCGGCCGGTCATGAAAACGGGCATACGCCAGTGCCCGGTGATTGTCCTCATCACAAAGAACCCTCGCATTGTACCCCTCGATGATGTCAACCGCACCAATGATCGCGTCAAGGGCAGCCGGGCGGATCGCGCTTGAGATTCGGTACGAGCAGAACGGGTGCGGCACAAGGGCAAGCCCGCCCTGGTCGTGGATGCGGTCAACGGTCTCGGCCGGGGAGAGGTACGGGGGCACATCTTCGGTTAAGAAGAGCCCGATGATCTCCCCTTCGGCGGTCATGATCTCTTCTGCAAGGATCTCCGGAACGGCCGGATCAATTTTCCGGATCTCCGCGAACACGGCAGCAGACCCGGCGGTTGTGTTATGGTCGCAGACAAGGCAGAGGATCTTTCTTGTCTCATAGAGGCGGACGATATGGCGGGGGTCCGTCTCTGAATCGCCGGAATGCCAGGTATGGACGTGCATATCGAACCGGATATAATCATCTTCTGCCGTCATGCCGCACTCTTCCTCCATGGATAATGAATCACGCCCCGCCTCCCGGGCTTTTTTTAGTTATTATCCCCCGACTATTTGAACCGTCGCCAACCGGCAACTCCCGAACAATTCCGGAAGGATTTTGTAATTTTAGGTATTGAACAGATGACAAAATCAAGGATAACGTCGCCCGGAAAAATGGTAGCCGGGAGATGAAACCGTGGCATATGCGTTTTTTAAAACGGTTATTCCCCATGATTCTTATTCGATGATTCTGCTTTCACCGCTTGACCCGGTCAAAGAACGCCTCATCCATTTCGCACCGTTCATCGACTGCGGAAAGCAGTTCATCATGAACGGATCTACGGGAATAATACAATTTTGTAATAACCCCGGCGTCTTTCGCCGCCTCAATGGCCGGGACGAAATCGCTGTCGCCACTGACAATGACTGCATATTGGATCTGATCCGACCAGCTCAGCCGGACTAATTCGACTGCAAGCAGGATGTCAACACGCTTCTGTTCGAAAGTACCGTCTTTAGTTTTACGCAATTTTCCAAACCGCATCTGGAATCGCGGAAGCGCTTCGATTTTATTGGCAAATTTATCATACTGGCTGGTTCTGAATTTTTCTTCGTCCGTCGGGGGTTCGCTCACATACGGTTTGCAATCGTAAAAGTACGTCCTGAGCCGCTCTTTCCCATCGGAGACCACATCACAAAACCGGACAAAATCTATTTTTTTCCCATCGTTGAGAACTTTAGATAAATACCCGTTGTCAATGAAAATGGCCAAACGATTATTCATTATAATTTATTTAATTGATTTAGAAGAAGAAACTATCGTCCCAAGTCTTTTGACAGGACGATAGCGTGTATAACACATGTACATCCATTCAGAATCTTATAAATTTTTTCCAAATTCTCAATGGAGGTAAAAGGTATTTTATTCATAATATTACAGCTGCATCATTCCACCAGGTTCCGGCTTGCAGAGCCATTCTTGTCCCCAGAAACTTCAGTTTGAACACCATAAAATCCTGTCACACCCCGCCCGCCAAACACCAGCACACCAGTGCGAAGGTTGATGCGCAGATGGAGTGTTATCGACGCACCTGAATTTCTGCCAAAAAAGGTCAGCAGGAGTGCAGGTGCAGCAACAGGGATGACACGATATCTATTTTGTACTCCGCGATCAACTGAGTACGCAGGAACCCCATGCTCCACGTCCACCGGATCGAAGTCCGCTACACGGCCGACCCCCGGCTCAAAGTCCGGACCGACCGGATCCGTTCGCTCGGCTTTCAGGCCGAAGAACTGCACCTGGTCGATGTCTATACCATAGCCACCACGTCCCGTGATTTTTCCCCGGATGAGCTCGAAGCGATAGCCTCGCAGCTGGCAAACCCGGTGGTCCAGGAGTATGCCATCGATGCGCCGACCCGGGCAAACTTCGATTATGCCATCGAGGTCGGATTTTTGCCGGGCGTTACCGACAACGTGGGCACGACCGCCCGCCAGACCATCGAGGACTATTTCTCGATGAAGTTTGCCGAAGGCGACGGGGTCTACAGCTCGCAGCTCTTTTTTGTCTGCGGGAGAATCGGGGATGACGCGGCAGGGAAACTTGCCGGCACGCTGGCAAACCCGCTCGTGAACCGGGTGCATGTCAGGACCCGGGCCGAGTATGGCACAACCGGCATGGACCGGGTCGTGCCTCTCGTCGAGTTGCACGAGCTGCCAGCCGCAGGGACCGTTGATCTGGACCTTGAGGACAAGGAACTTGCCCGCATCGGCAAGGAAGGGATCCTTGATCCCCGGACCGGCCTGCGCCGGGGACCGCTTGCCCTCGACCTTGCCCAGCTCCACGCCATCCGCGACTATTTCCATACGCTGGGCCGGAAGCCCACGGATCTTGAGATCGAGGCGCTGGCCCAGACCTGGAGCGAGCACTGCAAGCACACGATCTTCGCCTCGGCGCTGGACGATGATGTGCCAAAAGGGCTGTACAAAACCTGCATCCAGGCAGCGACCAACCGGATCCGGGCCGAGCGGGGCGAGAACGACATCTGCGTCAGCGTCTTTTCCGACAACTCCGGCGCGATCATCTTTGACGACCAGTACCTCGTCACCCACAAGGTCGAGACCCACAACTCGCCNNTTTGGCCTCGGGGCAAAGCCCTGCATCAACGTCTACGGGTTCTGCGTGGGAGACCCGGATCGCGACCCGGCATTCTTCCGCGGAAAAGACCGGTCAACTCCCATCCTCTCCCCCCGCCGTATCCTTGACGGTGTGGTCCATGGCGTGGGGGTTGGCGGGAACTGCTCGGGCATCCCCACGCCGCAGGGGTTTGTCTGGTTCGATGACCGGTACGTGGGAAAACCCCTCGTCTTTGCCGGCACGGTCGGCATCATCCCCCGCGAAGTTGATGGCAGGAAGATGCACGAGAAGAGAGCACAGGCCGGTGACCATATCGTGATGGTCGGCGGCCGGGTGGGAAAGGACGGCATCCACGGCGCCACATTCTCTTCAGAAGCACTCGACCCCAAAAGCCCGGTCACGGCGGTGCAGATCGGCGACCCGATCACCCAGAAGAAGTTCTCGGACGTTATCGTGCACGAGGCGCGTGACCGGGGCCTGTACCACAGCATCACCGACAACGGCGCCGGCGGGATCTCCTGCTCGGTTGCCGAGATGGCAAAGGAATGCAACGGCTGCCACGTGATCCTCGATGCCGTCCCGCTCAAGTACCCGGGCATGGCCCCGTGGGAGATCTGGATCTCGGAGTCGCAGGAGCGCATGACCCTTGCCGTCCCGCCGGAAAAACTCGCCGCGTTCATGGATTTGATGCAACGCCGGAACGTGGAGGCAACGGTCATCGGCACCTTCACCGGCACCGGCCGGTGCGTGGTGGAATACCATGGCAGCACGGTCATGGACATCGATCTCGTCTTCCTGCATGACGGGCTCCCGAAAAAACAGCTGATGACAGCACCTGCCGCTGCCACGGGTGCGGACCCGGACGTCCCCTGCCCGCCGCGCCTCGAGGAACTCCTGCTGACCATGCTCCGCAGGAAAAATATCTGCTCAAAGGAGTTCATCTCCCTCCAGTACGACCATACCGTGCAGGGCGGCCACGTGCTCGGCCCGGTGCAGGGAAAGGGCCGGGTCCAGGGAATGGCAACCGTGACCCGGGTCCTCCCCGGGTCGAGAAAAGGGGTCGGGCTCTCGCAGGGACTCTTCCCCGCGTACGCCGAGATCGACCCGTACCGCATGGCAGCGGCCGGCATCGATACCGCCATCCGCGGCCTTGTTGCGGCCGGCGTCCCGCCTTCGGCCATTGCTATCCTCGACAACTTCTGCTGGTGCTCGTCCGATGACCCCGTGCGGCTCGGCCAGCTCAAGGCAGCAGCCTTCGGGTGCTATGATGTGGCAACCGCCTTTGGCACGCCGTTCATCTCCGGAAAAGACAGCATGTTCAATGATTTCTCGGGCTACGATGCTGCGGGCAACCCCGTGAAGATCTCGGTTCCCCCCACCCTCCTCATCTCCTCGATCGGGGTGCACCCGGACATTCATGCGGCAGTCTCGCTTGATGCGAAGATCGAAGGCGACCTGGTGTATGTCATCGGGGACACCAACGAGGAACTGGCAGGTTCTGAATACTTTGCCCATCTCGGCGTTACCGGGTCCACCGTGCCGGCCCTTGACCCCGTGGCAATGAAAGAACGGTACCAGCACCTTTCCGATGCCATCTCCCACGGGCTGGTTGCCTCCGCGTTTCCGGTAACGCACGGCGGCCTTGCAGTCGCCCTTGCCAAGGTCGCTATAGCGGGATCGCTGGGCATGGATATCACCATGCCGGGAAACCTTCGGCCGGACTATTATCTCTTCAGCGAGACACTGGGCAGGTTTGTGGTCACGGTCGCGCCCGACAACAAGCGGGCTTTTGAGCGGGCGCTTGGCGCCGATGCCATCCTGCTTGGCCGGGTAGGAGGCAAAAACCTCCGGATCACCGGAACGACCACGCTTGCCGACCTGCCGGTCAGCGAACTGGAACGGGCGTACAAAGAACCGTTCGGGAGGTACTGACATGACCCTGCCACGCACCGGAACACCAGCCATGCCGGAACCCATTTTCGAGCGGGCCCTCATCATGAGCGGCTTTGGGATCAACTCCGAGATGGAGACGCAGGTCGCCCTCCTGCGGGCGGGGATGGCCTCCGACATCGTCCACATCAACGACCTCATTGACCATAAAGCCCGGCTTGCCGATTACCGGCTGCTCGTCTTCCCGGGCGGTTTCTCGTATGGCGACGACACCGGTGCCGGCAATGCTTATGCCAACCGGGTCAGGAACAACCTCTGGCGCGACCTCGAGGAATTTTTAGCCGGGGACAACCTTGTCCTTGGGATCTGCAACGGGTTCCAGATCCTCGCAAACCTCGGCCTCGTACCGGCATTTGACCGCCAGTACCGGCGCGAGATTGCCCTGGTGCCCAACCGGAAAGGCGTGCTTGAATGCCGGTTCGTGACCCTGAAACCGGGTGCCGACAACCTCTGGACACGGGGTATCGAACGGCTGTACTGCCCGGTCTCCCATGGCGAGGGGAACTTCTCCTGCAGTAAAGAGACCCTCCAGAAGATCCGGCGCCAGAAGATGATCGCGTTTTCCTACTGCCGCGAGGACCTGAGCCCGGCAAACGGCGAGTACCCGTACAACCCCAACGGGTCGGTGGAAGACATTGCCGGCATCACTTCGGCAGACGGCAAGGTGCTGGGCATGATGCCGCACCCCGAGCGGGCAATGGATTTTGTCAACCTGTATGACTGGCCGCTCAAAAAAGAGCAGATGAAGCGACAGGGAGTCCAGGTTCCGCATGAATCGATGAACATGCAGCTGTTCAAAAATATCGTGAAGTATTTCCAGTAAAAAAAAGGGATTACCAGCCGGGGGTGATGCCGGCCTTCCGGTACTCTACCTTCTCTTCATCGGTCAGCGGGACGGTGATCTGCGCTTTTTCCATGACAAGGGACGGCGTGTTGGTGATCTCGAGGTAGGACTCCATCACGCGCCAGTCCGGCTGGGCCTCGCCGCAGTGGACACAGGTGTTCCGGTACTCCCCGGCATCGGTCTCCTGTGCCGGCGCTTTTTTAAAGAACGGGTACTTTTCGGCCAGCATCCGGGGCAGGTTCGAGAGGAAGTTGAACTCGAGCATGTACCCGAAGAATGCCCCGACCGGGTACACGACCGGCGTCTCCTTGTGGCAGTGGTGGCAGGGGATGTTCCAGACCTGGATCTCGATACTGAGATCGTCGGGCACTTCCTGCTCGAAATCGGGGATGATGAGATCATGCAGGGAGACCATCTTTGAGCGCTGCTCCTTGTCGCTGATGAGCCGGATAACCTCCCGCATCACGAGGCGTGCCCGTGCATCAACCAGCCGCAGCCAGCTCTTCTGTCCCGGGCCTGCCCGCGGGATTTGGCCGGCACGGACACATGCCTGTAAAATCACCCTGCCCATGGGTTCTGCAACAACCTCGATCCAGTCCTGCCCCGCGGCAGTCTTTGCCATGCGGTA
>DANA01000020.1 GCA_002508495.1 Methanoregula sp. UBA276
TCTCGGAAAAAGGGGAGGGGTTACGTTTTTTTGTGGATTTTGGTTTGTTCGCCATTGCTGCAATCAGAAGGTCTTGAGTTTGCCTTCAATAACCTTCTCGGTAACCGAGGTGACACCGGCCAGCTGGCTGTCAATAATCTCCTTTATCTCGGCATCGATGTCCTTGAGCTTGACACCGGACTTGGGGAGAACCTGGACACTTGCCATTAACGGCTGGTCGATAGGTTTGCCGATCTGGGAGAGCAGACGGATGTACAGCTCCTCGATGCCGCCGACTTTTTTGACGCATTCCTGTGCCACCTGGGTAGAGAGGAGGTTGTAGATCTTGCCGATGTGGTTGATCGGGTTCTTGCCGCTCGTTGCCTCCATGGACATGGGGCGGTTCGGCGTGATGAGCCCGTTGCAGCGGTTGCCCCGTCCGACCGAGCCGTCATCGCCCATCTCGGCCGAGGTGCCGGTAACGGTTAAGAAAACGCTCTTCTTTTTGATATCATCGGCAGTGTTGACATGCACGACCACTTTTCTCTTGGTGGACTTTTTAGCGATTGCCGTGATCTCGTCGTTGAGGAGCTGCATGTATTCCTGGTACTCGCGGATGTCCTTGCAGTACCGGTCAACGATTGCACAGGCAATCGTGAGGGTGATGGTGTTCCCGTCGCGAAGGCCCATGATCTTGATGTCCTGCCCGATTGCCGGGTATTTTTTCCGGAGTTTGGTGTCGATATAGTTCGAGCTTTTCAGGATGATATTCTCGACATCGGAGAAGGGAGCATGGCCGACACCGAACGAGGTATCGTTTGCCCGGGGGACTTTGCCCTGGCTGGGCTTGAAGACATCCCGCAGGTCGGTCGAACCAGTGCCGAGCCGGCAGTCGATCATGATCTCGCGGTTCAGGTCGAGTTCGGGGAGGATCTTGTGGATGTACTTGTGTGCTGCCTCAACGGCAACAGCATCGGCAGGGATCTTGATGCCGTCCCATTCCTTGGTTGCACGCCCGTCAAGGAGGACATAGATCGGGCGGATCATCCGGCCGCCGCCGAATTTGGGTGCAGATTCGCCGGCAACAATCTCGCCCTGGTCCGTGTTGTGGTGCAGGACAACCCCGTATTCATCAAGATAAGTCCTGCAAAGGGCCTGGCTGATGGATTCCGCAATACCGTCGGCAAGGCTGTCAGGGTGGCCAAGACACTTGCGCTCGGCAAGTTCAATTCGCTGTTTTTCAAGAGGGATCTGGTTCAGGGCTTCGATCTGGATATTCCGCTTCATGGATTTCCTCGTGGAACTTCAGTACAGTACTTGCGATTGGAGGTCATATAACCATTTCTAAAAGCGCAATTGCCGGGCATTTTTTATTATCGGCAGTAATTTTTTGGCAATATCCGGGAAGGGGAATTAGCCCAAAACCGGCTCTCTGCGGCCAAAAAACCGAGAAAATGCCAGGATCCTGCGAAGATCAGGAAATAAAAAAACGGGAAGGATGATGCGGTGAAAACTTATCGCCGCAGGAATTTATGGAGGATGGTCATCTCGCTGCCTTTCGGCGCCCTCTTGACCGGCGGTTTTGCCACAACCGGCGTCTCTCCGCCTTCATCCGCTTCAAATTCATCTTCCGTGGATCCCCTAATCTCGTGGACGGGGGGATCAGTACGGGTAATGCGCTTCTCGGGAACGGTTGTCGCGAACCGGTTCTGCGGGAGGGTGCGGGACTGGGTGAGCTTGGTACCGCAACCAGGACAGAAATTTGCTGCATGCGGAAGTTTCTTGCCACAGTTATGGCAGAACTGGGGCGTGGTTGTTCCCGCATCCTCATCGGGAGCCTGCCGCTCCCGGGGGGGTTCGTGCACAACAGGGCGCCGCGAGGAGGGTGCCACGGCAGGCTGCTCCCGTTCCGGCTCGGCAGTGACCGTCCGTTTCACCGGCCTTGTGTGCTGTTGCTGGATGGGGCGCATTGCACTCTTCATCGCCACTTTCATGGCTGACTGTACTTCGGGTTTTGGGGCCGGCCGGGCCTCCTGTTCCTCTTGGGCCGGGGCCTCCGCTTCATACCGGGGGGTCACCACCGGTTTCTTCGGGTGTTCTGGAACCTGCCTGACCGTTGCTTTCCGCACCGTTTCGGGAGGGATGGCCGGGGGTGCCGCGGCGGGTTCCGGCGTCTCTTCCGGCTCAGTGTACATCGTGAGCAACCGCTTGACCGGGGGTTGCCGTTCAGGATCCTTGGTGGGTTTTCGCACCGGCCGGAGTTCCGGTTTCTGCCGCGGGGGGCGGGGCGGGGGCCGGACTTCGGGTTCCGGTTTCTCCTCCTCGTATTCCGGCTCAGGTTCCGGTTCGGGTTCTGGTTGTGGAGCACGCTGTGCGGGGCGGCGTTTTGGTTTTTTATCGGGCTCCTCATCCTGGAGCAGCGCAATCCACTCGTCAATCTCCGCGGAACGGTCCATGCCGTTCTGGACAAAGACCATCTTCATGGTCTTTACCTCTTCATCAGGGGAGCGGATGGAGACGACAAGCACCGGGTCCGAGGTCTCGGAGAACTCAACGATACAGCCGGCAACGGTATCGCGCGGGACATCCTTTGCCGTAACCTTGAGCTTCTTCTCCTGCGTGTCGATTAAAAAGATACGCTGGTTGGTGAGGTATGCATGGAAAAAGAACTTTTTCACGGTGATATTGAGCGATCCGATTTGCACCTGCTCACCGGGCTGGAGGAGATTCGTGATCCCCCCGTCTTCTTCCTCAGCCCCCTCCATACCGGGCTCAGGCAGGGGTGCAAGACCAACAGGCTTACCGGATGCTTGTGCCTTTTCCGGCCGCTGGACAATCTTTCCGCCGCAATAGCCGCATTCGGTAATATTATCCCGGATAATCATCCCGCAGTGAGGGCACTTCATCTATTCAGCTCCGTATAATAAATATCCAAACAGGATAACTATAATGTTCGCATCAGATAAGAAAAGTTCTCTGGTTCCCGCGTACCGGAATCACGGGTTGTTTTTTTCGGATCTTTCGTAACTCATCTTCTCCAGTAACCCGGCGAGCCGGGCCTGCTCCTCCTTGGCACCCAGGGGATAGATGTACAGTCCTGCCTCCCGGTGGTTGTTACAAAGGACAGCATTAATCCGGCACCGGAACTCATCGCCACCCACAAGACAATGCTCGGGGAGGATACGCCCGAAATACTCGTTAATCATTGCCCGGAACGATCCGGGTGAGGAGCGGGCAGCATAGATCCCGCGGTTCACGACAACCAGCAGGATCCCCGCTTTGTCGATGTCCCCACTCTCCGCTGCCCGGAACGATCCGAATTTCTCGTCTCCGTACGGGTTGAGGAATTCGCGGTAGAAGGGATCGTGCCGTTCCTCGAGATGGGAGAGGAAGAGGCCGGCTTTCTGGGGGAGATAATTTGAGTACTTTGCATTCACCGGGTCCCGCAGATGGGAAAACGCCGGATCTTCCAGCAATTCCCTGACGGTCTTTTGCACCCGGGAATATATTCCCATCCGCATGCCGCCGGAAAAGGTCAGCGGCACGGGCCGGAAATAGACCGTCTTTTTGTCAACCGGGACCGCGAGCGACCCGTCCTTCATCACGGCAAGGTTTCCTGACGGGGCGAGGGATGATTTTGCTGTTGCAGGCTGGGGCCGGGGGCGGGAAACAGGATTTCCCCCCGGGCTTGTTCCGCGCGCGAGGGCAGCCCAGGTCTCGGGAGGATAGGTCTGGTCAAGGTACCGTTTCCAGAGCGGGTCGCGGATGGATGCAATGGAGACCAGCCGGAAGGCCGGGCCGACCGGAATAAATTTTGCCCCGCAGTGCGTGCATTCGATGATAAAATCGGTATGGGGAACACCGAAGAGCTGCTTGCCAAAAACCCTGTTCAACCTGCCGGTCCGGCAGACCGGACAGAGATTCAGCCAGGATGCAGACGGGTCCGGTATCGCACCAGACCTGGCAAGTTTAACCTCATGGGGAAGGATCGACGCGATATGCCAGGTCCACGGGGGAAGCAGGCGCAGTGCCTTTCGGGGTTGGGGAAACGATCGCTCCGTTACGTTTGCGGGTTCTGCGATACCGGCACTGACCAGCACATCGGCAATGATGGGGGAAACAATCCTTCCTTCAACCCGCAAGCGCCCGGCAAGGCACCGGTCGAGCCCTTCAGCAGCACCATGTTGGGCATCGCGGGGAGTGAGAAGCGCAAGAGTCTTGGCTGGTTCTGCATTCAGGCATTCCAGGGTCACCCCCAGGAGTTCACCGTTAACCATGACACCGCTGCGCAGGAACGGGAGCCGGGAGACCTTCTGCGTGACCGTCTGGCTGGCGAAGGCAAGCATCTCCGGCGGGATAGGAAAGAACTGTGGTGCGGTCATGGGGGTATGCCCGTATCGGTTGGCGGGAGAGAGGATAAACACTTGCAGGCCGGGGATGTTGGGCATATTTCATGCGGATCATTTCGTGAACGGGTTGCGGTTCGCTGGATGATGAGAATGATTTTCTCATGCTAAAACAGAGATTCCGGGCAAAGCTCCCTAAGAGAGAAACCCGGCCCGGCGCTTAACCCCGTGTTCAGCGATACTGGGGGAGGACTCAGGGACACTACGCAACGAGTAAAAACCTATGATTACGGATTCCTTGATCGCCATCATCACCATCTTCTGCCTCGCATCAGCATTCCTTGCCTATGGCCTTGGCGTGGCAGTTTACAGCAGGAATCCGAAGTCCGCAACCAACCGCCTTTTTCTGCTGGCGATGCTCGCAGGTTGTTACTGGGCGTTTGCCGAGTTCATGATCTGGCAGGCAACCACTCCGGAGGGGATACGCTTCTGGTTAAAGGTGAGCTCGTTCTGGCCGTTTGTCATTGCGTTCATCATACACTTTGTCCTTGTCCTGACCGACCACCGGGTGTATCGCATCCACCGGCTGGCGTCTCTTGCAGTAATCTACCTGCCGGCAATGGCAGTTGCCGCAACCCTTCTTTTGACGGACTGGATCTATACCATTATTTACCTGCCGGGCACCGGGTTTGTCTACCTGCCGGTACGGGAAAGCACTGCATACCAGGCCGAAGCTCTGTACAATCTCCTGATAATGCTGTTTGCAACCGCCGTGATTGTCTCGTACTGGATGCGGGCAGAGACACCCAAAGTCCGGATGCAGGCACGGCTGATCTGTTGTGCTTTCCTCACCGTGATCCTGTTCGGTTCCCTCTCTGGGATCATCCTGCCAGCACTCGGTATTTACCTGCCCAACCTTGTCTTCATCGGGATCGTGCTCTTCTCCCTCTTCATCACCATCGCCATCTCCAGGCACGAACTTTTCGTCCTGAGCCCGGCAACGGCTGTGCCGGATATCTTACGGACAATACCGGATGCGATCATCCTGACCGGGCTGGATGGAACCATCATCAGCGCCAACGATGCCACCACCGCGGTCCTTGGCATGCAGACCATCCCCCTGCAGGGAAAAAACATCGCCGAAATCCTGCCGGGGCCTGCGCTTGATGCTCTCCGGTCTGCCATTCTCGTGAAAGGGCAGATGACCGATCTCGAAGTAACACCGGCCGGATCCCCAACCAGTACCGTCAGTATTGCGGGATCTTTCGTGCATGACCCGGCAGGTGAACGGGCCGGCATGGTCCTTGTGATCCGGGACATTACAGACCGCAAGAGAGCAACACGGGCCCTCCAGATAGCCGGTGAGAAGCTGGGGCTCCTCACCCAGATCACCCGCCATGATATCAACAATCTCGTGAGCGCCCTGTCAGGATACCTGCTCCTCCTCAAAGAGGAACCGAATGACCCGGAAAACAGCACCTACATAGAAGCCTGCATGCAGATCGCAAACAGGATCCATGAACAGATCCAGTTCACCCGCGAGTACCAGGAGATAGGGGCACGGCAGCCGGTCTGGCAGCCGCTTGACCAGATGCTCGCCCGTGCCACTGAAGATATTCCTCATGAGGGGATACCTATCGAGAAACACCATGCACCCGTAGAGATCTACAGTGATCCCATGATGGTGAAAGTCTTCTATAACATTTTTGAAAACGCCCTCCGGCACGGGGAACGTCTCACCCGGATTACCATATCCGCTGCAGAACGGGCAGATGGAACCCTCGAAATCATTGTAGAAGACGATGGTGTCGGCATTCCCTCAGCAGAGAAGGAGAGTATCTTCCGGTACGGGTATGGGGAAAACACCGGCCTTGGCCTCGCCATCTCCCGTGACATCCTGGCACTGACGGGAATTACCATCTCCGAGACGGGAAGACCCGGAACGGGGGCACGTTTCGAGATTGTCGTACCTCCATCCACATGGCGGCAAATTGCCTGACATACGACACAGCTCCATTTCCATACCATGGTGAGCCGGTTGTGAATTCACATATCTCATGCGGGAGGAGCCAGCTCCGAAGCAAATGTGCCATGAGTTCCCCCAATCTTTTTGTCGTCTCTGTTTTGCCAGGATGGCGGGGTGCGGGGAATACCCGGGTATCACGATGACGGGCATCACATTTTCCCGTGCCAAAACTCGGAGGTATCGCAAGTGCTGCAACCTGCGTGCGGGGAATCCGCCCCAGGAGTGCCCCATCGCATCCTTGTAACGATCATAAAAAAAAGGGAAATTATCAGAACCCTGACGGGTCAACCGCGTCCCATCTAACCTTTCCTTTCTGCACGAAGAACCATGCCGGCACAAAGAGGATGATGGAGGCAAGGGCATAGAGGGGGCTCGCAAAGGCAAGCGATGAGAAGATCGTCAGGACGATTCCTATCAGGACGAGGTACACGGCAAGCACCTTCACGTCATAGACCAGCACGTTGGGGGAGAGGCCGGTCAGCCAGACCATGACTCCCGCTGCGTAGAACGAGACCGCAAGGCAGAGCACGACCGCCGGCACAAGGTTTGCTGCCTCACCGCTCAGAAGCGTAACCGCCGCAATAAAGAGGACGGGGACGATCTGCAAAAGGGCAAACGTCGTGAGCTTCCCGCTGATGATCCTGCTGACGGCAACCGGCAGGCAGGCGTACGGCCCGAACGAAT
>DANA01000103.1 GCA_002508495.1 Methanoregula sp. UBA276
TTTTTTATCTGGATACCATTGAGCATGCTCATAAAAAGTACGGCCGGATTTAAAGCAAACGGCTCAAATCCTTTCTCCCGTGGATCTTTCGCTCGATGTTGAGAAACGTGCACGCGAAATCCTTGCCAAACGGTTTCAATCCTTGTTCTCGTGGATGTTGCGCGGGAAGCGACGGTTTAAATGATCCTATCGGCCTGGCATTCTCGTTTCAATCCACACTCCCGCGAGGGGAGTGACGTATTGCGGTGCTCCACCCACTTATCCGCGCCCGGATCATGCATGAGGTCGTGTATGTCTGAAAAGCGTCCGTCGTTGCTCCTGCTTTTCGGTTCATCCCCACGCATGTGGGGAACTCGTTTCAGCCCGGTCGCCGCAAACGGTCGCCTCCGGTTCATCCCCACGCATGTGGGGAACTCTATAGCGCGGAGAACCGTCTTGTGTTCGTTGCCGGTTCATCCCCACGCATGTGGGGAACTCTTCCCGCCGCAATACTCGCAGACCGGATTGTCCGGTTCATCCCCACGCATGTGGGGAACTCGTTAACGATCTTGATATGGACCGTCCGGCTACCGGTTCATCCCCACGCATGTGGGGAACTCTAGAGGGTCTGGAGCGCGGGTTTCTTCGGTTCCGGTTCATCCCCACGCATGTGGGGAACTCTTCTATTCGTATCAACAGAAAGTATGCCTTACCGGTTCATCCCCACGCATGTGGGGAACTCTCACCCCGTTGGATTCCGGCGGGTTGCTGAAACGGTTCATCCCCACGCATGTGGGGAACTCCACTTCAATAATTGTCCCATCCTCGGTTTCAACGGTTCATCCCCACGCATGTGGGGAACTCAATGCTCTCATACTCCTCGCGGGAAATCTTTTCGGTTCATCCCCACGCATGTGGGGAACTCTAGGTGATATTGTCTTCGAGCGCCAACTGCCCCGGTTCATCCCCACGCATGTGGGGAACTCGGCTCCGGAACCTGGAGAGGTGGGTCAATGCCTTCGGTTCATCCCCACGCATGTGGGGAACTCTCTTCATTTTTTATACAGGAACTAGGAAATTCAATTCCGGAAAAGCGGGATGTCGGAATAATCCGAAAACTTGTTTGGAGTATGAATCTCTATCATCATCTCACAAGGAAGATTAAAACTTCCTTATCACCAATCAATGTTCCTTTGTAATTAAACTCTCGGATGCAGCAGGTTCCTTTACCTGTGGCAGAAATGAAATCAGCTGAACTCCGTCGAATTCAACTGGGACACGGCGGTTGGTGCCGATAGTAACAAAATCATAACCCGCCTCGTTATTCGTCCCCCACGCCATTATTGCCGTGCCATCCTCGATACCATCAAGAATCTGGATCCATAACATCTCCCGGACTTTTTGTGAAAAATCACCGATATACACGCCCGCATGAATTTCCAGGAGCCAGACCGCAAGACGACCCCGCAACCGTGCCGGAGCATTCTCAAGTACGATGACCAGCATCGCCAAGACCTCGCTCTTCCGGAATAGCTGGAGGCAGGCAGTCTTCCGGTATTTCTGGTACAGGCAGCCCCCCGGCGCTTAAAACATCTTCGATAGTTGGAATTATCTTTTTCAGGAGCCGGGTCTCACGAAACTGATCGCGGCAGGCAAGCCGTACAGCCCGTTCAGGATCAACCGGATTCTGTGAAGCGACCCGGAATGCAACCGGAACAACCGTCTCGAACTTGAATAGATCGGCAATATCATAGACAAATGATTGCGGCTTACCGGAATGAATGAACCCGATTGCTGGTGCATATCCTGCAGCGAGGATCGCAGCTTCGGAGATTCCATACAGGCTTGCGGTTGCCGAACTCAGACAGCGGTTCGGGAGATCTCCGCTTCCCCAACGCGTACTATCATACTGGCGGCCCGTCCATTTCACGCCATAGCGCTGGGCCATCTGCACATACATCTCACGGACACGTGATCCCTCAACACCCCGGAGTTGTTCAATGGAATAATGCGACGGAACCGGTTTTTTGAATCGGAATTCATACATCTTTCGCACGACTTTCAATCTGGCTTCATTGTCGAGTGCCAGTTTTGCCTGATAGAGGAGTCTGTCAGCCCGGGCACCACCCGGCTGTCCCGCTGCGTATAGCCTGACCCCGGCTTCACCTATCCAGACAAGGAGGCATCCGACTCTTGCTGCAAGGATGATGGCTGCGTGAGAGACGCGGGTCCCGGGTTCCAACATGAGACACGCAACGCTTCCCACGGGTATCTGCGTTCTGATGCCGTTCTTATCGATTAAGACAAACGCCCCGTCAAGGACATCCAGTTCACCCCGCTCAAGAAAAACAAGGGAGACTCGTTCCTTGATCGCGATTGGTTTCAGGGGAGGAAGCATGGTTTTTTTACCGAACGGGCTTAACCAGCATCATCCCGCAGCCAAATCCTTTTGCCGGCCCTATACCATTATAAAGCGCAGTGGTGAACAGGGCCGGATCAGTAACTGTCAGGACTCCGGTAAATTCGATGGTGCTCAGGGTGACGGGATGTTTTCCTTTCGGTTTGACAAAACGGTGTTGGTTGTAACCATCAGCCCGGACCTCGCCTTCACGAATTGAAAAACCCGACGACCCCCCTTTCATTGTAAGCCAGACAAATCCGGTATTCTGGACAATCTCTGGCAGAGGAGGATACGGCTCCTGCCGCTGCTTCATGAGAGTCTTGGCTTCCATCACGACATCGTGACGATGCTGTTTCTTCTGGTCGTCGCGCTTTGTCCGGATCGGGTTTGCCCGCAGCATGAACGAGAGCCGTTGCCCTTTCATGATTATCGGAGTATACGGTTTTGTCTGGACATGCCAGACATTGCCCCGGTCACAGGGTTCCCGTGCTGAAACACAGTAAAACGCTGGCAGCCCCTCTACAAGATCCTGACGGTAAATAAAATCGCGATCCCGCTCTGGACCATCCGTGAACATGTCCCATACCAATGAATGAAGTTTGTAGGCCCCTCCGATATGGTTCCAGAACTCCCTTCCATATTCGGCATCGCTGCGGAGTTTTACTTTACTGATGAACATGATCACATCCCCGCATGCTTTTTCATTGTTGCAAAATGTTCGAGCCTGTTTCCGAACTGCCAGCGTTTCCTGCTCAGCGAATCGTCCCGCCGCTGGACGGTATGGACGCTGGAGAGACCGATATCGGCATCTCCCTCCCAGAAGATCCTGGTATCCCGGGTGGTTGTCAGGGAAGCGATAAATGGGGCATCGTTAAACGCAACCGTGGAAAGAGCAACAGCCAGCGACTCTCCTTGAATAATCTGGGGCTGGAGCGGCAGTGAGAGCGGACACGATTTTCTCCCGAGATAGAGGGTAAAGGCAGGATGCTCAAGATGTTCTTTGAGATCTGCAAGAGGGTATGGGGGTGTCGGTCCGTTGCTCCATAAACATATGGTATAGACCGCATCGCAATGGTAATCCCGCGATGAAAGAATGGTATTGAGATCCTCTTTTGGAACAGAGATCTCCGCACGTCTCGTTGGGAACGATCGTTTGTTCCGACCTTTTCCGGATGATGGGACTTGTGCCGTGTGATAATCTCTGAGGAGGATTCCCGGCTCATCGATCCGGACTGCCATGCGATAGCCGGCCCCCAGTTCCCGCAACCGCTCTTCCTCATCGCGATGGATACCCAGCGCTGCCGCAACCATTCCCATGATTGCGGATTTGGACGGGTGATCGAACGTTGGCCGGAATTCTCCTACTGCAATATCTCCCCATGACGCCATGACGCCGTGGATACGGAAGATAAGAAAGTCTTTCATGACCATCAGCAGATCATTTCAAGAATTTTATCAAGCGAACCGGTTCCTGCATGGGCATCCATGATGAGTTCATCAGCCCAGCATTTTCCATAAACGGAATCAATTTTCTTCCGGGTATCCTCAAGCGATTTGATTGCAGACCCAAGGAGATCCTTTGAATCACGGATCGCACCCAGGTAAGCAACCGACAAGGACCGGGGCTGCTGCGTCCCTTTCTCTACAAGGAGATACGATGCATAGGCTCGGGAGGCAAATGAGTTCTGTTTCCCGGTCGGAGCAACTTTTGTAGCGGCCTCAACGAGCGCTTTGATTGCAGTTTTTGCAAGCTCCTTGTTCCCGCCAAGGTTCTTTTCAAGAAGAGTCTTGTCGATGCAGATGTATGCGTAGAAAAGTCCGGAAGCGAATTCCGTCTCTCCAAGATGCCCGGCACCTGCATCCTCTTCGCCACGGTTGAGATCGTCCACAGCGGTGAAATAATCGTCTTCAACGGCAACTTCATGCACCGTAACAGCGTGGGCAACCTGGACAGCAGCTTCAACATTATACTTGGTTGCATTCGCAAGCATCCGTCCAAACATAGCAACATCAACGGATGTCAGCTCCTCCTTCAACAATCCCAACAACTCCTCTTTTTTAGGTGCTCGCTTTTCTTTAATCAGGAGGGAAACGAGTGCCTGAATCGCAGAAATTTCATTGTTCGAATAGAAAACCAGTTGTTCACCTTTCAGTGATTCATGGTCGATGTTACTCGCTTTTTCTTTCTTCTTCGTCTTTTTGTCAGAGTTATCATCATCAGAAGATTCAGCGGCTTTCTTGCTATCTTCTTTTGGAGGTTTATCAACAAAAACCGAAGCGATAGCATGTGCCCAAATCTTGGCATCCTTATCAGGGATGATTTGTGGAGATTTTGGATCGATACTTTTTCCATGCAATAATTCGATTAACGGTTGTCCGCTTACAAGCGCTTCTCTGATCTTAGATCCCATCTCTTTTGTCCGGGTCCCGATATGACTTTCAAGATTTATCGAGAAAACATCCGATGTCCTCCAGGCTCTCTTCAGGCTCTGCGATGATATACGCAGGCGCTGGGTTCCGCCCATAATTGCGGTCTTCGGTCTTCCGAGGTCATCGCGGTTGAGGTTCGACGGGGGATACGATACAAGCATATGCAGCTGGATAAAATCAGTCATTTAATTCACTCCTTATTTTTCCTCGGACGGGGCATGTTCATAGTAGGCAAATGCCCACGTTTTTTTCGTCTGTTCATTCCACCAGTAGATCCCGTTGGCGAGACTGGGAATATCTGCTGAATCATCGAGAAGATGAACAATACGGATCATCTTCTCAAAGAGTTTGTCCGGTTCATCATCCCTGATAGATAGCAGGCTGCGGAATCGCATGCTGCTGACCTTTGCTTTTTTCCCATCAGCAGAATCTGCCATCTGGACAGGAAAAGAACCCGGGACAGGTGATTTTACATGCGATATCACACCGGCAACAAGCGCGAGATCCATGTCCTTGATCGATCCATGCTTCATCAATGCATACCGCAAGCGGTGATATGCGGGGGTAAACGCAACCTTCAGCGGCGAATGGCATCTCCGCAGTTCGGCACGATCCCCCCGGGATTTTTCGAGTTCCTTCCACCAGTCGAGCAGAATCTCGCTGGTTTCCGGCCGGGTAAATTTCAGGTACGGTTTTTGTTCCATAGGATTACCTCATGTTTCATGTCTTCTTCTTGGATGCACTTCGGGACTTTAAGGACACTGTCTTCTCCGGTTTTGGCAAATCTAGCAATTCAACAATTTTTTTATTGCTTTTGGAAGAAAACATCCGGAAATCCCGGCGGGCAAGCGCAATCCTTCGCGGACTGACTGAAGATATCTGGTTGGACTGGGAATAGTAATCGAACAGGCGTTCGCCCTCGCTGGAAATAATGGCAAGCCAACGCAGTTTAATGTCATCAAGTGGTTGCCGGGTTTCGAGAGCGTTTTTCAGGTCAGTGAGGGTCTGGTAAAACTGGGGCTCGGTCTCCTGCCAGAACCGGGAATCGACTGTCTCGAAGAATGATTTACCCAGAGACACTTCAGAATTCGGGCTGAATAATGCTTTTTTCAGGCACAAACGCACATCGGATGCGATCAGGCTCGCAGTTTTTATCATCTGGCTTACCACGAGTCCGTATTCCGGACGAAGATTGGGCTCCAGATGAATAAGGGGCATCGTTCCCTCATACCACCCGCATGCTTTCATGTTATCCATATCGTAGCCGAAGGCCCAGAGCCGGAACGGGATCTCATTCTTTCCTGAAAGTGCATCCTGCCTTTCCTGTCGGAAGGTATGGATCACAACTGCCGGCTCAGCCCGGTATTTTTTCTCGGTGATGTTCTGGACAAGTCCGAGCCAGTTCCGGTACGATATACCTCCGCTCTGACCATGTTTGGGTTGGTATTCTCCGCTCTTCTCGTCAACAAAGTACGGGGTAAGGGGATGCCGCCACGCTCCTTTGTAGTTTATCCCGTAACTTTTATCGCGATACTGGGCCGTCAAATCGGATTCAGTACTTTCGCATAGATCGCAGGGTTTTTTTTCAGGACTTCGTCCACTTTCAAGCCGGATCCTTCTTGGCATTCCCCAGTAAAGCTGGAGCGGGTGAACATGCTGCGAGGTTGTCTCCTGCCCCTTCTTCTCGCTTGTACGGGTTGGACCCATCCACGGGAAGATATCCGAATCATTTTTTTTGTCAGCATTGCCATACCGCAGAAAGACATCTTTGGTAAGGACATTCAACCAGATGGTCTCCCACAGGTTTCTCCCGATAACTAATGTTGTGAGTGGACCCCCGCCACGGATTGAAGTCCGATGACCTCTCCCACCCGATGGTGCATTTGTCTGCAGGGTAAGCAGAGCCATGGCACAACAGCGGGGACATATTCGTTTAACCGTGTCGCGTTTCAGGAAATGATCGGTATTCTTGTCAAGAGTCTGGGCACCCGGCATCTCCATCAGTAGATGATCGATCTGGTTTAGTTCACCCGTCTTCTCATCCAACTCCAGATCCTGCATGAACCGGGGGCCATCCCCATCAAGGTTGAACGCATGAGTAAACTGCCCGAACGCTTTTTTTAAATCATCCGGTGAAGGTGGATTTGCAAACTGACGTCGCCATTCCGATTCATTTGCCGGTGGACACGCGGTCTGAACAATGCCAACCAGGAACTGTACCAATGCTCCGTTGAAGTCCGGGCGCGGTGCATTGAGCGCGACAATGGGATCATCGGTATAATGTGCTGTGATACCATTGGGAGAGATGTACTCCTGTTTGCCCGACTGTCTGCTGACTGGAATCCAGGAATCGGTAAGAAGATTGAACATGCCATCAACCCTTTTGCAGATGACTCCCTTTTTTCGGGATGATGTAAAAAAAACTGATAGAACTGGAATAACTGCACCAGAATATTTTTTTGAACATATTGGAGGATTTACCTATGCCCCCTTAACCGTTACGATTTGTTCGTCAGGAGCCCCCACAGGGAACTATAGATCACTCTGATTTCTCTACCGGAACCATCAAGAGCACGTCCCTGCCACTCGTCGCCTGTTTTTTCCAGAGGGATCAGTATCCTGTATTGACCTTTGTCAGTCAGTTCTTTCTTGAACAACTCAAGATGGTTTGCCACTTCACCGGAATAAGGAAATTCTTTTGAGATCCGGTGATCGGAAATACTGATCTGGCTGAAATCCTCTGGATACTCCGGCGCTGGTGAAAAAAATTTTAGCTTCGTGTTTTCCCATTTCAGTAATAACACGGTAACCCGGGCACCAAGCCGTGTGGGAGTCCTTGCGTCATCCTGCCATGTACTTCCTGTGTCAGAATACCCGGTCGTGACATTCAATACATTCAGGTGGGCAAGTGACTCTTCGGCCATTTTCTTTCCCTCCGCCCGAATCTCGTGCTCCACCAGGCTTTCCGGGATCTGATGTTGTGCATCTGTTCCGAATGTGTCTTCGATTAACAATCGTGCATCATCAGGCATTGTTATCCGTTTCCTGTCAGTGAGGAGCCGGGCAGTTAGCCAGAGTTGCCCGTGATTTGGATACACAAACCGGCCTTTCGGGAATAGTGAGGAATACCAGTCCGAAGATGGTAATTCTGTTACAATGGGGGAGAACACAAGGAGCCGTGGTGCGCCGCGGCTACCCCGTCCAGAATGACGGTGAACCCGTCCTGCTCTCTGGATGATCAGATCCATTGGTGCGAGATCGGTAACCATGAAATCAAAATCGAGATCAAGCGACTGTTCTACAACTTGCGTTGCAACAAGGATCCAACCTTTCCGATCTTCCTGAGAACTATCTTTACCGAATAATCTTAGGACGTCGTCTTCAATCGCAATACGCTCTCCCATCGTAAACCGGGCATGGAACAAGAGAACACGGTCAGTTCCGAATTTTTCTGAAAGCAAATGGTATGTTTCGATTGCATCGTCTACGGTATTTTTTATCCAGCAGGCGCACTTCCCACCATCAACGACCCGAGAAAGTTCAGAAATAATATACTCCCGTTCATCAGTACATTCAACCTCAATTGTGCGACGGGTCAGCCCGGATGATGGAATCGATGTCTCTTTAATGCGTTGAGTCTGGCCGGAAACATTTGTGATAAGAGGATAATCGAACATCCGTATTTGATCGCTCGCTCTCCCCAACCCGGCTGAATATGCATCGATGAGAGCCTGCCGATGTTCACGCGGGAGCGTAGCGGAAATAAGGATTGCACTGCCCCCGAGCGCAGCATGGAATTCGAGAAGATTTTTTAAAACCTGTCCAACATACGGATCGAATGCATGGACTTCGTCAACGATCAGGATATTTCTTGATAAACCAAGAAGTCTCAGCGATTGATGATGCAGGGGAAGAACTGCCATCAAGGCCTGATCAATTGTCCCGACGCCGACTTGGGCAAGCAGCGCTTTCTTCCGGTTATCCGCGAGCCATGCGGTGCACCTCGCAGACGCCGGTGAAATCTTTTCAACAGACATTTCCTCGTTTTGACGGGGATATTGAATTGAGTGCCGGAATTTTTTCGAGAGATGCCGGCCCCCATGCGAAAGAACCAGTGACGGGTGAGAATTCGGAGAAAAGAGCAGATCATATGCATCACCCATTCGGTCGTACATTGCATTCGCCGTTGCCATCGTTGGCAGACCAAAATAAATCCCCTTGCCGAGACCATGTCCCATCATCCGGTGTGCCAAAACAAGTGCTGCCTCAGTCTTACCGCTACCAGTTACTTCTTCTATGATGATCATCTGCGGCGAGAGGGGGATTTCACAGGTTTCGGTAAACGTTTGCAGGGGTGTGGGCGAGCGGATTTTCGGAAAAAGAAATTTCATTCCGCAATCTCTGGATATCGAACTTGGAAGTATGCCCAACTCTTTAATTGCTCCATCAGCCTGGGGGATTGCATAAGTCTTCCAGTATTGATCAAGGGGCATCGGTTGAGAATGATACTCAAACAGCGAATTGTTTGATCCGATCCAGTCACAGAGAACCGCGAATCCGGCAAGCAGCCAGGACTTTCTGCAGAACGTCGGATAAAATTTTTCATAGTGAATCGGTTGCGTTTCTGTTTTTTTCAGGAAGAATTCAGCACACCATGATGTGAAATCAAGTGAAGTCGCAAGATCGGGCTCTGCAAACAGCGTGGGCACCGGTTTCTCTGAAAGTGAAACCGGTGGTGTTCCATGATGACCAGTTACGGCAAAGAACCATGTGTTCCAGATATCTTTCCAATCAAAACCGTCATCATCCGGATTCAGACAGAATACATTGTTCGACCAGATTTGTTTCCAAATCTCTTTATCGAAAAGGAAGCGTCCCATCTCCGTATGATGATCAATATATTCACGACCAGTTCTCCCCTGAAATTTATTGAAAATGATTGAATTCAATCCTTGAAACCTGTCAGAGAATTTTCCGATATCGTGGAGGGCCAGAAGAAATGAAATGCATCCAATGAACCATTGTGCACGTCCTGGGTCTCCAACGAGGTATTCTTCAGGTATAATCTTGGTTAATAAATCAGGATCCTTTGACAGGAACTGATAACCAACTGCAGCAACATCAAGACAATGATAAACGAGAAGATGACAGGAAGGGTTCTCAGTATTTTGAACTTCGGCTTTCGTCTTTCCCCAGTATAGAAAAAAATTCTTGGAATTTTCCATCATTGGTCCCGGATATATCCGGATTCTCGTCCTATATGAAAAGGATTTCATTTCGTTCTTGAGAAAAGTGTCCCCTTGCTTTCATCTCCCAATCGCACCATCAACCGCGATCAAAAAAATCTCCGGAAAAAACGCTGATCGATTTTCATTTGAAAATCGCGGATCGATTTTTGCAAAAAAGCGGATCCCGATAAAAATTTCAAAATCGGATCGCGATCGAAAAACCGGCACCTGTACAGGTATCCCCGTCGTAAATCCGCAGAACGGGCTGGTGCAGATCAGCTTAACTTTTCACAACCGGATCGCGATTTTTCCGGAAAAAACGGATCGCGTTTTTCATTTCAAAATCGATCCCCGTTTTTCATTTTTTGATCGTGATCATGATCGCGATGGAAAATTTTTCCGGCAAAAACGCGGATCGATCTTTACCATGAAATCGCAGAATCGCAAGACCCGGAATAACCGGAACACGCGAAAAAATCCGGTGCGATACCATCTCCAGGAAAAACCCCGCATCCCATAAGAAAATAGTCAGCCATGGTCACCGCCCGATCTCCGCCCGGGCACTGCCCCCCTGCTGCCATTGTCCTGCCAGCCTTCGTGCACACCACCCGGTATCTCCTCCCCCACCCGGGTAATCCCGTCCACCGTCTGATACCCCCTCCCCTGTTCCCCCATATTCCCGTTCCGCACCATCCTCAATCCGGGCCTAATACGGGCTCCGTTGTACCACTTTTCCGGAACGGAGCCTGCAGCGGGCCTGGATGGGGATCCTCCAACCCCCTGTTTGATCAAAAACTCCTGGAGGATTTCCCACAACAGGGGGTCCGGATTGCGTGGACCGTCAGAAGAAGCCAATCGCCGCCGTAAAGCGGGTGTCCACCACATTTGTCCGTCGAAGGGATCGGGAATTCCGATAAAAATGGCGACCCCCAAAACAGGCCTTCTTTTCGATCTAACCCCCCATAGTGCGATCGGGCAAGCGTTCGCCCCTCCAAAAGCGTCTATTAGCGTCTGTATTTCCGGGCGTTGGATTTCCGACGTAAAACCGGCCGTTTCCGGGTGAATTTGTCCTCCCATTCCGCCTGTTTTTCCGGGAATTTGTCCTGTTGGTGGTGCGTTTTGGGAGGATACCCCCCGACGTCTCCGACGGAGAATGGGGTGGGGAAAGGGTATCGTTCCTCAAGGGGCTAACGGCACGATGGTGCCGGCGGGGAATGGGTGGCCGGAAGAGAGATCCAGACGCGGGATTTTCCCCTCTTCCTTTACGGGCACCTGTGCCCGTGAGCATGTCCGTCTGTGAATAAGCGCTCATGGTCACACTCCGGCAAAATCGCGGATGATGAATTCAGGATAACCGGGACATCCCGGCTCAAGGAGCATAGCCGGAATGAAGGATACGATGCTTCTTGCACCTGATGAAAAAAAGCGAAAGTACCGGGACCGGGTGTGCTGCATAAGCTGTTCCCTCATCGTCCGGAGTTCCGATACCATCTCTCCTGGTAAAATCAAGGCAAATCATGATACCTAATAGGAGAGAATCTCCAGCCCGTCAATCACAGAAAAATGCCGGTCCCGGGTGACGAGCGGCTCATCATGGCGGAGCGCGATTGCCGCGATCAGTTCATCGAAGGTCGAGATGTGCCGGCCGTTTCCTGAAAGCGTATGGGCAATTTCGGCATAGATTACCGCGGACTCGGCATCGAAAGGCAGGACCGGGAAAAACCGGAGGAATTTTTCCGAGATATCGCAGGCCTTCTTTTTGCCGCTCTTCTTTGCCCCGAAAAGGAATTCCGCGCTGCTGACCGCGGTCGTCCTGAGCGGGTTATACCGTCTGGTTATCTCCTCTGCACCCGGGTCCCCTTGCATGAGATCGATGAGATAACAGGTATCCACAATCGTCAAAGCGGTACCTTCCGGGGTTTTACGCGGTCGAGATCTTTTTTGGCCGCTTTCACGGAGCTTGCGATCTCCCCGCGGACATCAGGATCGATGGTCTGTAAAAAATCGCAGACGCTTTTCTTCTCGCCTTCCGTGACGCGGAGGATCACATCGGAATAACTCTCCCCCTCGCGCTTCTGGGCCTTGAGCGCATTGTAGGCAGATTCCCTGATGTTGATAGTCTTGGTCACCATGGATGGTAATATGTGTATACACAATTATACTTTTTTCGGCAGGTCCGTATTTTTTGGTACGATTTAGGCAGCAGACCGAAGGCTGCGGATCAGGTCGGTTTTTTTTTAAAAGAACCGGCAGGTCCGGCACAATCACGAACGCAGAGGGGGGCCACGGGTGGACAGGCACGGTCCCCCCAGCCCCGCAGAATGATATATTCTCCCATGATGACTATTTGCTCACATCAGTCACCTTCACCCCCCAGTACGCACCCATAAAACATCCGGCCGCCAACCTATTCTCAGCAATGGACAGCATCGACTCCTTCTTCCCGTACCAAAAATACCGCCCGGGCCAGCAGCACATGCTCGAGGTGGCGGCAAACGTTGCCCGCGAAGGCGGCATCGCCATGATCGATGCCCCGACCGGCAGCGGGAAGTCGAGCGTTGTTGCAGCGCTCCTTGCCGAACGCAAAAAGAAGAAGATCGTCATCGCGGTCCGGACGGTGAGCCAGCTCAACACCTTCATCCGCGAGCTCGAGCTGGTGAAGCAGAAACGTCCCGAGATCAAAACCGTGTACCTGGTCGGCAAGGGCAGCATGTGCCCGCTGGGCGGCGAAGGCGATATCTACCGGCGGTGCGAAGGGGTCAAGGCCTTCAGCACCTCGCTCATGCGGGACCGTGCGGAAAAAGGCGCCCTCACACCGGCAAAAGACCCGTTCATCATCCAGCAGATCCACAGGCAGGACAAGGAGCACCCGATGCTCTGCCCGTATTTCATCGCGAGCAGGATCTTTGTGCCTGGCGAAACGATGGGCCTCAAGATGGTCCCCTCCACCGAACTGCGGAACAAGGCGGAACGCGTCTGCAAAAACTCTGTCTCACCCAAAGATCTCGTGGAGTTCTGCAGCGGGTTATGCCCGTACGAGCTGATGATGCAGGCCGCCCGGAACACCGATGTCGTGATCCTCAACTACCATCACCTCTTCAACCGCGACATCCGCGACCAGCTCTACGCGAACCTTGGCGTGGAACCGCAGGACGTCCTCCTCCTCATTGACGAAGCGCACAACTGCGGCGACGTCATCACCGATATCGGGAGCGTGGCGCTCGAGGAGCGGGACCTGGAAGCGGCCTCCCGCGAACTTGCGGGCATGGCCCGGCGCCACAAGGGGGCAGAAGCCGTCCGGCACGTCCTCCCCCGCCTCACCGAGTTCATCAAAGGCCTTGCCAACTCGCAGGAGGCGGAGGACTGGTTTGACCCGGCCATCTTCGAGCGGATGATCTTACGAGAGTCGCTGTACAAGGAGATGAACGAGATTGTCGATGACCTCATGGGCATAGCCGAGACCCTGCGGGAGAAGAACATCAAGTCCGGCGAGTTCCGCGAGACCGCCATCGAACGGCTCACCACGTTCATGGTCCGGCTCGCCCACTCCTCCTCCGACCCGGCGTACCTGACGGTGTACCACCGGAACGAGGCCGGGACTGCGCTTGAAGTGCGCAACATCGATCCGGCCGCTGACTTAACCGAGGTCTGCGGCATGCACTCCTGCTGCATCCTCATCTCGGGCACGCTCTCGCCGGTCGAGAGTTTTAAGAAGTACTATTTCGGAAACACCCCGGTGACGACGCTTGTTCTGCCCAACGCGTTTCCCCAAAAAAACCGGGTCGTGACCTGTGCAACCGATGTCACCACGGCGTACTCGATGCGGCGCGACAAGGAGAACACCCGCCGGATCACGGAATACATCACGGCATTTACCACCCTGGGCGGGAACCGGGCAATCTTCTTCCCGAGCTACGCGATCCTGCAGGAGTATGCCGACCGGGCAGCCCCCCTCATCAGGAACCGGAAGATCTTCATCGAGCCCCGGGACAAGTCCGACGCCGGCACGGCACTTTTGGAGTTCCTCTCCCTCCCCTCCCGCCGGGAATCGGGCGTCATGTTTGCGGTCTGCGGCGGCAAATGGAGCGAGGGCCTCGATTACCGGGGCGAGATGCTCTCGGGTGCGATGGTTGTCGGCCTGCCGCTTGCCCCCTTCAACCGCGTGCGCAAGATGACGATTGAATATTTCCGGCACAAGTTCGGTGCGGAGGGCGAGTTTCTCAGTTACACGCTGCCGGCGATCAACAAGTCCCTGCAGGCCCTCGGCCGGGTGCTCCGGACGCCGGAAGACCGCGGGTTTCTCGCCTTTTGTGAGAAACGCTTTTGTGAGAAACGCGTCCGCGAGGGCCTCCCGCCCTGGATCCAGGAGGAGATGGTCAGCTGCGATGCCGGAACGTTCCGGGAAGTGATAGCAGCATGGAAGTGACGGGGGGTTCCTGCCGGCTCGGGCTCTGGTTTGTCCATGTCTGGCATGACGGCACAACCATTCACCGCGTCCGGTTTGCAAAGACCGGGATCGATGGCGCTGTGCCGGAACCGATCCGGCAGTACTGTGCCGGCCGGGCAGTTGACCTGACAACGTTTCCCACCATCGCCATCCACGATGACGGCATGTACAGCCGGATTTACCAGGCCGTCCGGATGGTCCCCTGCGGCTGCACCGCAACGTACGGGGAAATTGCTGCCCAAATCGGCACATCCCCCCGGGTTGTCGGGCAGGCGATGGCCCGCAACCCCACCCCGCTGGTGGTCCCCTGTCACCGGATCACCGCCGCAGGCGGCATCGGGGGATTTACCCCGGATATCGGGATCAAGGAGCTGCTGCTCGCGATGGAGGCAGCAACAATGCACAAACTACATGTTGCAAAAAAGGCCACCTCAGTACCAGCAACTGCGGATTTTTATGAACGAGAGGGCTGCAGGAAGGGATGAGGGGATGGACACTGCCCGGCGGTCGGCAATAATTCTTGTCGGGGGAGAGGCACGGCGTGCGAACGGGCAGGAGAAGTACTTCTTTGTCTACGAAGGCAAGACTTTCATCGAGCGGCTCATCGGTACCCTCACTGAGGTAGTCGATGAGATCATCCTCGTGGCAAAGGACCCTGACCAGTGCCGCCGTTTCGCCCATATCTCCGGTGTCCGCTGCATCACCGATATCCGCCCGGGCATCGGGCCCATCGGGGGGCTCCATGCCGGCACGCTCGCAGCGCACGGGGAGATGCTCTTTGTCTCGGCCTGCGACATGCCCTGTATCGATGCCCGGGTGGTGCGGTACCTTTTCGCGGCGATCGGTGACGGGGACGCGGCTATCCCGAGCTGGAATTATGACATGATCGAACCGCTCCACGCGGTCTACCGCCGCTCCGTGCTCTTGGAGTATCTCCAGGACCACGAATCCTATTCGCTCCGCCCGATGATCCGCAGCATAAAGACGCGGTACGTGCCGGTGGAGGAATTGCGAAAGTACGACCCTGCATTAAAGACCTTTACCAACATCAACAAGCTCGAGGACCTTGACCGGATCAACGGGAGTTGTGTTGCCCGGAAAGAATAGCACCACCCCTGCCCCGTTTTATTAATCCGGTCGTTTTTTACCTGTAAACATTATATGGATTGAGATCATCGACTATACTAGGGCAATTTCGTATGGCTGTTGGTACAGGTATACCCCATTGCAGGTGAGGACAGGAGCGTAAGAAGAGCATGCGCCGGTTACTGGTCAGGAATGAGGAGATCCTGCAACAGCTCATCCTTGGGGCAGCATGTCTTGGTGCCATCCTCACCACGGTCTTTTCCTTAACGCACGGGATCTTCGAGGTCTTCTCGTTCTGGTATCTCCTCCCGATCATCCTCTCGGTCTATTTTTACCCGCGGAAGGCCACGCTCTTCACGCTCGCTTTGAGCCTCGTCTATATCGGCCAGGTCTGGCTCTTCGGGTTCTCCAACCCGACCATGATCGCTGTTGCCACGGCGTGGTTTGCCGTCTTCATCATCATCGGCGTCGTGGCATCATCGTATGCCAACCAGATGCATGACGAACAGCTGAAGATCCGGAATATCCTCGAGAACTCGCAGGACGGGATCCTCTGCTTTGATAAAAACACCGCGATCATCCTCGATGTCAACCCCAAGTGTGCCAAGTGGCTGCGGTTCTCGCCGGAAGAACTGGCCGGCAGCCGGCTTGCGCGCATCTGGAGCGACGATGCAGAACGGGAACGTTTTTTGGAAGGAGTGAGAAAGGATGGAAAGGATACCGGGGAGACCGAGGGACTGTTCCAGGCAAAGGATGGGACAATCCTCCGGTTTGTCCTCTCCGTTGTCATGGTGGTAAAGGACTCGGTCTTCTGTTCCATCATCGATATTACCGGCAGCAAGATTGTTGACGAGGAGATCCACCGCACGCTGGAAGATCTCGAGGAACAGGTCCGGGCCCGGACTGCACATCTTGAACGGATAAACGAAGAACTCCGGCGCGAGATCCTGGAGCGGCGCCAGTTCGAGCAGACCCTCCTTTCAGCGCAGGCAACGGAACCCGATGACCGGGACGGTGGGATGAAATGAACGGCAGGGAACCGTGGCACGTCCGGCTCTTGTGGGGGACCGCCATCGCGCTCAGTATTCTTGCTGCCCTCATCTCGACGGTCTTTTCGCTGGAGCAGGGGATCTCCGAGGTATACCCGTTCCTCTATTTCCTGCCCATCATCCTCTTCGTGTACCGGTATCCTGAACGGGGCGTCATCTTCACGCTCTCCGTCAGCATGGTCTATCTCATCTTAGTCTACCTCTTTGGCCGGTTCAACCCGATGCTGGTCGCGGTCTCGACTGCCTGGTTTGTCATCTTCGTCACCATCGAGGTCGTGACCTCCTCGTTTGCCGAGGGGATGCGGTCAGAGGAGCGCAAATACCGGGGGATCTTCGAGAACTCGCAGGCCGGGATCCTCACGGTTAACCTCTCATCCAACCGGATCCTTGACCTGAACCGGAAATGCGCCCGGATGCTCCAGTGCGAACCAGAGGATCTTATCGGGAGCGATCTCGACCATGTCCTCCCCCCGACAAAAGAGCGGGAAGTGTTCCTCCATGAGGTGGCCATCAACACCCACTCCGACGACCACGAACTCCGTCTCATCGCCGGTGACAACGCGGTCCGGCAGTTCCTTGTCTCGGGTTCCCTGACGCCAAGCAACAGTATCATCTGCTCGCTTGTCGATATCACGGACCGCAAACTTGCCGAACGGGTCATCCAGAACGCGAAAAACGAGCTGGAGGCACGGGTGAGCGAGAGGACGAACGAGCTGTTGCGGGCAAACGAGATCCTCAAAGCGGAGATCCAGGAACGCAAGCGCTTCGAGGCGGCAATCCAGCTGGCGAACCGGAAACTCCACACCCTCTCTTCCATCACCCGCCACGATATCCTCAACCAGATCACGGCTATCGTGATGTATATCTCGCTGACGGAGGAGGTGAATACCGACCCGCAGGTGGGACAGAACCTGCAAAAGATAAGCGAGATTACCAGCCTGATCCTGCGCCAGATCCGCTTCACCCGCGATTACCAGAACATCGGGACGAGCGCCCCGTCATGGCTGGAAGTCGACCGGGTGGTTGATGATGCACGAAAGGACCTTGGTCCCGTCAGCATTCCGGTAGAAAAAGTGCTGGACGGGCTTGAGGTCTATGCCGATCTGCTCCTGGGTAAGGTCTTCTTAAACTTAATCGACAACACGGTCCGCCACGGGAAGCATGCAACCCTCATCCAAATCACGTACCGGCGCGAAGACGACGATACGCTGACCCTCATTTTCGCGGACAACGGGGTCGGTATCCCGGAGAGCGTCAAGGAGAAGATCTTCCGGCGCGAGTTTTACCGGAACACCGGGTACGGCCTATACCTGTCAAAGGAGATCTTGAGTTCGACCGGCCTCTCGATCCGCGAGACCGGGGTTTCGGGAAGCGGCGCCCGGTTCGAGATCCATATCCCGAACGGGATGTTCCGTTTCCC
>DANA01000081.1 GCA_002508495.1 Methanoregula sp. UBA276
GGGACGACGCAGCAAGGCCCGGGCAATGGAGATACGCTGCTTCTCCCCTCCCGACAACATCATCCCGCCCTCGCCGATAAGCGTTTCAAGGCCCGGTGCGGAACGGGCGAGGATCCAGTCACACGACGCTTTGTGCAATGCATCCCTCATCTGCTCATCGGTCGCATCCGGCATGACAAAGAGGAGGTTCTCCTTAATCGTCCCCGAGAACAACTGGGCGTCCTGTGTGACGAGACCAATCTGCCGGCGCAGCGGGTTATACCGGATCAGGGCAGAGGCATGGCTGTTGAAAAAGATCTCCCCGCGGTCAGGACGGTACAGTCCCGCCAGGAGCTTCATGAGCGTTGACTTGCCGGCACCGGATGGGCCGACAAACGCGATCGTCTCTCCTGCCTTCACGTGGAACGAGATTCCATCGATAGCGTTATAATTGGTACTCTTGTGACGGAAGACGACCTCATCAAAACGGATATCGTTGAGCTCGTCAATCTCGATCGGGGTATCCGGGGGGATCTCAATTGGCTTCTGCATCAGCCTGTCGAAATTACCCAGGGATGCCTCGGCTTCGCGGTAATTCACGATGATCGTGCCAAAGTCCTGCAGGGGTACAAAGATGATGGCAGTAATGGACTGCATCGCGACCAGTTCCCCCGTTGAGAGGAAATTCCGGAAGATCAGCCAGAGGAGGATGAACAGTATCGATTGCTTCAGGATGGCAAGCGTCGTCCCCTGGAAGAACGTCAGCATGCGTACCCGCTTTATTTTCGTCATCTCCAGATTGAAGATCTTCTGGTTTCGTTCCCGCAATCGCCGGATCTCGGGGTAGGTGAGACCAAGGCTTTTCACCAGCTCGATATTCCGGAGGGATTCGGTGATCACGCCGGCGATCTCGTTCGTCTCGCTGTTGATCTCCCGCTGGGTCGTCTTGATCTTGTCCGAGAGCAGCCAGGAAAACGATCCAAGGACAAGGATACCTATGAAAAAGACCGGTACCAGCAGCCAGTTCATGGTGATAGAATAGACGATCAGAAAACCAATGCCAACAAACGTGGAGAAGAGGACATTGATGAATGCATTGAAGAAGGTCTGGGTATCTGCCCGTACTTTTTGCAATATCGATAACGTCTCACCGCTCCGCTGGTCTTCGAACTCATCATAGGACAAGAGGAGCGTCTGCGCAAGGCCGTCGTTGTATATCTGCATCCCGAATTTCTGGACTGCCAGTCGTGCGAAATAATCCTGGAATGTTTTAGCAAGCCGGGCAAGCACGGCGATTGCGACCGCCACGCCCAGCCAGAAAAGCACCCCCCGGACCAGCGCATTTTCAGAAATGTCACCCGGGTTCAGGGCATACTCATCGATGATCTTCCCGAAAATAATCGGGTCGATGAGGTTCAGCATCTGGCTGGTTCCCGCTAAAACGAGCGCTGCAATGATAAGCCATTTGTGCGGCCCGAGATACTTCCAGAGGGTTGTCATTTTTTGGCAAACCTGCGTTTTTTTGATCCTTATCAAGAGGGTTTTATGGGGTCTGAACGGTAGTGCTCCGGACACAACATACTCTGGACTACCTGATGAGGATTTCTGTCCCGCGTGGGTGCTTTGCAGGTGCGGACCGGTGCAGGGATAGACCCCCCCTGCTGGCGGGAGCGGGACGGGGCCCGGGCTCACGTTGGAGAAGCGCATTTCTCCGCAGGGGATACATTGGGTTTTGGGGCACCTCACGATAATGTGAAAGGGAGGCCCCGGGCAAAAAAACACAGGATGCAAAGACCGCTGCTGATACAAACCGTTATTGCGTTGCAGTGTAATATTCACAAAAAATCACTGGTTTATTTCCGGCTGACAAGGTGCAGCGGTATCGGCAGCATACCGCCCCCGCCTCGCAAATACCGTCCCTCTCCCATGAAAAGACCTGAAGGGGATTTTTGTCGTATGCAAATCGGGAAACTCACAACGTGTGTTCTGGTAATCTGCCTGGTCATCATCGGTTTTTCACTCCTGGCAGGATGTACCCAGAAAGGACCGGATGCCGGTGCAGCAAAGACCGATACGGTCATCGTAAAGACCGACGCCGGTCGGGTTTCGGGAACCCAGCAGGGCGGGCTCCGGGTCTTCACGGGGATCCCGTTCGCAGCTCCGCCGACCGGAGACCTGCGGTGGAGACCTCCGGCACCTGTACAACCATGGGAGGGTGTGAAGGAGGCGAAGATGTTTTCACCGGCCTGTCCCCAGCCGGTTGCTGCGGATCCCACGCTGAATATGAGCGAGGACTGCCTGTATCTCAATGTATGGACCCCGGCAAAGAGCGTTGATGACAACCTGCCGGTCATGGTCTTTTTCTATGGTGGGGCGTTCGGAAAGATTGCCGGCTCCATGCCGCTGTATAACGGCACCACCCTTGCAGAGAACGGAGTCGTTGTCGTTACTCCCAATTACCGGGTCGGGGCCCTCGGGTTCCTTGCCCATCCCGAGCTTGATGCCGAGTCCCCGTACAATGTCTCGGGCAATTACGGCCTCCTTGACCAGATCGCCGCCATGCAGTGGGTTCAGAAGAACATCGGGGAGTTCGGCGGCGACCCATCACGGGTGACCATCTTCGGGCAGTCCGCTGGGGGCGAAAGCATCCTCATCCACCTGGTCAGCCCGCAGACTAAAGGGTTGTACCAGCAGGCCATTGTCGAGAGCGGCACGTTCTGGACGAACGGCGCAGAAATTGATGCGCTCAATTCCAAAGCCGATGCCGAACAGCTCGGGGAAACGTTTGCAGAGAGCCTCGGGTACTCCGGCCCGGGTACTATCGCACAGATGCGGACTATGAGCGCTCAGAAAATTGCCGATGCCACGCCATGGCCTGCCGCCCCGTTCCAGATGGTGAACATGCGGCACTTCGAGCCCACCATTGACGGCTGGCTCATCCCGGATTCCCCGGATACGCTCTACCGACTCCACCGCCAGAACCCGGTCCCCCTCATCATCGGGAACAATGCCGATGACGGGACAACGCTGGCTGCCGGTGCAAACATGACCGTTACGGAGTACCACACATTTATCCGGAACCGGTTCGGGAAGGACGCCGATGCGGTCCTTGCAAAATACCCTGCCGGTTCAACCGCGGAAGTCCAGACCCGGCTTGAGCAGATCATGACCGACTATGACTTTACCGATGCGGTGAAGTTTGTTGCGGGATCCATGGCAGAGACCAACACGAGCACCTGGCGGTACCAGTACTCCTATGTCCTGCCCGGGCAGCCCTACGGGGCATTCCATGGCAGCGAGACTATCCTGCTTTTCAGGGTCCCGATACCCAGGGATCCTATAACGGATTCGGTTGCAGACAATCTCATCGATATCTGGACCCGGTTTGCAAAGACCGGCAACCCGAATGGCGGGATGAATGTCACCTGGCCGGAATACTCGCGGCAGATCCCGCAGTACCTGGTGATCAATATCACCCCGTCGGTTGCTGCGGATGCGTGACTTTTTATCGCGGGTACAGTGTGGGGCACTCCACCCCGTTGCCTTTTTTAAGACATTCGGCTCTTTTACCAGCAGAGGCCGCCCGCTATTAGTCAATATATGGGATCGCGGCCAAACAGAGATCAGGAATAACCATACAGTGAAACCATGTCAGAAAAATCCCCCCTAGCCCGGCTCGTGCTCTTCATGGTCTGCTTATCGATTGCCGGAAGTATCCTTGCCGGGGTGCATTATGCGGTCATTGATCGTCCGGTGCAGGAAGCTGCGCTGTATCCTCCGGCCAACAGCGAATCGTGCACCATCATCTACACGGGTTCCTGCTCCTATATCCGTGCCACGATATGCCGCGTTGGCGGGACATCTCTTGAATGGCTTCAGTCATGTATGAAAGATTACGGCTGCTGTGTGTAAGGTAGGAAACCGGGAAGGGGCCGGATAACCCGGGGGTTATCCCGGTGTTTTAGGACACCTTTATGGCCGTGAGGCCGGCACCTCCTCCCGGTTCCGCCCTGCGGGAATCGTTGCCGTGATGCCGCTCATCTTCCATGCCGTGATCGTCACGGGCGGCCTGTACATTCTCCTATCCCCGTTGCTGGCGAAGAAGAAATGGTGGTTCCACTTCGTCTACTGGCTGGTCATCATGAACCTGATGGAACTGATCGCGTACATGCCGATGCGGACGTTTGCAAGGCACGGCGACATCGGGAACATCAACCACGGGCTGGGGCTCTCGCCATGGGTACTCTTCTTCCCGGGTACGCTCCTCATCCTGACATTGCTGTATTTCCTCTTCTCCCGTGTCCTTCCCCGGGCCAACGTGATTGTTGCCGGTGATTCGCAACCGGTCCGGTACGCACTTCTCGTATTCTCGGCGTTCTTTGTCGTTGACTGGAGGAGCATCTTCCGCGTGGTACTCCTGTCGTTTTTGGGGACGGAGTGGATCATCGGGTTTGCCGGGATCTCCGCATACGTACTGGTCATCGTCCTGTGCTGGCCGGACCGGTCATGGGTCACATCTGCAGAGGAGCGGGTGAAGGCAGGGACCGGGAAATAGGGTGCGGGGGGTTGCCCCCGCCATGATGGGCATTGCAGCCCCTGTACCCGGGGGCATCACGCACGGGTACGGTCAGGAGTCCATCATCCGGTCGGCCGGTTCGATAACATCCAGTGCTTCGGCCTGCGATCCCGGGGCGAGACGGGCGTCATCAAGGTTCCGCCGGCAGAACGGGCATGTTGAAGCGAGAGTACCAGCGCCATGGCCGCCGACTCCTGCACGGTATACGTCTTCCACCCGGTCGTCCTCGTGTCCCTCTCCCTCCTGTTCGCGGGTGTCGCCCTTCCCCAGCGGGCAAAATTCGCCATCGTGCTCCCGCTCTCCTATGCTTCTCGTTTGTGCTCGCCCACGGAATTCGCGCACTGCCCGGGGTAAAGAAGGTACTCTGATTGGGTAGTATGGCGGGAGAGTGCGAAGGACCGGGCTACGAGTTGCAGGCAGCGGGGGAATCACCGCATTTCCCGGATAGCTAGGTTATTTCGGGCATTCATGCGGTTCGAAGGAATAAAAAAAAAGTCAGGGAAAAAATTGATTAACCGGTCTTCATGATCTGGTGAGTGAGGTTCCGTACAGATACGGAGTACCGTCCTTTAAGGAATTCGATAATACGCTCGGTTGCGTTTGTCCGCTGGGTCTCGCGGATAAGATTGAGTTCATTGCCCGGTGTCGTATCTACGGTCATGTTCACGTAGGCAAGGCCGACAACGTTCTGCAGATCTTTCGCATCGTAAATCCGCGGGCCGTACTGGTATTTGTTGTCCTGCAGCCACGCATCAGGATAGCCGGGAAGAGCAGTTGTTCCATTGGCAAAGTCGCTCACCATCATGTTGCTGTATTTCACTACCAGCTGGTCGGAAAGTTTCCACCAGTCATCCAGGTTCGCCCGGGCATTTGCCGTGCTGTACGCGGTAAGGTATGCACGTGCCGCATCCTCTCCTTTCGTATAATAGAGTTGTCGTGCATTCTCTTCGAGAACCGGCTGATCGACAAACTGTCGCTGCTCAATCACCTGCTGCCGGGCTTTGATATCGACAATCATGGCACGATAATTGAGCGTTGCCCAGTTGGTCACGTAGTTGAACGCCCACCAGGCCTGATCCCGGCTGAATATGGACCGGTCGGTATCCGACCATTCGGCTGGAACCTGTGTCCCCCCTGCATAAAACGGAATGTATACGGTCTCTGCAGGCTGGGCAAACCCGAACCAGACGATTCCACCAATGGGGTCCGGGAGCCAGCTCCGGCCCTGGTTGATGTAACTGTAGCCGCAGAACATCTCTGAGACCGCGCGGGGCCATGCACCCGGTTTCACCTCGCCAAAGATAATGTGGCCGTGATCATCGAACGGTCCGCGCCAGCGGTATGGATTCCCGAATGGGCCGGCTGCCGGCCCGGTGGTGAGATCCCAGACCGTGCCTTCATAGTGATCCCTGAAGAGGGCAAAGGCATCAGCGGTGGAAAGTTTCTTGTCGGGAGCAAGCGAGAAGGGGTATTCCCTCGAGTACGTGTCGGTGACGTACGGCGTGAAATTACGGGATGGCGCAATCCTGCTGTACAGGCTCCAGACCCGGCCAAGGGAATAGTACGGGTGTGAGTACTCTCCCTCGCTCACGGTCTTTAACCAGTCAAGGTTTCCCTCCGATTCGTTCCACCACCCGTTTGCCCTGGCAGCGGGAAAGAGGCTGTCAGAATACATCTGGTCAGGATTGCCCGGCACCACATCCCGGATCCGGAACGTGTTTGCCGTGACAAAGATCTCGCCGTTTGGGACTTTCTGTGCTACCCAGAGTCCTCCTTTGCCGTCAGGTGTACCCCCGCACATCTCGATGACCCATGCTTCATTGGGGTCGCCAAAGAGGAGTGTCTCGCCGGTGCCATAATAGCCATACTGGTCAATGAGTTGCCCAATCAGGGTTACCGCGTCTTTTGCTGTACGGGTTCGTTCGAGTGCGATATTCGAGAGCTCTGAACTATAGAAGATCCGGTTTTTCGGGTCGGACGCAGGCTGGACTTTTGCCCCTGTTGTCACTTCCCCGGACATCAGTTGGTGCTCGTTGATGATCCCGTAACTGCCGGTGTAATACCCGTACGTGTGTTTTACTTCCGGGATATAGCTAAGGGGTTTTGATTGTGCCTCCTTGATGCTGGTGGGTTCATCGGATCCGGAGTTGGGATCATAGTTTACCGCCCGCATCGCACCTTCAGGATGATCTGCTGCGGGTACATAGATTACCTGGGCACTCTCGTTTGCTACCTTGTGCCCGACAACACCGGCACCAAAGCCGTCATTCGTGTGCCCTACATACATTGACCCGTCAGCGGATGCACCCGGGGTAATGATGAAACTGGTGCAGGCCATGGCCGGCGAGCAGAGAACGGTCAGCGCTAAAACAAGCGCAAAAAGCATATTTTTGGATATAAACGCCATGCATTTCCACCTTGGTTCGAGGAAATATTTAACTGATGTCCTTCTCTCTTCACCATGGCGGTTGCAGAGCTCAGGCAGCGGTTCGCAGGATACGATTGCTCTGTGCCATCTCCTGATGAATCACCGGCCCGTGCTCACGTCAGCGCGGGGGTTCGCCGGGACCTGAGAGGGCAGTCTCCGTTGCGGGCCGGACATCGATATACATCAGGGTGCCATTATCCATTGGCGGGGCAAGGTCAGTCCCGACCGATTTGATATACAAGAGGTTCCCCCCGTCCGGGGAGAGGGTGAAATGGCCCGGGGTTTCCATGGAGAGGATATCGGCCGGCACGAGGCCGGCGGGACCTGCCAGAACCGGGACAGCGAGGGACAAAACGAGAATCATGACGACTGGGAGTGCAGGGGGGAGTGACCGGGAAATCATATGATTCCAAGGGTTCTTTTTGGGTCATTAATGTATGGGTGCACGATGCGGGGATACATTGGGGACGGGGAGTGAAGGTAGGGACCTGGTTCACGCAATA
>DANA01000133.1 GCA_002508495.1 Methanoregula sp. UBA276
TACTACACAGTAAAAACCCGAAATGAAGCCGCCACGGCACTGCCCCGTCGTCTCCGCTGCAGACAGGCGAAACTATCCCTTCCGGCCCCTTTTAAGGATCCTCAAATCCGGGCAGGGAACCCGCACCCGACCGCGATCAGGAAATGCTCGTAGGGGGCATAGTGAAAACGACCCTCCCTTTCGGTGCTTGACCCAAAGAAAGGAAAAAATGAATGAAGATTATGAAATCAGAACCGGGGTTTCCGGTGTTTCGGGAGGCAGTCACGGCAATAAACCGGGCGGCCTTCGGTCGGCTTGAACGGAACTTCGCATTCTTTTCCGCAGTCAGAGCAGGTGCATTTTGTCATTTCACGCGGGCCGCCGAAGTTTCTGGGACCTCTGCTGCCACCAAAATTATTTGATCCAAACATGGTTTTTTCTCATACAGTCTTGGAAAAACTGTGCTACTATAAAAGCTGTCAGAGTATAATAAGCAGTGTGTTGGTGCATGCCCCCGTTTTGTAGGATTCAGCTGTTCCGGATCTCGTTGTAGAGGATGACGAGCGAGAGGCTGACGAGGTTGAGCGTGGTTGCGGTGTACCAGAGGACCAGTTCGGTTGAGTCCAGAAGGGTGATCCACCCAAGCCAGAGCATCGCACAGATGATACAGAACGTAATGAGCGTATCCAGGGCGAGAAAGACCAGCGGACGGTTGAAGATCCGGCCCAGCTGGGCAAGGGTGCAGAACTCAAACGAGGCTTTTTTTCCCGCAAGGTCAAGAAGCGACCGGCTCGCATTCATGCAAAGGTCACAAGTTGCCCAGATCACGATGATCCCGCCAAAGACCCAGAGCCCGGTACCCGGGGATTCCCCGAGCCGGAATGCCGTGATCCCAAAGAGGAGCTTGAAGATGCAGAACGGGATCCCGATGGTGGCGGAAAGAAAGACCGGGCGGGTAAAGAACCGCTGGATTGCATCCGCCTCGCGCGCGGCAGCGCATACGGGTCCGTTTCCTGGTTCCGGTGTCATGATGAGCCTTCCCGTGTTCTCCCTACCGGGTTTTTCCGGGCCGTGGTATTAAGGAATTGCCCGCCATGGCAGTTACCCGGATTTGTGGGATCTCCACAGGAGCAGGGTGGCAGTGACGGCAAAGGCCGGCAGCAGGAACCCGGCCGCAGCCCGGGTGGTAGCGGGCGGAGCGCGGGTTGTTGGAGAGAGGGTGGACGGGGTTGTCTGGGGTGTTGTTGGGGGCGGGGTTGCCGTTACGTATACCGTCACGATACGGGTTATGGCCCGCTGCCCGGGGGTCTTTTCCGGGGTAATAATCGCCATCGTTGCTGCTTTCCGGGGAAACACCGTGATAGCGAACCGCACGGAATCGCGGTCAACCGATTCTTTGTTCTCGACTTTTACCGAGTACGACCGCAGGCCTGTATAGACCGATGTCTGGAACTCCACAACGGCCGTTCCCGCCGTGTTTGTGGTGACCAGCGCATAGTAGTTGGTATTGGACATCGCGCCTGAAGCTGGCGCAACATCGTCAAGGATGGTCCTCCCGTTTCCGTTGTTGTACTGGTACGACCCGATAGTGTACGGCCCACCCTGCGGATCTTTTGCTACCCCCGCCTGTCCATCGGCAATCACCGGGGGCTGGTCGTACTGCTCCCCGCTCATCGTGAACGTCCGGGGCAGCCAGATGTAATACGAGGTATTGGGAAGCCCGGTTATCGTAGCAACAAAACGGCTTCCCCGGGTCAGGGTGTCGTCAACGGACTCTTCCGCGGACCATGCCGCGCTCACCGGCAGTACCGCAAGCAGGGCAAGTACCGGCAGCACGAGCAGGAGAACGGCCACAAGACGGTAATTCATGATCGATAACCCTCCACACACTCAACTCTTTTGGACATTTGCCGTGCCGGATTAAATAATGCAGCACCCTGCGCCCGCTGCCGTCGATGCATTTATGGGTGCCGGCATGCATCTCCCTTTTGTGGTGAGAGTGATGCAGACCCCGTTTGAATTGTCCCTTGTTCCCGTGACCAAGCCCGAAGAGGTAAATTTTATCCTCGGCCAGTCGCATTTCATCAAGACCGTCGAGGACATTGCCGAAGCGGTTGTCGGGTCCGTCCCTGCGGCGAAGTTCGGGCTCGCCTTCTCTGAGGCATCGGCCGAATGCCTGATCCGGTGCGAGGGAAATGACGATACGCTCATGGCGCTGGCACAGGAGAACGCGTCCCGGATAGCAGCAGGCCACGCGTTCATCCTGTTTTTAAAAGACTGCTACCCCATCAATGTCCTCAACGCGATAAAAGGACTGCAGGAAGTCTGCTCTATATACTGTGCAACGGCAAATCCCGTAGAGGTTGTTGTTGCTGAATCAGCGCTCGGGCGGGGGATCATGGGTGTCATTGACGGCTCAAAACCCCATGGCACCGAAGGCCCGGCCGAGGCTGCCTCCCGGCGGGAATTCCTGCGGATGATCGGGTACAAGCGGGGTTGAACGGTCTCCGGCATTACTGTGCCCACCCCCCTTCCTGCAGGTTAACCCGATCCTGCTACCAGCACCTGGGAGATCCCGGGAAAAAATGCCAGCAGCCGGCTCCGTTTTTCCCGCGTTTTTATAGGGTCATGCAGATTATGCCAATCCGGCCAATTGATCAGTCTTTTATACCCCTTTCCTTCCACTGGAACTCCCCCCAATTAATCCCTGATTCCCAAACCTGCGCCAATTAGCGGATTTTAAAAATCCCGCCCATGTCGAGTGGAAATGGCGTTTCCTGCACGAAAAATGGGGCAAATCCTGAGAAATAATCATGCAAATCGTACAGCCCGCGGGTAATTTTATATGGGTGGTCCGATATATAGGGTATCATGCGAAACATGCCGCAAGAGAATATTCCATGGGCCGCAAGGGCCATTCCTTTTCACGGTAAGCGGCAGCTTGTTTTCGTATAACTGACCGGTCCTGCATAAATCTCTCGCGGGGCTGTTCTTACGTAGTGATTCTGGAACTATCAACAGGAGGTGAATTATGGGTTTGATTGTGAATACATCCGCAGAAGAATGGTACGGGTCCATGCCCCGGCCCGCCGGGATTTACCGGCTTATCGATAAGACCATGAACGACCATAGCCTGCAGGAGCGAACCTGGGCGGTAATTGCGCTTGGCGAGAGCCGTGACCCCCGCGCAGTCCACCCGCTCATCGACTGCTGCCGGGACAAGCACGAGGAACTGCGCTGGCACGCCATCGGGGCGCTCGAGATGATCCGGAGCGGCCGTGGTGTTGATGTGCTCATTGAAAAGCTCCGGGACACCGGTGAACCTGAGCGAATCCGGGCGCGTGCCGCTACGGCTCTGGCAGCAATCGGGAGCCTGAGTGCCATTGAAGGCCTCAAGGTGACCCTTGAGGCGGAAGCGGAAGGATCTGCCCTCCGGGCCGTGATAAGGAGGCTGCTCGCCCGGAAACCCGCCGACTAAAAGGGAGCAGGCACGCCCCTCTTTTTTTCCGGTTACGGGTGGCGGATCCGGTGCTCTTCGAGCCGGTCGTCATAAAAGACCCTCACGGTGATCTCCGCTCCCTTCCGGAACGCCCGGATCCGGTCGTCATAGATCTTCTGGACGTGCCGGAGCCTGTTTTTTAAAAAATAATCCTGCATATATTCAAGGAACTGGATCTCCTGCGTGAGGAAGGCGTTCTCGTACTCCTTGGTCTCGCGGGCGATTGCCATACTCTCCTCGTCTGGAATATCAGCATCGTACTCCCCGTGCTGCTCCAGCCCCGAGAACTGCCGCCAGTCGATGACACCCTCCTGGTCCGGCTCGCGGTGGAGCATGTACGGGTAGATGCGGCAGATGGCAAACCGGCGGTCGTAGATCCGGCACTTCCCGTCCTTTAAGAACCAGCAGGAACCGCGCTCATCATCCTGTACCCGCAGTGCATATCCCGAGACGTAGAAGACGCCGTTCTGGTCGCAGAACTCCGGCCCCGGTGCCGGTTCAAGGGCTTCAGGCTCGATCCCCATTACCGCCCTGACGTCCCGGTCAAGGAGGAAGACGTGGCCGTTGAAGGAACGGGTGCAGCATTTCGCGCAGGAGGTGCACCGGAACCTGATGTCCCTGATGATTGCCGCGAGGCGATCCAGCGGGTATTCGAAGAGACTGTTGCGCTCCTGCGTGAGCGCGGTGATCCGGAGGGGGATGGGAGTTAGGGAAATCGTGACACCTCGATTGGTGAAGTAGTGTTGTGGCAGGAGGTTAAGGGTCTTGCGCCATGCCGGTGTTATCCGAAATGCTCTGCGACAGCCGGTACGACCAGGCGGTAAGGTAGACGGTTACAATAAGAACGATCCCAAGCGAGATGGGCATTCCCCATGCTCCTGCGACCGCGCTTATGAGCACCATCAGCATGCCGGCAATGACCAAGACCGGGCCGCCGTGCCGGTGCGTCTCGTCCCAGACCCGTTCGCTCCGGATCGTCCATGGCAGGCGTATCCCGGCTGTGGTGTTGCGCCGAAGGTATGGCATCAGGCCTCCGATAACGATGAAAAAGAACCCCAGAAGCACCGGAAATACAGTCCCCATCGGCAGGTTCATCCCGCTCGAAGAGAGGAGGGTGGCGACTTCGACTCCCAGGAGCAGGCTGATCGCTGCGAACGTGATGATCGCGTAAATATCGCGGGAATCATCAAACGTCACCCGCATTGCATCGAAGCGGGGCAGGACGATGAGGAGGAGGAGTGTCAGCGTCATGATGGCGGGCAGGCCGAATGCTCCCGCGAGCCGGCCGGTAAATCCGTCAGCCTCGCCGTACATGTTCCAGTGGACGGGGATGGTCTCCGGCAGGTACGGCAGGGCGGCTATGGCAACAATCCACGCCAGCACAACGACCGCATACGTAAGCCGGCAAAAGAGTACGGCCCTCCGCGCCACCGGCCCGGCATCACCGGAACATACCTGCGGGACTGCGGGCGTTTCGCCTCTGGTATTGTTCTGTGCAGCGGCAGCCATCGGGCACCAGCCCAGGTACTTCCGGAAAACCTCTGATATGCGAAGACTCATTGCGTCATCCCTGCCAACCGGTGCCGGTTGTTGCACGTGCTGCCTGGATTGCGGAGCAGAGCGCCGCGGGCTCATCCGTGCCGATCCGTACTTTTTTTCCGGATACCAGCAGGAGTTCTACCGAATGGGGACCGGAGACGTTGTAGAGGATCCCGTGGGGCGTGTACCGGATGCCGTACCCATAGTACCACGGGGTCGTGACCGGTGTTGCCGAGACGATATCGGAAAGGAGCCATGCGTTCCGGATCAACGGGACCGGCCCGAACCGGATTTGGACGCTACCATCCTGCACGGTTACGGTCAGCGTAGAACAGATTGCCAGCAGGCCAAGCATGATGCAAAGAACAAGGGCCGTGACCCAGACTGCGCCGAACAGGTACATGGATGCGAGGATGATGAGGATGGCTGCCAGGGCCGCGCCGATAATGACCGACCCCCGCTGGGTATGCTCATAGACTCCCGCCATGAATCCTGCGGGGCCATCTGCCCCCCGGGGCACCTGGCGTTTCATGACCGGCACTGCCTGGTAAAAACCATCCCCGATGTTCTTTCGCATCGTTTCCCTGCCGGCGCATGGGCACCAGCCCAGCCAGCTCCTGATAACTTCCGCTACCCGTACCATTACATCATCTCCTTCACTTTGGTAAACAGTTCCTCGGCCATCGCTGTCGGGTCAGCGGTCCTTTCGATCTTCACGCCCAGTTCCGCTGCATAGTCCCAGAGGAGCTCGATGCATTCCGTGTAGCGCGGGCAGGTGCCGCAGTCCCCGTCATGCTCGTACCAGACCTGCATGCCATGCTTCTGGGAGACGAAGATGATGGCCGTGGTGTTGAACGGCACTGACCGGCCAAGGAGGACCCCGCGTCCGGCATGGATCGCGTGAATTTCGATCTGGTTGGCCTGCGCCATCTCCCGCAGGGCAGATTCGATCCGCTGGTCCATCAGGTGCAGCGCCCGTGACACCGCCTGGCGCGAGATGCCCATCTGCTGGGCGATCGCGATGTTGGCAACACCGCTCCTCCGCAGGGTCCAGAACCCGAACTGCTTATCATGCGTGGGCAGGAACATATGTCAACATGTTGATGTTGACACAATATAATGCTTCCTGCACCGGAGCATGCTTCCCCCACCGCACGGGTGCCGCCCGGCCGATGCCCGCTTCATCGGCTCCCCCGTTGACTACGTGATCTTCGCTGGCCTCACCCGTGTTGCCGATGAGAAGGAATCCGCGATCCGGATCGTGTTTATGGATGTCAAGCAGGGCAAAAGCACCCTGAACCGGACCCGGTGGATTATCCGC
>DANA01000050.1:0-828 GCA_002508495.1 Methanoregula sp. UBA276
GGGAAAAAGACCGGGCGGACAACGTGCGAGTCCGTGGTGAAGACAAGGTTTGCCCCCGCGAACGGGATGACTGCCCCGTCGTCAAGGGACTCCAGGCCGATCCCGCCGGCATTGTTGTTCTTGAACTTTGTCAGGGTCTCCAAGAGTTCCCCCATCACTTCGCCACCGGCACCATGCATCAGATTGACTTTCATCTTAATCATCGACCTCAATTTCTACGTTGGTTACTACGATCTCCCGGCCCCGCACCAGCGTGGGAAGTGCGCCACACTTCGGGCAGACAAAGACCTCGGAGCCGGTATACCCGCAGGGGCAGGTGGACTCCGGTTCTGCTTCATGACAGTCAAGAACGGCTTTTGTGAAGAGAGGATCATCGGTCTTCAGGGTATCGAACAGGAAGACCACCTGTTCGGGATTGACCATGGCCAGTTTGCCGATCTCCACGCTGATCTTTTTCACCTGCGTTGCATGGTGCTCGTTCGCCGCCTTGCGTGCAGTCGCGTACAGGTCGTAGGCAATAGCATATTCGTGCATTCAGTTCTCCATCGCAGCATAGACCTGCCGGAAGACTTCCCGGGTCTCAAGACCCTCTTCACGGGACAGCCGCTGGATGGCAAAACCGACATGGACCAGAACAAATTCCCCGACTTGTACATCGACAAGGTCGAGTCGGACTTCCTGTTGTAAATCGCCAAAATCCACAAGACCAATATTATCGTTTCGGATTTCCAAAACTTCTGCGGGAACTGCAACACACATGGGATGATCCTCTTTTTGGTATCTGAGTGTTAATGTGGGCGTTCCCATTACATAAAAACACTGAAAGGG
>DANA01000050.1:936-4012 GCA_002508495.1 Methanoregula sp. UBA276
GTGTCAAGTCGCTCTACCGGTTTTTCTCCACCAATACGAAAAGCCCAACGCATTCTACGGTATGCCGGAACATTACAGCGGGTTTGGCAGCTCCAGTTACCGAAAAAAAGGGAAAACCGCTGGGAGACAACAGGAAATCGATCCATAAAAAAGGTTAACGCCGGGGAAGAGATTTGAACTCTTGAGGTGCAGGGCACCAGTAGCTTTCAAGGCTACCGCCTTCCCGGACTAGACTACCCCGGCAGTGCTCCATATGTTGGTGCCCGGATATAAAAAAGGCTTCTTACCCGGTATCCCCGGTAAAAGGAGTGAAAAAAAACGGGTGCCGGCCGAAGCCGGATATTTCGTCCCGCCGGGCCTCATTTCCGGATGAAGAATACCGCAATTCCCGTGGCAAGCAGCCCACAGAGGGGGAGAAGCGGGGACTGCTGCTGCGTTGTTACCGGGACAGGAGGGGTTGCGATGGTTTCGATAATGGTTGGAGCAGGCACATTTCCGGGGGTTTCCGTGGTTGCAGGAGTACGTCCTACCGTGAAGGTCTTTTGCCCGATATATCCTTGAGCATCCGTGAAACTCACTTCGTAAAGACCGGTCGTTGAGACCGGGATCTCCAAAGAGAAGCCGCCAAGGTTGTTGGTGTATACATACCGCGGGCCGAAAATTACCGAATTTTGCGGGTCCACAACCTCGACCTGGACACCGGAACCCGTTTCACCAGCGAGCGTGCCGGACACCAGCAAAATCCCGGAAAACGGCTGTACGGGCGACGATGAGATGTGAATCTCATCGAGCCGGTCAACCAGCTGGACTGCCCGCATGGTGACGGCGCTGCTGCCCATTCCACTCGTCGGAACTTCGACTTTGTAGGTGCCGGTCGGGAAACCGGTGGTATCAAATACCGCCCGGAATGTCTTGTCCGGCCGGATATAGACGATCGTCCGGTTCACTTCGGTGGTTGTTGTCAGCTGGTAGGAGAGTACCACATCAATAGGCATCCCGATGCCAAGCGTCGTGTTGCCGGTCACGACCAGGGGTTTTCCCACGGAAAGAGTGTCGGGTGCGGAAATATACATCTCGTAGGCAGCTGCCGAGGGGATGGTGAGGAGCAGGAGCAGGAGCCAAACGATCTTTTTCATCTACTTATCAGATCAACTAATAGGTTGTTAATGATTTCTCACAGTATGGAAAAACCGCTGGCATCGTGGCGGGGAAAAGAACGGTACGGCAACGAGATCATGGAGTGCCTCACGGTCATTTTCCGGAGCGGGGGATGTTCCTACGGGGCCTGCCGGATGTGCAGCTACCGCCATGAACGCTATCATGACCCGTCGGTTGACGCCCTGCTCTCCCACCTCCGGGCCCAGCTGAACTGGGTGATGGAGAACTATCCTGCGGAAGAGTACCGGCTGGTCAAGATATTCACTTCAGGGAGTTTTTTTGACCCGGTTGAAGTCCCGCCGGCGTTCCTTGCAGATGCGGCACGGGCTTTCCGGGGAAAACTCCTGATTGTCGAGACGCGACCGGAATATATCAACGAGGATACCCTCACCGGTTTTATCGGACAACTTGATGACGGAAGCTGGGAGACGCCCCTTTACTGTGCGATCGGGCTCGAAACGAGCAACGATGCCATACGGGAAAAATGTATCAACAAGGGGTTCACGTTTGCCGACTTTAAAGACGCCGCGGGACGTACCCGGGCTTCTGGTGCCGGCGTGAAAGCCTACTTCCTCTTCAAACCACTCTTTCTTACCGAAGGCGAAGCCGTTGCCGACATGCGCACAACGATTGCCGATACCGTTCCGTACGCGGATCTCTTCTCCATGAACCCCTGTACGGTCCAGCGGAACACCGAGCTCGAATTTTACTGGAAACGGGGGGCGTATCGCCCGCCCTACCTCTGGAGTGTCCTTACTCTCCTTCATGCCGCCCCGGTGCATATGACCTGCGACCCGCTGGGCGGCGGACAGAAGCGCGGGCCGCACAACTGCGGGAAGTGCGACTACGAGCTGGTCAAAGGGATCCGCGATTACTCGCTCACCGCAGATCGCGAACTCATCGCAGCGCTCCTTGAAACCGAATGCGGCTGCAAAGAAGAATGGGAATTCGTGCTTGCGGAAGAGAAGCCCTGGTGCATGCCGCTGACACGCTGAAAAATTTTATTTTTTGCCTTGTCCGCTCTGGATATCCAGCTGGCGGGCAAGGAGGGGGAGGAAGGTTCCGGCATCGGAGACGATCCCGATTGCCTGCGTGGTCCCGCGGTCCATCAGCTTGGTTAAGTGGGCCGGGTTGATATCAATGCAGACCGTCTTGACATTGGATGGCAGGCAGTTGCCCACCGCAACGGAATGGAGGAGGGTTGCGATCATCAGGACCATGCTGCACCCGACGATGTGCTTGCGCATCGCATCCTGGGCAACCATGACGTCCTGGATCACATCCGGCAGCGGGCCGTCGTCACGGATGGAGCCGGCAAGGACAAAGGGGACATTCTTTTTTACGCATTCATACATGATCCCGCCCTTGATAATCCCCTGGTCAACCGCGTTTTTGATGGAACCCGCCCGCATGATCTCGCTGATGGCGTAGATGTGGTGCTTGTGGCCGCCCATCACCGGGTTGCCGGTCGAGATGTCCATCCCAAGCGATGTCCCGTACAGGTTATACTCGATATCATGGGTTGCCAGCGCATTGCCGGCAAAGAGGACATCCACGTATCCTTTGTGAATCATGCTGGCAAGCGCTTTTGCCGCCCCGGTATGGATGATGGCTGGTCCGCCGACAACCGCGATCTTGCCGCCTTTTTTGTGGATCTCGAGAATCTCCTTGGCGATCTTTGCTATCAGGGTCTCGCTGGGGCGTTCGGAAGAGACCGTGCCGTGCATGAATTCGAACGTGCTGTGCTCCCGCGGGCGTGCCGGGTAGATGACGCTGACTCCCTGTTCACCGACAACTACCAGGTCCCCTTTTTTGATCTTGCCAAGGGCCCGCGCAACGGCAGTCTTTTGTACCGGGTCAACGACAATGAGAAAGTCCATCTCGATGTCCTGGACATCGATCCAGGCTCCTGCGCACT
>DANA01000046.1 GCA_002508495.1 Methanoregula sp. UBA276
TTGAACCCGACGGCAATCTTGTTCAGGTTGATAGCTGTTGCAAGATCCGCTGAGGTGACGATATTCTGGATCTTGTAGTCAAGCTTCTTGGGGATATCGATCCCCTGCTTGCGTAAAAGCCCGCCAAGGATGTTAAGCCCCTTGCTCAGGCTGTCAATGCTTTTGGCACCGGTGAGCACGACTTTCCCGGACCCGAAGACAAGGGCAGCGATTTTGGGGTCCTGCATGCGGAGGACCACCCCGGGAAACCGCTTCTTGTTGTATTCGGCATCCTTGATCTTGGATGCGAGCGTGGGAAGATCCAGATAATCGGTCACCTTTGCTGAGGCAACGATATTTTCAATCTTGAGAGAGTCCTCTGGCCTGACCTTCATATTTATAAATGCCACAAAACAGTATTTAAAAAGATAGGTTTCATATTGAGGCCCTTATTCTTCAAGGGTCGAGACGTCACCCGGGTCCATACCCATCTCTTTTGCCTTGAGCACACGCCGCATGATCTTCCCGCTGCGGGTTTTGGGAAGCGTTGTGACAAACTCGATCTCGGAGGGCATGGCAATCGGCCCGAGCGTGATCCGTACATGGTACAGGAGTTCGTTTTTGAGCTTGTCGGAAGGTGTATGGCCTACCCTGAGGATGACAAAGGCTTTGATTATATTGCCTTTGACGGCGTCGGGTTTCCCGATAACCGCTGCCTCGGCAACCGCCTTGTGGGAGACAAGAGCGCTCTCCACCTCCGCGGTGCCGATATTGTGGCCGGCAACAACAATAAGATCGTCCGATCTCCCGATGACCATAATATACCCGGCCTCATTTTTCACTGCCAGGTCGCCGACAGCGTAACACCCGGGGATGGTGCTCCAGTATTTCCGGTACCGCTCGTCATCATTATTGACCGTCCGCATCATGGAGGGCCAGGGTTCGCGGATCGCAAGGAACCCTCCCGTGCCTGCCGGCACAGAGTTCCCGTCTTTGTCTACCACATCCGCGACAACACCGGGGATAGATTTCCCGGCAAAACCCGGGTACATGGGTTCGCCGAGCATGGTCGTGATCATGTGCATGCCGGTCTCTGTCTGCCACCAGGTATCAAGGATCGGGCAGCGGTTCTTGCCGATAACCCGGTAGTACCACTCGAATGCTTCAGGATTGAGCGGTTCACCAACGGATCCCAGGAGACGGAGGGTCGAAAGGTTATACTTATTGGGCCACTCCTCGCCCAGTTTCATGAACATGCGGATAGCCGTCGGTGCAGTATAGAGGATCGTGACGCCGAACTCCTCGACCATGCGCCAGTACACTCCCGGGTCGGGGAAATCGGGGGTGCTTTCCGTTAAAATAATGGTTGCACCAAGAGCAAGCGGGCCGTACACAACATAGGAATGCCCGGTGATCCAGCCGGGGTCGGCAGTACACCAGTATACGTCGTTCTCCTTGATGTCGAAGACGTTTTTCGTGGTGTAATAGGTCCCGACCATGTAGCCACCGCAGGTATGGACGATCCCCTTGGGAGCACCGGTTGACCCGCTGGTATAGAGGATAAAGAGCGGGTCTTCCGCGTCCATGACCTCGGCTTCGCATTCCGATGAGACATCCGCAATAAGATCGAGAAAATCGATCTCCATCTCCTTGTGGATCTCGACCGGCTGGTCTTTCTCACGGCGCAGGACCACCACATGTTCGACGCTCGGGGCATTGATGATCGCCTCTTCGATGATATGTTTGAGCGGGATGGACTTCCCGCGCCGGAACGTAACATCGGCAGTAATGACAACCTTTGCTTCGGCCCCGGTAATCCGGCTGTTCAGTGCGGCAGCCCCGAATCCCCCGAAGACAACGCTGTGCACTGCCCCGATACGGGCGCAGGCAAGCATTGATATGATCTGCTCAGGGACCATGGGCATATAGATGCAGACCCGGTCCCCTTTCGTAACACCCAGCTTCTTGAGCCCGTTTGCCACCCGCATCACTTCGCGGAAGAGCTGGCGGTACGTGTAGATCCGTTCAGAATCATCTTCCCCCCGCCAGATGAGCGCAACCTTGTTGCGCCGGGCATTCAGGATATGCCGGTCAAGGCAGTTGTACGTGATGTTGGTCTTGCCGTTCAAAAACCACCGGGCATACGGGTACTTCCACTCCTTCACCTGCGTGTACGGGGTGAACCAGTGGAGTTCCTGGGCAATCTTGTCCCAGAATTTGTCCGGATCTTTCTGGAATTCAGCATACGCCTGCGAATAGTCTCCCAGCCAGCTGTTCTTCTGGTACGACGGATCCGGCTGGTAATGCTTGTCGGAAAATTTTACATCGAAATCTTCGGCCATAAAAAACCCCGATTTAACATTATTAATAATGAGTTTTAGAAATTAAGGGTTGTTGTTTTCCGTTCGCTGAAAGACCGTCTTTGCAGGGTTATCTGGCTATTATAGATTGCATTTCTATTAAATGCGGCGCTACCAGCCGTTTTTTTAATTCCGGGCAAGATTCGGGCGTATTTTTTTGGCAGTTTGTGCGCGGGCAGTACCGGCCGGAAAATCCGCGCTGATATGGGACGTTTTTCCCCGGCATTTTCCCCATGCATTTAAAAGCGTACTGCCATCATTATGGGAAGTTTTCATAACAGGAACGATCGGGGAGGAAAAGGCGTTTGTTTAAAAAAAACCACCCGGGCGCTGCCGGCATATGAGAGCTGCTTTCAGGTGTCCCTATGAAAAAAACCATGCTATCTGAATCAGAGGGGTATGATCTCCTCAAAAACTACGATGTACCGGTTCCTGAGTACCGGATTGTCATGACCCCTCATGACGCTGCCGAAGCTGCTGAAGTGATCGGTTTTCCGGTGGTTATGAAGATCATATCCCCCCAGATCACCCACAAGAGCGATGCCGGGGGAGTTATTGTTGGTATTGGGAGCAGGGAAGCTGCCGCAACTGCATTTGACCGGATTATCACCGGGGCAAAGAATTACCGGAAGGATGCCGAGATTATTGGGGTGATCGTTGAGCAGCAGGCCGAACCCGGTCTTGAGCTCATCATCGGGGGAAAGACCGATCCTGCCTTTGGCAAGGTCATAACCTTCGGCATGGGAGGTACCCTCGTCGAACTGATGAAAGATGTCACCCTCCGCATCCTCCCGCTGGATGAAGAGACGATCCGCCAGATGATCCGCGAGATCAACGGGTATCCTCTCATCGCGGGATACCGGGGGTCAAAACCCCGGGATGAGGAAGCCCTGGTCCAGGCACTCACCGCGATCCACCGCTTCTTTCTCGAGAACGACAAGGTTGTGGAATTTGACATCAATCCCCTGCGCCTGTACGAGAACGGTTCCCTTGCCGTGGATGCACGGATAATCATTGCCGAAGATCCGAAAATCCAGGAACACAAAGAACGTCAGCCGGTCCCCCTGGAATATTTCAACCCGCGGTCTATCGCGGTTATCGGTGCATCGCAGGACTCATCCAAGATGGGGTACGCTGTTATGCACAATCTCCTCCACTTTCCCGGGCAACTCTACCCGGTCAACAACAAGCGATCCGAGATCCAGGGACTCAAAGCCTACCCGAATATCACCGCAATTCCGGCACCGGTCGACCTTGCGGTTATAACAGTACCGGCAATGCACGTTCCGCGCGTTGTAGAAGAATGCGGGCAGAAAAAAGTACCCATGGTGATTATCATCACGGCCGGGTTCAAGGAGATGGGAGAAGACGGAAAAGCTCTCGAAGACCGGATCCGGGAAATTGCAGAGCGCCACGGTACGCGGATCATCGGCCCGAACTGCCTTGGCATGATCATCCCCCCGCGGGGGATCGACACAACCTATGTCCACCAGACGCCAAATCCCGGTAACATCGCATTCATCTCCCAGAGCGGGGCCATCATCAACACGGTTGTTGACTGGAGTCTTGCCAACGGGATTGGTTTTTCCAACGTCATCTCGGTCGGCAACCAGACCGATCTCGATTTCCTCGATTACCTTACCTATGTACAAAAAGATGAAAAGACCAAAGCCATCATCCTCTACATAGAGGAGATTAATGACGGGAAGGCGTTTATGGACGTTGTTTCGGAAGTCGCCAGGACCAAGCCGGTTGTTGCGATAAAATCCGGCTCATCAAAAAAAGGCCAGGCGGCAGCTGCATCCCATACCGGCTCCCTGTCCGGCTCCTACGAGGTGTATATGGAAGCTTTCCGGAGATCGGGGGTTATTGCAGTTCATACCCTCACGGGCGCATTTCTCGCGGCACGGATGCTTGCCCACCCGAAAGGATACCCGAGAGGGAAACGGGCAGTGGTTATCACCAATGCCGGGGGTTTCTCGGTCCTCTCCTCCGATTATGCCGAACGATACGGAGTGGAGATAGTCGATCTCCCCAAGGATGTCATTGAGGAACTCACGGACTTCTTACCCGATTTCTGGAACAAAGGCAACCCCATCGATCTTCTCGGCGATGCAACCGATAAACGGTTCGAGAAGACGTTCGAAGTCCTTGCACGTCACGCGAATCTCTGGGACATGGCATTCATCATCGGGTTCCCCAACCTTGTTCTGACATCGGATCATCTTGCAAAAAAGATCCTGAAATTCTCCGAGATGACCGAAAACAGGCTGATTGTCACCCTGCTTGGCGGGGATTCCATGACTGCCGGCCGTGAACTGTTAAAAGAACAGAATATTCCCTGTTTTGAAGAGCTTGACTTCACGTTCCGGGTCATGGGACGGGTGCTCTGGCAGAAGTTCCGGGTAAAAGCACCCGGGCTTCTGTAACCATCCTTTTTTTGCCGGTAATTATAAGAAGGAGAACTCTTGCGGGTCTCCTGCTATGCCATGAGTCCCCCC
>DANA01000028.1 GCA_002508495.1 Methanoregula sp. UBA276
TCGAAGCCGTGAACTCGTTGGGATAATTGATACGGACCCATACCCCGGAATCAGGTATCGGGCGCGTGGGGACGGGGGTCGGTTCGGTGGGGGTTGCAATGGTCGTGATGAGGGTCGTTGGTACCGGCGTTGCGACGATGGTTGCCACGGTCGTCGGGACGGGGGTCGGTTCGGGAGTTGTCGTGCCGCTGCCGAACGGGTTTGCAAAGATAACAACACCCGCGATGATCGCAATGATGACGATTGCGGCAACCGCAATCGCAATGAACGTGCCTCTTCCCCGCGGCCGATCTTCCGGCATGAATGGTGCCGGGGGGATTGGCGGTACCGGCGGAGCAGGACTCTCCAGGGTTTCCCCTGCGGGTTCTGGAGGTGCCGCAGGCTCGCCACCGGATGTAATGACCGGCCACTGGACGCCGTCCGCCGGTTCAGCGGCAGGGGCAGCGCTGAGCTCATCAGTCGGTATATCGGTCACGATGGGCTTGGGAGGCACGGGCTTGAGGACCGCCTGCTCGTGTTTCCGGGGCACCGAGTCCACGATGAGCGGCTCGATGGAATGGATGACCTCGTCGATCTTGCGTTCCCGCTCTCCGGGCCGCTCCCGGAACGTGGGGGTTACGGTTGCCTGCGGAACCTTATGCAGCACCGGTTCCGGCTCTGTTTTCAGTTTTTTCAGGGTCTCAATTTTATCCAGCGCGGAATCGAGGTCGTCCTCTTTCACCACCGGCGTGCCGCAACGGTTGCAGAACTCCGATTCGGGCGGGACACGGCTGCCGCACCGGTTGCAGAACGTGCCGGCCGGAAGCGACGAGGTCTCGACCGGCGCCGGCATTACCGGTTCGGTCCTGATGATAGTCTCAACCTTTGCCGGTTTCACTGGTTCGGTCCTGATGAGGGTCTCAACCGGTGCCGGTTTCACTGGTTCGGTCCTGATAAGGGTCTCAACCTTTGCCGGTTTCACCGGTTCGGTCTCGATGATGGTCTTGTTCGGCCGGGAGATCTCGATCTTCTTCTTCTGGGGCGGCGGGGTGGAGACGATCGAGATCTTCGGGAGTGGCGTAACGGGTTTTACCGGTTGCGGGGGGACCGGTGCCGGCACTTCCTCTTCCGGGGCAGGGATATCGGCAGTCGCCATATGCCCGACGGTTGCGGAGAGGTTCTGTCGCAGGGCATGCACCCATTCATCGACCTCGCGTTTCCGTTCGCCTTTGGTCGAGGTCTTGGAAGAGAAGGTCAGGATCATCTGGCGGGTGGTGCCGGTATTGGTCATGATAGAGAGGGTGATGGTCGGGTCCCGGATGGCATTTTCCCCGCTGTCTACGTTCTTGACCGTGGCAAGCAGGACCTCCTGGGGAGGGACCATCTGCTTTTTGCTGTCGATGAGGATCAGCCTCCGGTTCGTGAGCACGACCTCGAAGGTCACAGACTTGACTTTGACGTTCTGCGCCTCTAAAATTTTAGACTCGTCATTGTAAAGATCGGGATATGCCATTGCTACCGCTCCTGATAATATCTGGGTTATCAGCATAAAAATAAGTGTTTGTCCGGTTTTTTTTTAAAAACGCCGTTTCAGAGAGACTCGCGGTTGTCAAGGTAGGGGCGGAGAACGGCCGGGACAACCACGGACCCATCCGCCTGCTGGCAGTTCTCAAGGATCGCCCGGATAACCCGTGAGGTGGCAACGGCAGTCGAGTTGAGGGTGTGGATATGGTGCTTGGTCTCGAAATCGGTCTTGTCCCGGACCTTGATGTTGAGCCGGACTGCCTGGTATGCAGTGCAGTTGCTGCAGGAGACGACCTCCTTATACGCGTTCTCGCGCGGCATCCAGACCTCGATATCGTATTTCTTTGCGGCAACCGTCCCGATATCGCCCGTGCAGATGTTGACAACGCGGTAGGGGAGGTCAAGACCCATGAAGATCTCCTCGGCATTAGCCAGCAGTTCCTCGTGGAAACGCCACGAGTCTTCGGGCATGCAGAAGATGAACTGTTCCACCTTGGTGAACTGGTGGACCCGGAACAACCCCTTGGTATCAAGGCCGTGCGCGCCGATCTCCCGGCGGAAACAGGGCGAGATGCCGGCAAGTTTGAGCGGGAGGTCCTTTTCCTCGAAGATCTCGTCCTGGTACATCGCCCCGATAGGGTGCTCGCTGGTGGCGATGAGGTAGGCATCGTCGCCATCGATCTTGTACATCACCTTCTCGAAGTCGCCAAGGTCGGTAACGCCCTCGTAGGACGCGCGGTTGATCATATACGGGGGGATGACGGGCGTGTAGCCTTTCTTTGATAAGAGGTCAATCGCGTACCGCTGGAGCGCCATGTCGAGGAGCGCAAGGTTCCCTTTCAGGAAATAGAACCCGGCACCCGCAATCTTTGCCGCCCGCTCGAAGTCTGCCCACCCCTTCTCGGCAGCAAGCTGGCCATGGTTCTTCAGCTCGAAATCAAAGGAGGGGATAGTACCAACAGTTTTCACCTGGACATTCTCTGAATCGTCCTTTCCTGCCGGGACGCTCTCGTGCAGGATATTGGGGATCCGCATCTGGTAGTTCCTGATGGCTGCCTGCAGCTCCTCCTGTTCAGTATCGTTGGCCTTGATCCGGCCCGGGAGTGCTGCAGCTTCTGCTATCAGGGGAGCGGCATCCTGCCCGGCTTTCTTTGCCGCATTGATGTCGCGGGCAATGGTGTTGCGCCGCTGGCGGAGCTGGTCGGTTGAGACCTTGAGTTCCCGGGAGCGTGCGTCTTTTTCTAAAAGGTCGTCTATCCACGCAATCTTTTCGGGGTCGTTGCGTTTCTGTAAATCAGCCTTGATTATCTCCGGGTGGGCCCGGATGAACCGTATGTCGAGCATGAAAACCTCGCAAATAATGCCAGTGGTGGTATAGTGTATGCAAGTTACCTATCATAATCTATCGCGCGGGTGCCGGAAACCTCCCGCTATCGCCCCTCGCTTTTATTAATGACCTGTGCCCTATACGAAAAAGCAGGGGACTGTTATGACTAATTTCTTCTATATCTGCAAACATCTTGTCGGCACCCAGGAGAGCACCGGTAAGGAATCCGCCGATCCCGGCTGTACCCAAAAGTTCAAAACCGGCAGTTACTGCACCGCCGATTCAGAGGAGAAAGCAAAAGAAGCACAGCAGCACTGCCGCGGGGCGGACTTCATCAAGGTCATCAGTTTTAAGAAGAAGCGCTGATGTGCCGGCACATCCCGCAGGCAGGGGCAGGGTCAGTTCCGTTCATGGTACGGGAAGATCTTGTCGATTATGGTCATGGCCTCGCCACTGTTGTAGGTGACGATGACCTCGAGACGGTCGGCATATTTTGTTCCCTGCATCTCCACGCCTTCTCCCGTGGTCACCGGGCGGAAGGTTTCCTGGAGCACCGTGCCGTCTGAACGGGTGAGCCTGACGTTGACGTCCCGGACTGCCCGCTCGCCTTTGCCGCCATTGTAGATGACGGTAACGATGTGGGTGATGGGATCGCGATCCGCCTGCAACCAGATGCGGAGGCTGTCGGGCGGCTCCTGCGCTGGTCCGAAAACCAGCGGAGCTCTCGTGTTCTGTGCATCAGCGCTGTCGGGTGTCTCTGTCCATAGCGCTGCTCCCCGGGTCATTGTATCCGGTGCCGGGGCGGTTGCGGGAGAACAATCCGGTGGAATCATGCTGTTTGCATAACCCGCTCCCCAGAAAACGACTGCAAGGGCAACGATCAGGCAGACAACGCCTGCGCCAGCGAAGATGAGTGTCCTCTTGGGCAACTGCACGGTACGGGCAGGAACGGGCGCCGTGCTTGACGCGGGAACGGGCTTTTGCTGTGGCAACGGGGTGCCCGGAGGTGGTGCAATGACCGGCCAGAGTACTTCGGGTGCGGCATCGGATCCCGGTTCCGGAATATCAGGTGCTCTCTCTTCTTCAATTACGGGCGGTTCATCCGGAGTGGTTTCCGGTTGTATTTTGAGAAGAGCATCCGGTTTCGGTTCCGGAATATCAGGTGCTCTCTCTCCTTCAAATACGGGCTGTTCGTCCGGCGGGGTTTCCGGCTGCGTATCCGGCACTGCCCCGGCCGGCGTCCCGCAGTTCTCGCAGAAGTTGGTGTCCGGTGCAAGCGGGACCTGGCACTTCCGGCATACCGGCGGGGGGGTGATCCTGAACCCGCACGAGTCGCAGAATGCCAGACCCATGGGTACGGGATTTTTGCAATTGGGGCAGACCCGGTTTTCTTTCTTCTTTCGCTTGAAAAGACGCATGGGATCCGGCACCGCGTGAAATGTACGCGATTCGTACAGGAGTGTTCTTATCTCCCGATTTATGAAATCGTTGAACCTGCAGGTTCAATGAACCCGGCCGGCCCTGCCCCGGTCCGGTTTAGAAAATATTTTGCTCTGGATAAACACCCATGACCGCTGGTTCACGATCGAGGCATGAAAAATATCTGGATATGGGAAGGTTCCCAACCACACGATATCTCTGATATGCGCCGGGGCAAGGACGTTTTTGTTGATAATTACGCTCTGTTGAAATTCTTCCGACAGCGACATCAATGGAATTGCGCGGGTGACCCCCTCTCTCCCAAGAGAGGGGGAGGCAGCCCAAGGGGGCAAGCCCCCCTGACCCCCGGTTTCAAAAATCCTTTTTTCACAGCCCATCAACGACCAGGTTCCACAAAGGCAAAAGTTGACAGATTCCGAGTGCCTGTGGTCCCATCATAATCCAATACTATCCCTATCAGGTTTTCAACAGAGCAGATAATTTCTCAGATAGCGGCGACCATGATGCGATATGATCTCGTACGATTATGAAACCGAATTGATGCCCCCGCGGGGCGCCCTTCGGGCCGGGGGCCACCCCTCACACCCGGGGGTATGGTGACTTCAGCCCCCATCATCACTTCAAAGGATTTCTCCAGAACAAAAAAACCTTTTCCGGCCGAAGAACAGAAATGCTTTTTCCCCATGCCTGCACCTATCAATGCAGGAGCAGGATGGTTCCGGGAAGTGTGCGGTGAAGATCGCGGTCTGCGGGAAAGGCGGCGTGGGGAAGACCTTCATAGCAGGGAGCCTTGCCGAAGAGTTCTTCCGGCAGGGGCGCGCCGTGCTTGCAATCGATGCAGATTCCAGTCCCAACCTTGCGCTTACCCTGGGGCTTTCACCACAGGACGCACAGGCAATCGTCCCGGTTGCCGAGAACGAGGAGCTGATCCGGCTCAAGACCGGGACCAGTTACGCCGGGGTCTTCCGGCTCACCTTCACGGTTGACGACATCATCGCAGACCATGCGAAAGCCACCCCGGCAGGCCCGGGCCTGCTGGTCATGGGGACGGTCCGGACCATGGGCTCCGGCTGCACCTGCCCGGCCCATTCGGTCATCAAGGCGCTGGTGCGGCACCTCATCGTGGAGCGGGACGAGGTGGTCATCCTTGACATGGAGGCAGGTATCGAGCATCTCGGGCGGGGAACCGCTGAAGGGGTCGATACCCTGCTGGTTGTCACTGACGCGAACAAAAAATCCCGGGAAACGGCATCCGCCATCATCCGCCTTGCCCGCGCTTCATCCATCCGCGATATCCGGCTGGCCGGGAACCGGGTGACCGGTGACCGGGATGCCGGGGCCATTCGGTCCTGTGCTGATGAAAATGGGGTACCGGTTGGCATCCTCATCCCCTTCGATCCCGTGGTTGCAGAGGCCGGCATCACGGGCGAGCCGGTTGCGCGGGACGGATCCGGTGCGCTTGCTGCAATCGAAACGCTTGCAAAGACCCTTGCCGGGGATTCTGCGCCGGGAGCCGGGCCATGAAGACTATCGTTACCATGGGCCGGGGCGGCACCGGCAAGACGAGTTTTGTTGCCCTGATGGCCAAATACCTCATCGAGAAAAAAAAGACCCCGATCCTTCTCGTGGATGCCGACTGCGACCAGAACCTTGCCGAGATGGTGGGAATTGATGTTGCAGCAGCCGGTAAAAAGACGGTTGCCGAACTCCTCTGTGCCACGTTCATCGAACGCGGCGGAACAACCGTCGGAGTCCCGCCCTCCCACCGGATCGAGAACCGGATCTGGGAAGAGGGTCTTGTTGAAGGGGAGCATTTCGATCTTCTCTCTGTTGGCACAAAATGGGTGGAGGGGTGCTACTGCCTCCCGGACGCGGCGCTTAAAAAGGCGCTAGGCACGATCACCCGGCAGTACCAGTACATCCTCATCGACGCACCGGGCGGCCTTGAGCACCTGAACCGGCGGATCACTGACCATATCGATATGGTCTTCGATGTCATGGGCCCGTCCAGCAAGTCCTTTGCCCATGTACAGCGGGCATACCGCGTGATAAAAGAAGTCGGGATCACGGTTGACCGGTTTTACGTAATCGGCGGCTATGCGTTTCCCGATGAACTTAAAAGCCGGGCATCCGAAGAGACCGGTCTTCCCTGCCCGGGAAAAATTGAAAACGACCCGCAGGTTGCAGCCCGGGTGCTTGCCGGCGAATCCCTTCTTGCTGTTCCGAAATCATCCCCGGCATACCGGTCGGTTGCTGCACTGCTGGACCCGCTGCTTTCCGGGGAGTAGGATCCATTTTTGTCCCCGGACCGGGCCGGTATCACCTCAATACCATTATATAACGTATTCCGCAATTATTAACTGAAGGTCTGTCGGGGGCAATGACGTGAGCAGGAAGAGTGTCAGTTTCAGGGCAAAAGAGATCAACTCTGATGTTGCACAGATCCGCGATCTCGCTATCTCTATCGGCGCGGTCCATGAAGAACGATGGGACGAGACCATGGGACCGACGCCGTTTCCGGGCTTATCAACCCTCCGCGCATGGGACCACCTCCTCCTGAACCGCTACAAACCGTTCTACCTCCCGTTCTGCGACCTCTGCTGTCTCTGCACGTATGGAAAATGCGACCTCACCGGCAACAAACGCGGAGCCTGCGGGATCACCATGCCGGCCCAGCAGTCCCGGATGGTCCTCATTGCTGCCTGTATCGGCGCAGCAACGCATACCAGCCACGCCCGTCACCTCCTCAGCCATGTCATCGAACAGTTCGGGAGCGACTGCCCGGTCAATGTCGGCGGCACCAGTGTCGAGGTCGAGGCACCCATCACCCGGCTTGTCTGCGGGGTGAAGCCCGAGACCCTTGGCGACCTCGAACCGGTCCTGGATTACTGCGAGAACCAGGTCACGCAGCTCCTCGCGGTAGCGCATACCGGCCAGGAAGGGGACAACCTGGATTTCGAGTCCAAGGTCTTCCATGCCGGTATGGTCGACCATGTCGGTATGGAGGTGGCCGATCTCGCCCAGATCTCGGCGCTGGGATACCCCAAGGCGGAACCCGAATCCCCGCTGGCGGATCTTGGCCTTGGCACGGTCGATACCACAAAACCGGTCATTCTTGTCATCGGTCACAATGTCCCCCCGGCAACCAGCATCATCGATTATCTCCGCAGCAACGGCGCACTCTCCGATGTCGAGGTGACCGGTATCTGCTGCACGGCGCTCGACGTGACCCGGTACTCTGACCGGGCAAAGGTCATCGGGCCGATATCGTGGCAGCTCCGGTATATCAGAAGCGGGGTGCCGGACGTGGTGGTCATCGACGAGCAGTGTGTCCGCACCGATACCCTCCAGGAGACTGCCCGGATCAACGCACCGCTGATCGCGACCAATGACAAGAACTGTCTCGGCCTCAAAGACCGTACCCGTGACCCGGTCGATGAGGTGGTGGCAGATCTGGTTTCGGGTGCCGAGCACGGGGTGCTGGTTCTCGATTCGGAAAAAGTCGGGGAGATTGCTGTCCGGGTTGCGCAGGAAGTCTCACCAAAGCGGAAAAAACGCGGGGTAATCCCGTCGAAAGAAGAGATCGCCACCCTTGCCCGCAAGTGTACCCAGTGCATGCTCTGCCGCCGTGCCTGCCCCAATGACCTGCCCATCCCGCAGGCAATGAAGCCGGCAGCCAACGGGAACCTTGGCCCCCTCAACGAACTTTACGATGACTGTATCGGGTGCGGCCGGTGCGAATCCGCGTGCAAGCAGAAGATCCCCATCCACAGCCTGATTGTCGGTGCAGCAGAGAAGCAGACCCGCGAGGAGACCTTCTGTCTCCGGACCGGCCGTGGCGCCATCCAGGATCTCGAGATCCGGAAAGTCGGCGGGCCTATTGTGCTCGGGGAGATCCCGGGCATTGTCGCCTTTGTCGGGTGTGCCAATTACCCCAAAGGGTCCCGCGAGGTTGCCGAGATGTGCATGGAGTTTGCGAAACGGCGCTACATTGTCTGCACGTCGGGATGTGCCGCAATGTCGGCCGGCATGTACAAGGACGAGGACGGGAAGACTGCATACGAAAAGTTCTCCGGGGCGTTCGAGGCCGGCGGGATCGTCAATGTCGGGTCCTGTGTGTCCAATGCCCATATTTCGGGTGCCGCTGTCAAGATCGCCAGCATCTTTGCCAAGCGCCCGCTGCGGGGCAATTATGAAGAGATCGCCGATTACGTGTACAACCGGGTCGGGGCAGTCGGTGTTGCCTGGGGGGCCATGTCCCAGAAAGCCGCGTCCATCGCGGCCGGGTTCTGGCGCCTCGGGATCCCGGTCGTTGTGGGCCCGCATGGCACCAAGTACCGGCGCATGCTCCTTGGCCGGGCTGACCGGGACGAGGACTGGGAGGTATTCGATGCACGAAGCGGCGAGACCGTGTATGGCGGGCCCGTGCCCGAGCACCTCTTCTTTGCAGCAGAGACCAAGGAAGAGGCGATGGTCATGGTCGCAAAACTGACCATGCGGCCCAACGATACCAGCAAGGGACGGGCCAACAAGCTGGCCAACTACGTTGACCTCCACAAGCGGTACATCGGCGGCCTCCCGCCCGACCTGAACCGTCTTGTCCGGGTACCGGCCGATATCCCGCTTACCATGAAAGACGAGATCCTTGCAGATCTCCATAAGCATGACTGGAAAGAACAGCCCATTCCGGACCCGACGCTGCTCTCCCGCATGGTCCATACCCGGAGGATCTGATTGCCATGCCGCTGAACGAGTCATGGCAGACTGCCGAGATCCCGGGACCGAAGAAAGCCTCGCTGATCGTCAAGCCCGACATCGCCGACGCCATGATACTCCGTGCCCGGCGCCCGATCATGATCGTTGGCCACGGCATCTTAGAATACGAAGTTGAAGGCTCGCGGCTCATCGACTGCTTAATCAACCTGGCACGGAAAGGGTCAATTCCCGTAGTCGTGACCGCAAGCACGAACAAGGAGTTCCTGTCCCGGGGATTCAGCCCGGCAGCA
>DANA01000075.1:0-13409 GCA_002508495.1 Methanoregula sp. UBA276
GCGCCGATAGTGTAGTGGTTATCACTAGGCGTTGCCAACGCCTAAACCCGGGTTCGAGTCCCGGTCGGCGCATCCCGTTTTAAGGTTCGATTCCCTTACACTTTCTTTTTAAATACTGTAAGCGTACTTGGATACATGGCGCGGGATATCTCAGCGTTTAACCTTGTGCGCGAAGAGTACGCGGATAACTCTATCCAGCGGGCCATCAGGCAAAAACGATTCACAGCAAAGGACGCGGCACTGGTCCGGGCCTTCACATCAGAATTACAGGCAACGGACGGGATCAGCGTATCCCGGGCAAACAAGATTACCTATACTCTTGTCGGATGGCGGCGATTCCTGACAAAACCATTCAATACCTGCGCAATATCGGATATTCATTTAGCCATTCCTGCCCTTAAAGCGGGAAAGTCTGTTACAGGTAGATCATACAAATCAAACACCATCAGCGATTTTCTGAAAATCCTTAAGCAGTTCTTTACCTGGATGATCAAGAACGGGCATAGCAAAATCCTGATAGATAAGATTCAGGACCTCCGGGCACCCGGACGGGACCCGATGACCACCACATCAAGCGATTTACTCACTCCCGATGAAGTCGAACAGATGATAAATTCCTGTAAACGCGATGTGGATCGGGCCATGTTATGGACGTTGTATGAGGGTGCGTTTCGTATCGGAGAAGTTGGGCTGATGAAATGGGGGGATCTGACCTTTGATTCTCATGGGGTGATCGTGAATGTCTCTTTCAAGACCGATAAACCCCGGTATGTTCGGCTCATCATGGCAAAAGAGTACTTAGCACGATGGCGGGCAAGTTATCCCGGAAAGCCCGAAGGGAGCGCCCTGGTATTTGTGAACCGTAACGGCGAACCATTCACCCATGCACAAGTACGCAAACAGATCCGGGTAATCGCAGACCGGGCAGGCCTCCAGAAGCGCGTAAATCCCCATGTATTCCGGCACAGTCGAATTACTCATCTCATCCGGCAGGGAGCCCCGGAAAGCGTAGTAAAGGCGGTTTGTTGGGGCTCACAGGATAGCCGGATGCTCAAAACATACCTTCATCTAACAGGGTCCGATATTGATAACGAAATGCTGAAACTGTATGGTATTGAGGTTCCCAAGAAAAAGACAGAGCGGGGGCTTAAGCCGATTCAATGCCCGCATTGCAAGATCGTAAACAGCCCGCTAAACAGTTTTTGTGCCTCATGTGGGCGGTCATTAACCGAAGAGGCAGAGGATGAAGAGGCAGAGGTCCGGCGGTTTGCGAACAGTCCCGCAAAGCTCAGGAGATTGGCGGATCTCATGGAAAAGGGACCGACAACAATTTAATTTTTGAATACTCGTTTTTTTCTTTCTTCACGTGCAACGGCCATCCGGCAACGATCGCTGCAGAACCTCATATCTCTCCTTCCCAGGATCTCGATACCGCACCCCTCGCACTTTTTCGGATGGGATTTGCCGTACCGTTTCCGCCTTCTCTCCAGTTCGGCCTTCTGCCGGCAATCCTTTTTAGGGCAGTACCGCTGTCGGGGGTTTGTTTGTTCGAAGGTTCCCCCACAATAAAGACAACGATTCTCGAATTGCGGCATTTGCCAGTGGGGATGGTCTCGTTTCCAATCCGGATTCAACGCCAGAAACATGATCTTTTGATCCTTCAGATCCTTTGGGTATTCCTGAATTGGTGCCGGATCAATTCGATGAAGAGAGCCGAATCCCACTCTGGCGTCTTCGGCTGACGGTAGTAACCAAAATACCGGTTTAGAGTGGTGATTTTTAATCGCTTCCCAAAGCACTTTTCTTGAAGCCCTGGGCGCACGGCTGAAATTCCATTCAGATTGCTCACCCGTTTCTGAATAGATCTGGATTATTTTATTTTCCCCGATGAAAACATGCGACGGCGCCGGATGTTGTTGCATCATGCAAATCATTGAAATGGAATTGCTCTTCTTCGGCGGTAAAGATCGGCGACCACCTTGTTTTGTTCGGGATAATCGTGATGTTTCCATAAGTTTCTTTTACTAAATATTGGTCTATTTGCCTATATAGTTGTATATGCCCCGCAAATTTGTAGGATTCACGATTCGCCCCGATGTAATCAAAGCCCTAGACCTCCAGCGCGGTGATGTCAGCCGGTCCCGCACCGTTGAACGCCTCTTATGCGAGCGCCTGAATTTACCTCTCACCCTGGAAGAGAGCGGGGAGGTGGCGATATGAAACCAACAATCAGAAAAGTTGTCATGATCTTTGAGGGTGATACCGCAGAAATTGGGCAGGCTTGGCCGGAGTGCTGCGATATTATCAAAGGGCATGGATTGGAAATCATCGACGTAATTATTGAGACCGAACAGACAGAGCGGGGGCGATTCCTGAATTGACAGCCACAACCCAAGACGGCAGGCCGGTATTCTCCCGGGGTGCGGTAATTGCTTGGGGGCGGTCCATTGGTATCCCGGATACTACCGCGCTGGAGTTCATGCGGCAGGAAGGCGCGATCATCGCTGAAGATGGCAAACCATCCAAGCATTTGGGAACCGTGATTCATTGACCCTCACAGCCTCCCCAAATCCCGATGATAACAGAATTGGTAACATCATAGTAACACCCAAAACCGAGCCCTTAGTAACTGTTACTAATACTATAGTGGAGGTTCTACGCGCAGAACCGGGAAGGGTCTTCTCAATATCAGATATTTTCCATTGCACAGGATCAACCCGGCAAGCTGTAAAAATGGCATTAAGCCGGTTATCCAAGGACGATAATCCCGCACCTATTAAGCGGGCCGGAAGAGGTTTTTACAAATACGCTCCGGAAAAAGACAAGGCCGGATTAACCGCTCTGGTTCGGTCCGGGAATTGGAAAATTGAGAACCTCACCCTTGTTACTAAGGGGGCACAGGGGGGGGTCCTGTTACTTTCACAAGAACCCGGAAACGGCCCGGAAACAAGCGATAGTAACATGCAGCAGTCAACCCCCCGGGCCGGGTATCCCTGGACGCTTCCAACCGGCCAATGCGTGAGCTGGGAGCGGTACGGCAATGGGACGGAAACCATCCGGTTATCGGTCAACGGAGCCCCCCCATTCAGCCCGGACCATGCCCTTACGCTTATCGAAGTACTCAGGAAAGACGGACTGAATGATACCTGGGAATGTGTGAGCATCGAAGTAAACATCGATAGCCGGGATCTCCGGGTAGATTCATCGATCAGCCTGCAGGTACTGGTGGGGCTCCTTCTCAAATGTTATCAGCACGGTCCTTGGATGCGGGTAGAGCTCGCAGATAGGCGCCGGTGCGGTCTTGGGGAGGTAATGGGGCTCCTCACCGGGTTAACGGGCGCCATCGATGCACGGGAAGCCATCCAGCAATGCGGGCAGCTCAGGGAAGACCTCAAAGGAGTAGCCGGTACGGCACGGTTAGCCTTGAGCAACTCCCGGAAGATACGGGAAAAGGTGGAGGACCTCACTGATTCAGCCACAAAGCCGGCAAAGGCCCCGGCCCCATCATTCCGCACAGGGGCAGAAATTCTTAAAGGAAGGGTCACCGGGGGAGCGGAAAAACAGGGAGGGAACGGGCATGAGTAACACGATAGTACCGGCGGGGGAAACGCAAGATAACGCGGCAGCATCGCCAAAGAAAATTTCCCGGGAAGAGCTGGAGCGGATGACCTCCCAGCTTATCCGGACCCTTCATAAGAGGAGCACGGCGCACAGGTTCAAACCAAGCCCGGACACGGACAGCCCCCGGCTCCAGTATGCCCGGGCATGTATCGCAGCGGTTTCAGCATATACGGCACTCCTGAGGGATTCGGAGATTGAGAGCCTGGAGAAACGGATCGCAGAATTGGAACTACAGAAAGAAGGACGGAACAGATCATGAGCGGCATAGAATCACTGAAACGGCGGGCTGACAAGCTCGCACCGGCACCGACAAAGGAATATCCGACAAGTGCATGGGACAAAATGTCACCGGCGGAAAAGCGGGCAGACTGCCGGAAGTGGATCAAGGTATGGACGGACCACTATCCAGAAGACAAACTCACCGAACCGGAAACGGAAGCCCTGGTATCCAGATTAATCGCAGAGGCGGATGCGATGACCCCGGGACAGCGGCAGGCGGGCAGGACCGCAGCGGCAACGATGACGGGCGCGGAGCTGGATCAGCGGGCCGGGGAAATAATGCACAAGGCCCGGCAGGGAGACCATGACCGGCATTGAGCAGCTTAAACGCAGGGTGGACGACCTCACGTCAGCCGGAACAGTACGGGGCGAGGACCTCGCACAGTACGACACGGTCCAAGATGAGGAACTGGCGGATCTCCTGTTATCGGCTCCCGATCCCGATGCCCCCGGCACCGGTATAACAACCCTATCGAATCGGAGGCTGGCAGAACTTCTCTGCAGAAGTCCGGCATCCATGAGTGGAACGGGCGATGATGCCGGGTTGTTCAATCCAAGTTCTTACCGGCAGAGCCCCATCATAATTACCAAAAGTTAGTGAGGTAAAAACAATGTCACAAGATGTAAGTTTTGATATGCAGCAGTCAGGGCGGCGGGTCCGATGCCTGACCGTTCCCTTCAGGGTAGAAGACCGCGAACTCGGAACGGGCCGGACCATTGCGAATGTAGTAACGGAAACAGAGAGCAGCACCCTTGGTGATCTCCTGGAGGAGCGCAGGCACCACCGGAGCGGGATCGACCCGGTAAACAAGATCCAGCACGACTATGCGCCGGATGAATATCATGTTCCGGTGAACCGGGAAAGGGGCATCGTAGGGGATGATCGCTGATGGTCCTCTTTTCAGCCGGAGCAACAAAAAAGCCCGCTCCGGCAGCACAGACAGAGATAGAGAACCTGCGGGCAGAGCTCCAGCGCACCAAGGACGCGGCCCGCCTTCGGGCACGACACGGCCCGGAGCTCACCGATGAGCAGATCGATGTACTTCTCGCAGCGGAGGCCGATATGGTCATCCGTAAAGCGAAGGCAGCAGAGGCCCATGAGCTCAATCTGAAAAAAGAGGCTGAGCTGGATACCGCGTACCGTAAACTAGCGGTTTCTCTCGTAAAAGAGGGTAAACTGTTGCTATCCGTGAACGGTTCACGGATAACGGAGATATCGGCGGATCTCCTGATTATCTGCCCTTATTGCGGGAAGCCCCTGGGGGATCTCACCCGCGTGGTGTATGATTACGCAAAAGCATGGTATTGGACTCCGGACAGCTACCGGCGGGTTCATTCATTCATCATATACTCCGCAAAATCTCCGCTCACCGAACAGGGATTCGCCGGGTATCTCATGGAGCCCTGCCCGCATTGCCACGAACGGGTAATGGGTATCATTCAGGTTGTTGTTATCTGATGGCGCTCGTATCGGTCCCTGCCGATGAACTCAAAGCGATGGATCGTACTATCCGAGAGCAGGGACAGCTCCTCCGGGAACAGGAGGCACTCTTGGAAAGGATCATGGAGTTAATGAAACCGCTGATAGAAGCCGGCAAGGAGCAACAAGCACCCCCGGCACCGGGCAGCGGGGAGTGTACAAACATGGACCAGATGATTAGGTCCGGGGAATAGAAAAAGTATTTTTATAATAATATCCCTTGAACTCTCCCCCAACTTTCTTATAAATTCGGTCCCGATTGCCAAAATACGGGTTAATTGAAACTTTGCGCAGAATAACTCTTCTGCGAAGTTTGATATCATACGCTTACATCAGAACTACACCTAATAACATTTATTACCACTAATCGACAATTTACAATTAGGTGACAAAATGTCACCGGGTGAAAACATGAACGGAGTAATGGAATCATTGGAAAAAGAAGGCGCTCCAGCCCCTCAGCTTGCAGGCATGGGAACAGGAAACGCCGGTACAGCATCGCAGCACGCACAGAAAACCGTATCGGCGGGCTCACTCTGGCAGCGGTGCGGGAAACTCACACTCGAGAATGGCACGGTAAAGATCGTGTATGAATCCTTCGGGAATGACCACGCGGTTTACATCGCAGCGGGGGATCTCCAGCGGATGATTAAGGATCGATGGTGCGCACCCATGCCGGTACAGGAATCCCGGGAGCAGCCGGACGGTGCGGTAATCCTTCAAAAGATCGGGTATGCCTGCCGGACCGTATCCGGCAAAGCGATCAAGATCAACACCACGACAAGCGGCGGGGATCTATCGTGCCCCTGGTCTTCTTTCCTGTCCGTGGTAAACGGGAGGGCAAAGGGAGCGCCGATATCCCGCCTTAATGCGGGAGAGTGTCCGGCTGGGCCCCGGGTACCGGCAGCGCAGGGAATACGGCAAGGACTCACCGGGGGGCTCTGAAGATGGCGCACAAAGTACCGGTCTATGATGAAGAAAGGATCGTTGCGCATGTCGAATATAACGCGAACCTGGATTACTGGGACGGTCGCAACTACACGAGCGGCAGCACGGGCCGGCACTTGGGGCTTACGGTCCTGAAGGATGGCCGGTTTGTTCTCATTCACGGCACACAATGGCAGGGAGAACGGGATCACGCGGAGATAGTAAGCGCGGATGAGGCCTTGCAGGATGTCATGAGGACCAACAGTTTAGAGCTCTTGAAATCTGCCCGATTCAAGGCACTTAAACAGCTCTATGATGAGAAGTACGGCGATCAGGAAGTAAAAGAGGACGAATGAAGACCGATGAGATAATAACAAACGATGGTCAATCTTTGAACGTGGTTGATGTCATTTACACGATTGAAGAGGCAGCGGAGATCCTGAAGATCAAGCCACGGACCGTACGGGCATGGATAGAACAGGGCAAACTAAAATCTTTCAAGCTCGGGGACCTTGTGCGAATCCATGAAGATGATCTTCAGGCCCTCATCGACAAGGCCCGGCAGGACTCGCAATAACCTTTCTTTTTTTCATTCACCGTCATTCACGTAACATGTGCAAGGGCGTTCACAATTTTCAAAGCCCTTGTATAACCCTCGTATCCCCCCAATGAAAAGAAGGCCTGTTTTGGGTGCGCGGGATAATGAAAATCTGTAAGCGCACATAACCTTAAGTTGGGAATCCCGGTCGGCGCACTTCTTTTGGTTTTTTACCCCGTCAGGTGCCTGATAGGATTTGTTCCCGCTCTCATTCCAGAAGATTTTTCCACTGCCACTCACATCCTGAGTGAGTATGTATGGGGAATACTTCGTGGTCGCTGGTGCAGCCATCCTCACGCTCCTGATCGGCAGCCTTGAACTTATTGAAGGGGCCGGAATCGGGCACTACCTCATGGTCTTCATCGCCCTGATAATCATCGGGTGTATTATCCTTGTTCTGTACCGGAAAGTTCGGCCGGCAGACAACCGGCCTTAAGAAGCCAGTGAGGGTAACGGGTATCCGGTTTTAACGCTCTTTGGAAAACCATGCACTTTGCCATCTCACGCGGGTGAGATGATCGCGGGATGACTATTCGATGATGGAGCATGGACCGATGCGGCGGCGTCCCAATGGAGACTGCAGGGTCAATCGTTGAAGGGGTTTGAAGTATCAGTCCCCGCCATCCGGTTTCCCGGGGCCAGGATTTGCAGATAATATCGGGAAGAACAAAAAAAGGGATTTTTATCTGATTATTTCTTCTTGGGCGCTGCCTTCTTTGCAGGTGCCTTCGTTGCCGGCTTCTTAGCTGCCGCCTTCTTTGCTGCTGCCATGGGAAATCCACCTCCTACCGGAAAGGGTTATATTCCGTGTTATTCTTGAAATTAATAAATATTTTGGTCGCAATCGCATTTTCAGGCGTAGAATTCCCACCAAACTGCATTCTTTACCTTGAATCGGGTCAGCATCCAACAAAACGGTTGAATTGACCGGAAAAATTATGAAAAGCGCAATCTTTCAAATTGACTCCTGTTGGTAAAATGGAGAAAAATAAGGAGTTTTAATAAAACAAAATTTTCCCAATTTCCCTGCATTATGCCACTTTGGCGCGTTTGCAGGGATTTTTGCGAATTTTGTGAAAAATCCACACAGGGATGAAAAAAGGGAAAACCAGGATTTTACCACACAATTCCGTTACGAAAAAACGCCGGCACAGTCGCAGCTGTACCTGGTTACGACAAGATTTATTCGCCATAAAACCAACACAACGACTATGAATAAGCGGTTCATCCTCGGTCTGGCCGGGGGACTGGCAGGTATCATCACGGCCGGTTATGTGATTGGCAATGCTTCCTCCAGTGATGTGACCCTTGCAGGGATCCAGACTGCACTCTTCTCAAGCCTGGCGCTGATGGGCGCGGCTATTGCAAACAAGGAGACCCGCTTTGCCGGTTATATGCTCATCTCATCAGCGGTCTTCATCACGTTCTGCATCCCCATTGCCGGATCGCTCGCCCTGCTCACGTTATACACGCCAACGGTTGTTCTTCTCGGGATAGCTGCCGTGGTCTGCTTCATGGATGCATCTGCCGCTGACCTGAAACGAGCGGAAAATCCTGAAGACTGAATAATTTTAAAAAAATTCCGTTACGATTCGCGGGGCCCCGGGCCGGGTTATTCTTTTCCGGCAGATCCGGAAAACGCCAGGGCTTTTGTCTTGTCCCGCACCAGTCTGCCGGTGACCGTTACTCCTATAACAATGATGACGGCAAGGATGATCGCGTGGAGGGCGAGCTGTGCATACTGGTCTCCACCGGTATTCATGAACTGGAAGATCCCGTACACGATCGCCGCCCCAAGAACCGATCCCCCGCAGATCAGGCTTGCCCGCAGTCCCGTGAAGAGGCGGCTGTGAAGGTCCGGAAAGATCAGGAGCCCCATCAGCGCAATCCCGCCAAACCCAACACCCGCGATCAGCAGGAGGTAAATGAGGATATCCGCAATTAGACCTGTCATGCAGCAGCCTCCGGTGCGAACGTGCCGGACGCGATTATGGCCGCATAGCCGAGCACAACGATGACAATGGTCAGGTCAAGGATGAGTATCGTGCCAAGCGCAATACTCAGGACAAGCCCGGCAGCCGCAGTAACCGTCAGGGTAACCGCAGCTGCCACGATGCGGTCGAAAAGAACCGGTATACGGACTACGCGGATGAGGGCGCACGCTGCCAGAAGGCCGAGGAGGAATGCAGCAAAAAACCACGGATCGATCATGTGTGTCTGTAGTACAGTTGAAAACCGAGGGTTATCAATACTCCCGCCCGCAAGGACTCCCGGGACCAGGAAAACCTGCGTCAATTGAGCGCACTCCCTCCTCTTTTTATTCCCCAAGCACGAATATATGGCGCAGATGCGCCCGTCTTACCTGGGAAAGATACACCTGCGCTGGTGCGACACGTGTCATGTGCCGGTCCTTGCGCGCCAGTGTGCCTGCGGTGCAGCTACCCGCAGCATCCCGGTCACCCCCCCGGGCGATGCACGCCCGGCCTTTCCTTCTGATGTCGCGCTGGTCAACCGGGTTTACGCGGACCATTTCGGTGCCCCGCTCATACCAGAGGGGCATCTCGCGCTCCTCAACAAGGTACCGGAGAAGGATCGCATGGAGGAGGTCATCGCTGGCGGGGGTATTGCCGGGATCATCCGGTACTTTCCCCACGAGCGGCGCTGGGAACCGGTGCCACGGCCGGAGGCCTGCACGCTCTTCTCCCCCACAAAACGGTACGTCATGGTCAGTGATGATGCCGTTCCATTCATCCGCGACCAGGGCATGAGCGTCCTTGCCCCGGGGCTTGTGCACATCGATGAGAATGTTCAGGCCGGCGACGAAGTATTCATCCTTGCACCGGATCGGACCTGTATCGGTGTCGGGAGGGCAAAGGTGGATGCCGCCACTGCCCGCGGCATGACAAAGGGTTCCATTGTCCGGACCCGGCGCAACGTTGCGTCACAGGTTATCCCGGGTGCCGCCTCATGGGACGATGCAATCCGGGCAAATTCCCATGAACTCGAAAGGGCGGAGAACGAGGCAGTCCAATTCGTCCGGGACGTTGCCGGCAGAAATCCCCACCTCCCGCCCAATGTCTCCTATTCCGGTGGCAAGGACAGCCTTGCCACGCTCCTTGTCGTGAAAAAAGCCCTCGGGAAGGTCCCGCTGCTCTTTGCCGATACCGGGCTTGAGTTTCCTGAAACGCTGGCAAACATCGACGCTGTTGCACAAGAGTTCGACCTTGAGGTGATCCGTACCGCAGGAGGGAGCGCGTTCTGGGAAACCTTCGAACGGCAGGGGCCGCCGGCCGTGAATGCCCGCTGGTGCTGCCGGGCCTGCAAGCTCACACCGGTTGGCGACCTTATCCGAAAACGCTGGGGCGAATGCCTCTCGTTTATCGGCCAGCGGCGCTATGAATCCCTCACCCGCGCCCGGAGCGACCGGGTATGGCGCAACAGGAATGTCCGGGCCCAGCTTTCGGCCGCACCCATCCATAACTGGACCGCACTGCACGTGTGGCTCTGTATTTTTAAGAGCGGGGCCCCCTATAACAGCCTGTACGCGCAGAACATCGATCGTATCGGCTGTTTCATGTGCCCCTCAAGCGACATGGCATTGATCCACCAGATAGAAAATACCCATGCCGGCCTCTGGCAGGAATGGACCGGAAAACTCCGGCAGTGGCAGGAGGGCGCGGGCCTTCCTGCATCCTGGATAACCGACGGGTGCTGGCGGCTCCGGCAGGAAGGAGAAGACGATGAAGATAGCCATTATTGATTACGGTCTTGGGAACCTCCGCAGCGTTATCCGCGGGCTGGAGAAGGCCGGGGCGCGGGCAGTTATCACCTGCGATGAAACTGAGATCGCAAGTGCCGACGGGCTTGTACTGCCCGGTGTCGGGGCGTTCTCGGAAGGGATGGAGCAGCTTGGCCCGCTGCGGGATGTGGTCATCCGGTCGTCCCGTTCGGTCCCCCTGCTCGGGATCTGCCTTGGTATGCAGATGCTCATGGAGACCAGCGAAGAGCACGGGCTCCACAATGGACTTGGCCTCATCCCGGGCAGGGTCAGAAAATTCCCGCGGGTTGCGGGCTGCAAGATCCCCCACATGGGCTGGAACTCGCTTTCAGTTACGAACCCGGACCACCCGCTCTTTTCCGGCTTCGGGCCGGAGGAATACGTGTATTTCGTCCACTCGTTCTTTGTCGATACGTCTCCTGAACATACGCTTGCTGCTACGGATTACATCTGTACATTTGCATCTGCTGCAGCAACCGGCACCTGCTGCGGGGTCCAGTTCCATCCCGAGAAGAGCGGTGCTACCGGCCTGCGCCTCTTAAAAAACTTCATTGCCATGTGCTGAAGGAAACAGGAGGATCTTTTTTTAGCATCCTGTGATTACGCAGGAAGAAACATTTTATTACTGCCCGGCGATTTTGTTGGTATGATAAAACGGATCATCCTGCTCGCATTCTGCCTGCTCTTCCTTGCAGGCACTGCTTCAGCATACCAGCTCTACGTCACCTGCCCGGCAGACAAATCCAGCACCAATCCCGTCAACGAGATACAGGCCGGCCTCCCCCTGAAATGTTCGGTTGAGAGCAACCTGCCGGCCGGTACCACCTTCTACCTTACACTGTACCAGGCACAGTACACGGCGACCCTGATTGATAAACGACCGGTGACCATCCAGGACAACCAGGAGACCCAGTACGTGCTCTTCGACACCCAGGGACTTCCCGGCGGCCAGTACAAGGTTGAGACCGAGTTCATCGGAACCGGCGAGAGCAAGCTGAGCTCGGACTCGGTATCCATGCAGCTCGTCACCCTCATCGACCGCAGCGACGAGATCGAGATCACTTCCCCGCTTTCGCAGGAACTGGCCGATGCCCTCAGGATCGAAGGTGCGATCAAGGACCTCGGCGCGGACGGGGTGAAGATCGAAGTCCATGGACCGGACGGCGTGATCTTCCGCGAGCAGTATATCCCGACCACCCGCAATATCAAGGACAGCTCAGGCGCATTCTCCAAAAAGATTGCCGTTATGAGTGCCGGGGAATATGAGGTGACCTTTGCAGATGCCAAGGGCTACATTGGCGAGGTAAAATTTTTTGTCGTTGCTCCGGTGACGGCAACGCCGACAACAATCCCGACAACTACTGCGGCGGTCATCGAAACGACGGTCCCGACAACCGTTCCGACCCCCTGGCCCACCGCAACCCAGTCCCCCCTCCTGCCTTCAACTGCACTCCTCGCTCTCTGCATCGGAGGGCTCATCGCCTTCCTTGCGACACGGCGATAATCTCTTTTTTTTGTGAATGTTTTCTCCCATTGTCGGGCCGATGGGAAAAACGAATATTTTATGACACATATCGCATCCCCCGTACAGGAGACCGGTTGTGCGGAAAACTGGGAAGAACGAAAATTACTACCTTGAAGAAACGCCCATGAACGGGGTTCAAATCCGGATGATGAAAATCCCCAAAAAATTGAACATAACCGTCCTCGCCCGCATCCTTGCGCTCCTAATGGGGGCGGCAAGGCCCCCATCGTCGCGCAATGGTCGGGCTGCGGGTGCGATAGTGCACCATATGGCGTATATGCAAAACTCCCAAACAGATGAATCCGGTTGGGGCATTTTGATGGGTAATGATACTATACCCGGATTGAGGCCGCCACGGGGGCTTCCTGTCGGGGGTGGTGGCAGGGATCGAAATAACCACCCACAGTTCTGAAAATTTTCTTCTCTCATATTTTTCATGGGATTACTCCTTCCGATAATTATTCCCACCCCTTCCGCCAGTCCGGCCCCCATGGTGCTCAATAGCGCATGCGATGCTTCCGTATGACCTGCAGATGACACTCCGACAAAAATGTTTTCACAAACCAGAAATCGAAGCCGCCGAAACGGCGCCCTTTTTGGTCAGCGGCGGGCATCGTAAAGAACGCAATTTTTGCCATCCAAAAATTTTTTCGAAAACATTGTGTGGCAACGGGGAAGTCCCGCGAAGATGGAGTACCTGGATCGAAAAATATAACAGAGAAAGATAGCATTAACCAGGGAGATTTCAGCATCCTGGATGAGAAAAGAAACGGGGTTATTTCCTCTTCTTCCACAGCCACGCTTCGTAGCAGAGGAGGACGAGGATGACCAGCACTCCGCCAAAGAAGAACGCGATGGCCGTGTCGGGATTAGATGGGGCAGCAAGGTCGATACCGCCACCATACGCGGCCTTAACGGTCTGTACTTCAGCATGGCGATCCGCATCCACCACTGTCGGCACGGGTGCAGAGGCCGGCGCAAAATTCTCGTAAGTTGCTGCCGTACCTCCGACAAATCCCCACCCGGCCATGAGTGGCGCAAATGCCGCTATCGCGACGGTTGCAACAAGGATAATGGCAAACAAGGATGCGTATTTCAGGATGAGCGACCGGACCGGCGACTGGCGGGGGGCAACGATCAGGAGCTGGTTTGTCAAGGAGTAGAGTTTCACCTCGCGGCCCTTGACACTGTATTTTGTGTC
>DANA01000075.1:13458-14860 GCA_002508495.1 Methanoregula sp. UBA276
AGGCTGGCCGGCGCATCTGCCAGCTGCTGGAGAATATCATTTGCAGTCTGGCTGGCCATTGCCCGGGCTATCTTCTGCGCCCGTTCGTCGCCCGGTTCCAGCACGAGGATGTTGTCAGCCATTAATCGATGAGATGATGCGTTCCTTTCCAACGTTCAGGGCAAGCTCCAGCTGGGCTGCATCCGGCCCGCCACCCTGCGCAAGTTCCGGTTTGCCCCCGCCCTTGCCGCCAAGGAGGGCACAGACCTGCCCGATGATCTCGCCGGCATTCACCCGCGGATCACCCGAGGTAAGGACCACCCGTACCGATTCTCCGGCACCGGCCAGCAGGGCAACCCCGCCCCGTTCGGAGACGCTGCCGGCAATAGCTGACAAGTCTTTTGCCGGCAGGTCGATGCGCCGGACCACGACCGGGATTCCGCCGATCGTCTCGGACTCGATGGACTGCACTTCCAGCTGAACAAGTTTCTGGCTTAAGCGTTCAATATCCTTGCGCTGGTCCTTCCACTCCTGGAAGAACCGCTCGACCGTTGCCGGCAGGTTATCCGGCTGGACGGAGAGGACATCTGCCGATGCGGTCACCAGTCCCTCAAGGTGCTGCATGTAATAGATTGCCGCAATTCCTGCTGCAAACTCGATCCGCTCGATGCCGTCCTGGATATGCTCGACCCGGATAATCTTGATGATCCCGACCTCTCCCGTACTCTGGCAGTGCGTGCCTGCACAGGCCTCGATGTCACCGGCAACTTTCACGATACGGATGTCCCGCCCGGGAGGCACACCGCCCTGGTAGAGGGAGAATCCATACTTCTGCTCGGCTTTGGTCCGGTTCTCGATCCCGACTTCGACCTGCTGGTCGGCCATGATCATCCGGTTGGCGGCGGTCTCGATCCGGCGGAGTTCTTCTGAGGTGATATGCTTGAAATGCCGGATATCAACACGGGAACTCTCGTGCCCTTTCTGGGCACCGGCCTGGTGGATGTGCGCCCCGAGCACCTCTTTGGTTGCATGGAGGAGAACATGGGTTGCCGTGTGGTGGCGCATCAGCGACAGGCGCCTTTCCTCGTCCACCATTCCCTTCACCCGCTCACCGCGGCTGAGCACACCCCCGCTCACGTGGTGGAAGACCACCTCGCCGACCTTGATGACCTCGTCGACCCGCACCATGCTGTCGGAAGTGACCAGCGTCCCGGTATCGGCCGGCTGCCCGCCACCTTCGGGATAGAAGAGGGTCTGATCGAGCACAACGTAATTGTCAAAGAAGTCAAGAACCACTGCCTCAAATTCGATTGCTGCCGGCTGCTCGTAGAAGAGCTTCCGGGTCGGCGGAAGCCCCCGCACGCGGTCCGCGTATTTTGCCGTCTGGTCTTCTCCAGCTGTCTCCTTCTTGGACTCGGAATGC
>DANA01000086.1:0-2950 GCA_002508495.1 Methanoregula sp. UBA276
AAAAAAAAGAGCTACTCTTCAAGAAACACGACATCGCCTTCGTGAACCCGCTCGATCACCCGGATGCCGATATCCTGGCCGGCATCGGCCTCACGAATCGGCACGTGTTCGCATTCCAATGAAGTTACGGGCTGGTGCAGGTCGTCATGCGGCCCGCAGATGTGGATCCGGTCGCCTTTGGCAATATGCCCATCAAGGACAACTGCCGCGACCCCGATCTTCGGGTAGTAATGCGTTACTTTCCCAATCATGGTCTCCATGGTCGTCTCCCTCCGGACAAGAGACTGATATGCCTGCCGGTGAATAAAGGTTGCCCTGGTGTCCATAGTGGTAACGTATCCCTCTGCCTTGGGTAGATGGTCAGGGAAGATCCCTGTTTTTTGCCAATCCGGGGTCAATTCAGCCCCCGTTTCAGCAGCATGGGGGAAACGCGACCGGCCTGAATGGGGCATTTTTTGGGGGAGTTATTCCGGTACGCCTGCTTCAGCCCCGGTTGCCCGATCCGGGCAAAATCCTCGCGAAATAACCGGCCTGTTTAAACCTGTCTGGATGGCGGAACGCAGGAAAATGCTGGCTGGAGGATTGAGGTTTGCCCGGCGACGCTGAAGGGAAAGTTATTGATTTTCGGATCTTTTGGGGAGTGATGCCATGAGTGCATAAAAAAACTCCGGCTTTCTGGTTGTGAAGAGGTTGTACCATGCATCGAGTGTTGCCGGGCTCATGACCTCCAGCCGCCGGAAGATGTGGCAGGCAAACTCGACCGGGGCAAAACCGGTTGCCGTGATGAGGTTGCCATCTGTTACCGCAGGTTCGTTCACATAAAAATCCCCGCCCTTGTACCGTGGACAGAACATTTTCAGTACAGTGGGATCATTACTGGTATGCGGGCGGTTGTCCAGCAGGCCGGCGTCTGCAAGAGCCATCGTAGCTCCGCAAATCGCCCCGACACCCGCATCGCTTCGAAGAACTTCCCGAACTTTTGTAATAACCGGATCCTGTGCCGGGTCAAGCCAGGTATCTGCACCGGGCAGGAGCAGCAGGTCGCCTGCGCCTGGATGGATCTCACTGATGACAACATCGGGAACCATGTGCAGCCCGCCCATGGTTGTTATGGGGTTTAGGGTCGCCCCACACAGGACAACATCATACCGTAATGACGGGTCTTTCAGGTAGCGTCCCGAGCCAAGCTCTGCCAGAACATGACCTGCTTCCCAGTCGGAGAGTGTATCGAGAATCACAAAATAGATCGTTTTCATGAAGATCCTGTTGGTCTGCAGGATGAAAAAAGAATGGTAAGGGGGGCGAAAGTATCCCGTTATTCCATGGGCAGGATGCCTTCTGCTCTCAGCTCCGCAAGCGAGTAATCACGGGATGCACCGGACCTGAAGTTCCCGTTTGTTATCTCTTCCTGGTACTCCTCCTCTGCGGCAGCAACTGCTTCCTCGAATGTCGATGAGCCGGTCATCGTGGTCTCTATGCAGGTGAACCCCTCGCCGTCTGGCTTCGTGTCATAGCAGACAAAGGCGTGAGTGGGCAGGATGATGATGTGGGGGTTCATGCCGATGGACTCCAGCGCCGAAGCGTAGAGGACCGTCCCGTCGATACAGTTGGCGGAGTTCGAAGCCATGGCATCTTTTGGCAGCCGGACACGCTGGGGATTGTCGCCACCGCTCCCGAAGGCAATAGGCGAGTTGATGTAGGTGATCCGGTAATCGTTCTTGAGCGCGGTGAACACAGCTTTTGCCTGGGCATTCGAGTACTCGGCCCACTCCTGCTCCGAGCAGCTCTCACCGCACTGGTATCCCGCAATCGACTTCTCGGGATGGTACTCCGCCGCCTTGCGCATGAGAGGGTCGATCACAACAGCATGCGGGGTCACCCATGCGGCGATGTACTGCGACATGTCGTACTCCTCGTCCCCATCTTTCACTTCCCAGACCATCGTATCTTTCGGGAAGACCTTGACGGGATACGTCTGCTCATCGATACGTGTCCCGTCCGTGAGGCTGACCTTGTAATGGAGTGCGGCGGTCTTTACCTCCACAGGGATCGCGGCAGTGCGGAGCATGGGGGTCTGGCCGATCGTGACATTACCGTACGCGGGGACTTCCACGGTGTTGATCGCCTTCTCCGTGAATCCCGGGATCTCCGATTCCACGACAACCGTTCGTGCGGTGCCTGTCGGGTTCACGAGCTCGAAATCGATGTAGGTCACGTCAAGGTTGGCGAACTGGAGGTAGGTCGAGGGAAGGATGGAGTCCATTGCCGCGACATCGACACTGATGCCGGCACTCCCGGTGCCGGACGACCGGGTGTCCGGGGTATCTTCTGTACAGCCGACAAGCAGGATGAGGATTATGATAAACCCTGATAACAAGAGAGAAGTTCGAATCTGCATAGGATTTTTGTTGTAATGCGATTTAATAAAAAGGTTCCCGCAGGCAGGGAAAAAAGGAGGAACTATCCGGAGGAGGGGATGCCCCCGGCAACGGAAGAGTTACTTGTTGATATGCACGACCTTTGCCGGGGGGAACCCGTTGAAATAGGTTGACGAGGCGTGGGAGTATGCCCCGATGTTCTCGGAATAGACCAGGTCGCCGATGTCGAGATCGGGAAGCTCGGCCGAGAGCGTGATCGTGTCGAACGCATCGCAGGTGGGCCCGAAGACCGACGAGATCTGGGTCTCCCCCTCCTTGAACGGCAGCACCGGATAATTGACGTGATCGAAGACCTGCCCCGAATAGGTATGGTACACCCCGTCGTTGATGTAATAACAGGGTTTGCCATCGCGGACGGCTTTTCCCACAACCTTTGCAACGAGCGTGCAGGTATTGGCGACAAGGAACCGGCCCGGCTCGGCAAGGATCTGCATGTCTTTTGGGAAGAGCCGTTTTATTTCCGTGTTCAGTTTCCGGGCAAGGGTGCGGATGGAGCGAATGCCGGGGTGGTA